>CAZCRK010000001.1:0-7265 GCA_964501035.1 uncultured bacterium
AAATATTGGAACATCCCAGCATCAACATATGTAGCAGGATAGTCTAAAATATCACCAGTAGAAACGTAATGTGGTATGTTTACTTGCTGAGATTTTGACAGAAGTTCACTATCGTTATAGCTTCCATAGTCTAAAATATCAAACCGAACTGAATCGTTGTTGCTTCTCCAATATTCGATGTTATTTTTATATATCACACCCCACATTTTAAGATTTTTTAGGTCTGAATTTAGAATAGTAGTGTCGGGAGGGGAGCCCCAGGAATCCACGAGTTTTGTATAATAAAAACACTCATGAGCATCTAATATATTATCTTGTTCAGTGTATGAAAATTCAATCACATAGTAGCTTGCTAAAATAAGCGTAATCGTTAAAATTAAGAAAAGTGTCCCCAGTTTTAAAAAGAGACTCTTTTTTATAGTTTTGACAAAAGGAAGGCTAATTTTTTACTATTCCTATAAATTTATAGCCCACTCCGTGCACTGTTTTAATAAAACGAGTTCGGGAAGGAGTTTCTCCTAATTTGTTTCTTAGTCTACTGACCAAAACATCCACAGATCGATCGTATGACTGCCACTGAATTCCACGTAAGTTTTCAACTAGTTTTTCCCGGTCCAAAATTTGCCCAGGATTTTCAACAAACATTAGCAATGCTTCATATTCGGTTGTGGACAAATGAACAACCCCACCCTCTAAAAGAACTTCTTGTTTCAATTTATCAACTTGTAAATCTTCAAATTCAACAATGTCTTGCATGGATTCAGGTGAAAGACTTCTTCTTAAAATCGATTGAATTCTTGCAAGCAACTCTCTTGGTTCGAAAGGTTTTGGTAAATAATCATCTGCCCCAAGCTCAAGCCCCACAATTCTATCTGTTACTTCACCTCTGGCCGTCAACATCATCACGGGAACAGAAGAATTTTCTCGAACTTTTCGTAACACCTGAAAACCATCCATCCCAGGCAACATAATATCCAAGACAATCAAGTCAATCTCATTGTTTTCTAAATAGCCCAACCCCTCTTCAGGGGTATGTTTTGCATGTATTTTAAAATTAAATGAGCTCAAAAACTCATCAAGCAGTTCCGTTAACTGCTCATCATCATCTATAATTAAGATATTGTCCATTTTACCCCCAGTTAATTATTATGAAATGTCACTTTTCATATTTTCAATATTATGTGCAAACTCTGCATCTGATTGAATTTTACCCTCGATTGTTTTACAGGCATGAATTACCGTAGAATGATCACGCCCACCAAAGTGAGAGCCAATATTTATCAACGACAAATCTGTTAACTCTCGTGCAAGAAACATCGCTGTTTGACGAGCAATAGCAACATTTTGTTTTCTGCCCTTGCCCGACATTTGGCGTTCACTGACTTTCATTTCTTTACTCACACATTTTATGACATGATCTATATTCACCTTATTGAAAGCAGATTTTCCAAGCATATCAACCAACACTTTTTTTGCCATTTCCATTGTAATGTCCAGATGTGAAATTGACGACAAGGCTAATAAGCGAATTAGTACGGCCTTCATTCTACGAACATCATTTTTTACGCTAAACGCAATAAACTCAGTTACATCGTACGGAATGTCCAAACAGTCATCGTCAGCCTGCTTTGACAATATAGCAATGCGTGTTTCAAGGTCTGGAGCCTGAATATCAACAATTAACCCAGATTGAAACCGCGAAACCAACCTATCTTTAATCCCTTTAAGCTCATTTGGATGCCTGTCTGCCGTTAAAACAATTTGTTTACCTCGCTGATACAAATCATTGAATAAATGAAAAAATTGTTCTTGTGTTTGGTCTTTTTTTTGAAAAAACTGCACATCATCTAATAATAATATGTCAACGTTTCTATACGTTTGGGCAAATTCCGTCGATTTGTTCTTTTGAATAGCAGAAATAAACTCCTGCATAAACTTTTCACTGGTTAAATAGACTACCCTGGTGCTCGGTTTTTTTTGAAGGATATGGTTTCCAATTGCTTGGAGTAAATGGGTTTTCCCAAGGCCCGGGTTACTATAAATTAACAACGGATTAAACGGTGTTTGTCCTGGAGTATCTGATACCGAAAAAGCTGCTGCCTTTGCAAACTGGTTATCTTTTCCCTCAATAAAATTTTCAAAAATATATCTACTATTGAGTTGGGATGATTGGTGATAACCTTTTGGAATTGGTTTTTCGGTTTCTTGAAGCTTTGGGATTTCTTCTGTAGACTTATTGCTAATGACAACACTATAATTAACA
The DNA here is from genome assembly GCA_964501035.1 of uncultured bacterium. Lineage (GTDB taxonomy): Bacteria > Fidelibacterota > Marinisomatia > SCGC-AAA003-L08 > D37C17 > CAYNTS01. The sequence goes on from CAZCRK010000001.1 coordinate 2,264, forward strand.
ACCATGGGATTATTAAAATGTTCTTTGATAGCACTATCAATTAAATGGCGATACTTAGACTCAAGCCATTCATAATGAAATTGATTCGGCACCTGAAGGGTTATTGCCTCTTCTTGAATGGACGATGCAATTACAACATCATCAAACCATGTTTGAAAGGCTTGTTCGGGGATTCTTTCCCGAATATACTCCAAACAATTTTGCCATTTTTCCATCAATTGTCTTATCTCTTTCTAATTTATTAACGAACTTATACACATATTTGTATATTCAAAATTCGCATAATATAACAGTATAAAACAAGCCCTTTAGGTGCGAATTATTAACCTTTTTGTTGTAAATTTTCTGCTCAAATGACAATATTATTTTTACTAATTATTATAATTTGTACAATTTTTTGGTTTTTTTTATCAAGCTGGAAACCACAAGCACACACCCTTTTTAAGAATAATAAACCAACGGTGTTTGGACACAGGGGGTGTCCAATCCGAAAAACTGAAAACACCCTCCCCTCGTTTAAAGAAGCACTTACTGCAGGAACAGATGGCATTGAGCTAGATATCCAATGGTCTAAAGATAAGCAACTAGTTGTGTTTCATGATTTTGACTTAACATCCTTAGGCCACCCAGAAAAGCTTGTTTCCTCGCTTACATATGAAGAAATCAAACAATTAAGCTCACAATTTTATGATAAACCCAGCACATATATTCCACTTTTACAAGAGGTTGTACAGATTTTACCCCAAAATCAAGTTATCAACATTGAAATTAAAACAAATCAGATTTTCTGTTCTGGGATTGAGCAAGAAGTTGCAAACCTTATAAAGAACTCAAACATTGAAGCACAAACTTTAATTTCATCATTTAACCCTTTTGTTTTAAAAAAGATAAAACAAATTATTCCCAACGTAAAAACCGGACTTTTGTGGAGCAGGGAAGATCAAAGTTATTGGTTTCTGCCACGCCACTGGGCATATTTTTGTAAGCCAGATACATTTCACCCAGATATTGAATTTGTATCAGAAAAACAAGTAAATTGGGCACATGAAAAAGGAATGTTGGTGTTTGCCTTTACTGTTAATTCGTCAGAACAAATTAATAAGGTCAAGTCCTATAACATTGATGGAATTTTTACAGATGACCCCAAAACAATGAAGGAAAAACTAGTAGTATGAAATATTTTGTATTTATTGCATTGTTTATCTTTGGCTGCACCCACCAAACAACGAATGAACTTACAAAAGATGATCTGATACATCATATTGGTTGGATGGCACATGATAAAATGGGTGGTCGATTAGCTGGTTCAAAAGAAGAGCTAAAAACAGCAGCGAAGATATCAAAATATTTTGAGAGTGCTGGTTTAGAGCGTGTAAACCATTCATATCTACAGTCCTTTGAATTTTTAGTTGGAGGAAAGCCAAATGCTGATTTTACATTTTCTATTAATAATACAAATATTCAAGGTGTTGAGTTTTTGAGGTTTTCATCTTCAGGAAGCGTCGTTGGCAACGTAGTGTTTGCAGGTAATGGAGTTACAGAACCGCAATATGATTTTGACGATTATAATTCACTCAAAACTGAAAACAATGTGGTGATATTATTAGCAGGCAACCCAAACGAGACCAATTGGCCATTGCGAAAAAAAGCAATGAATGCACGCGAACATGGTGCTTCCGCCGTGTTGTTTGTGGCCGAAAAAGAACATTCTATTGATGCCTATGTTAACATAAAACAAAAAATGTTCGACAATGTAGGAATACCAACTGCAATTGCAAGCTTTGAAACTCTAAGAAATATTTTAAGTGAAAATCAAATTGACCTCTTATCCATTATTTTAAACATGAAAGAAAATCCACACAAAACACATGGCTTTGAAACGAATATTCAAGTTGAAATAAGTGTAACCATGGATTCAATAAAAAAAACATCGCATAACGTTTTGGGAGAGTATTGTCCCCCCAACACTCTCAGCGATTCATATATTATTTTGGGAGCGCACATGGATCACCTTGGTTTTGGCGGCCCAGGAAGCGGGTCTTCAGCACCAAACATTCATGCTGTACACAATGGGGCAGATGATAATGCATCCGGAGTATCTGCAATGTTGGAAATTGTTGAATTCATAGGGCATACCCAACCGCCTCTTGATTGCAAACTTTTGTTTGTTGCTTTTGGTGCTGAAGAGCAGGGATTAATTGGATCGTCTTATTTAGCAGAAAACCTTCCGTTTGACAAAGATAATCTAAAAGCCATGATAAACATGGACATGATAGGTCGAATGGAAAACCAAACCCTGGTGTTGGGAGCTGTGGGTACAGCAATGGAGTGGAAGACCATCATAGCAGAAATTACACCATATAATTTGAATATTGTTTTTGACGATGAAGGCTTTGGTGCAAGTGATCATCAATCTTTTATTTTAGAAGATATTCCCTCATTGTTTGTATTTACAGGTGCACATGAAGACTACCACAAGCCATCCGACGACATTGAAAAAATTAACCCTGACGGCTTATTGCAGGTTACTGAGTTTGTAAATGAACTGCTGTTCACTATATCTGCATCTGAGCAACCCATTACCTTTAAAAAAATCAACCCCCGCATGCAGAAGGGCAAAAGAAGTTCTGTAAAACTAGGCACGATACCAGATTATACCTATAATGGTGATGGCATGAGAATCAAAGGTGTTTCTTCTGATAGCCCTGCTGAACAAATTGGATTACAAAAAAATGATGTTATTATTTCACTCGGTGGTGTTGAAATACATAGTATATATGATTATATGTTTGCCCTTCAAGGGGTTCAGGTTGGTGAAAAAACCAACATTGGCATTATCCGAAATCATCAAAAATTTAATAAACAAATCACCCCAGCAAAAAAATAAACACATAAACTCTCGACGACAAAATATCGTTTTTTAACATATTATGATATTATGACCTTCATATCACAATAGTTGTGTTTTAAATTAGCATATTCGATATAGTGGTATAAATATCTACTAGTTGAATATTCATTAATAACACTGGAGAAAAAAATGAAAAACTGGATGAAAATAATTGGAATGATATTGGTATCTGCTACAATGGTGTCCATAGTGTTGGCTGATAGAACAATTCCTTCTGAAATGAGCGAGGCAACAGCTGAATGCTTAGAGTGCCACAAAGAGGATAATGTGAGCTTGTTTCAGCAATGGGGCAAAAGCAAACATTATGGCGCAAATGTTGGTTGTTACGAATGTCACATGGCAAACGAATCAGATGTAGATGCGTTTGAACATGAAGGCTATACAATTTCTGTAATTGTATCACCAAACGATTGCGCACGATGTCATGAAAACGAAGTAGAAGAATTTGCAAATTCTCACCACTCAAAAGCGGGCAGAATCATGGGTTCACTTGACAACGTACTTGCTGAAGTGGTAGAAGGCAACAATGGCTTGGTTACACCTGGATTTCCACACGGCAACTCTGCAGCCGCAGTAAATGGTTGTTGGCAATGTCATGGTTCAGCGGTTAAGGTGCTAGATGATGGTTCATTAGATCCTGCAACCTGGCCAAACACAGGTATTGGACGTGTAAATCCAGACGGCTCTGAAGGGTCTTGCTCAGCATGTCACCAACGACATGAATTTTCTGTAGCACAAGCAAGAAACCCAGAAAACTGTGGTAAATGCCACATGGGTCCAGATCACCCACAATTGGAAGTATATAATGAATCTAAACATGGTATCAACTTTAGAGCAAATATTGATAATATGAATTTAGAATCTTCTAAGTGGGTAGTAGGTGAGGATTATTCGTCTGCACCAACATGTGCAACATGTCATATGTCTGCAACACCAAATCAACCCGTTACACATAATGTGGGCTTACGAATTAAATGGAACAACAGACCACCAATTTCTAAACTGGCCCATGAAACAGATAAGAAATGGGGACTTGAATCTGCCAATATTCACGCGGACACCCGACGAGAAAACATGGAAGACGTGTGTATTGCATGCCATAATGGAAACTTTACAGATAATTTCTTTATTCAGTATGAAGGTTTGATTGATTTGTATGTTGAAAAATATGCAAAACCAGGTTTGGCTTTATACAACGCTGCCATACCGCTTATGAAAAAAGATGCAGACGGTAATAAAATTAAATTTGCCGAACCTATTGATTTCACATGGTTTGAATTATGGCATCATGAAGGACGACGTGCTCGTCACGCAGCCTCAATGATGGCGCCAGATTATACACATTGGCACGGTACTTATGATCTTGCAAAGCACTTCTATGCTAAATATATACCTGAATTAGAAGAGCTTATTGAGCGAGGCATGCACTCGGGCGACAATGCGCAAATAAAAGCAGCAAAGCAATTACAGTTTGTTTTAGATGAAACCCTAAACAGTTCTGACCACGAATGGTACTTGGGTAAAATGGACCCTGCTGAAAAAGCAAGGCGCAAAAAAGCATCTGACGAATTTAAATCTCGATATAAATAAGAAAACATGGAAAGAATGGGGTGCTTAGTTGCGCCCCATTGTCCATCAAACAGAAAACAACAAAAGGAGAATCGTAGTGAGAAAAGCTACTATAATAGGAATGTTACTAATGCTTGGTGTATCAAGCGCATTGTTTGCTATAGATAATGTTAAATTTTCAGGTCAATTGCGTCACAGATATGAAATGAGCAATAAAGATTTCGATGCAACAAACGATGCATCAAATACATCATATCTTAGATCACGGTTTAATGCGGTATTTCAACCATCATATGATGTGAAGGCAATGCTACAAATACAAAACACAAAAACACTTGGAAGCAATTCTGGAACATTAGCCTATGCAGATGATGATAGATTGTTTTTTCACCAAGGATATGTGCAGTTAACAGACCTCTTTTTTAATAACTTTGATTTTAAATTGGGTCGTTATGAAGTTGCATATGGTCCTCAACGTTTAATTGGCGCAGTAGGATGGCACAATATTGCTCGTAGTTTTGA
>CAZCRK010000001.1:7365-55091 GCA_964501035.1 uncultured bacterium
TATTTAATGACAATTATAAACTTCTAAGTCTCCTTTGTTGTTATGTGGTTAAAAAAAGGGCGGTACACAACCGCCCTTTTTTATTTTCTACTAATATTAAACAACCTTTCAAAGGTTTCAAACCTTTGAAAGGTTATAAATTACCTCATCACTTTTTGACTATTTCAGGGAATTATGGCAGATATTTTTTCACAACTTGAACAATTAAAGCAAAAACGCAATGCGGTCATTCTTGCTCATTATTATCAAGACCCAGACATTCAAGATGTTGCTGATTTTATGGGAGACAGTCTCGCTCTTGCTAAACATGCCCAGCAGACAGATGCGGATGTCATTCTGTTTTGTGGTGTTCACTTTATGTGCGAAACTGCTAAAATATTAAATCCAACCAAACGAGTTATATTGCCCGATATTGATGCAGGATGTTCTTTAGCAGATAGTGCACCACCTGAGCGCTTTAAACAGTGGATTGATGCACATCCAAACCATACTGTGGTTAGTTATATCAATTGCTCAGCTGAAATCAAAGCTATGTCGGATATTATTTGCACATCTTCGAATGCTGAAAAAATTGTAAACAGTTTGCCGTCTGATGAACGTATTTTATTTGCCCCCGATAAATTTTTGGGTGGGTATATTAATTCACAAACAGGACGCAATATGACATTGTGGGACGGCGCGTGTCAAGTCCATGAAATCTTTTCTGAAAAAGAATTAGTGAAGCTAAAAACAAGGCACCCCAAATCTAAAGTTTTAGTACATCCCGAATGTGATGTCAACATTTTACAATATGCAGACCATATTGGCTCTACAACATCCATAATTAATTTTGCAAAATCATCAACTTCTGACTCCTTTATCATTGCAACAGAGCCGGGAGTGATACATACCATGCAAAAAGAAAATCCAAATAAAACATTTATTCCACTTCCAAGCAATGATGGTTGTGCCTGTAATGAATGCCCTCATATGCGGTTAAATACAATTGAAAAAATGGTGAATGCACTTGAAAACATGTCGCCAGAAATAAGTATGTCAGAAGATTTGCGATTACAAGCTCTGAAACCCTTAGAACGAATGCTGGATTTAAGTTGATAGTTTATCCACAACAAACAACATTAGATGAAAAATTTGTAAGAAAGCAAATTGCATTTTTTATGCAAGAAGACATGCCAGATGGAGACAAAACAACAGAGAGCACTATTGGTAAAGATGCTTTATCCACAGCAGAAATTCAAGCTGTTGAAGATATGGTGTTTGTAGGTGAGCATGTGATTCCTTTCAGCTTTGGTACAGATTGTGATGTGTATTTGAATCCTAGCGATGGTGATGATATTAAAGCAGGCGATATAATTGGGACTATTACAGGCCCTTCACGTGCTATTTTATCATATGAGCGGGTGATGCTTAACTTAACACAACGATTATGTGGAATTGCAACCAATGCGCGTATGTATTCAGAGCTTGCCAAACCCTTTAAAGTCAAAATTTTAGATACACGCAAAACGACACCTGGTTTAAGACTGTTTGAAAAATATGCGGTATGCTGTGGGGGCGCATTTAATCATCGGCTCAACCTTTCAACAGGTGTTTTGATAAAAGATAATCATTTAAAATCTGCAGGAAGCATTGCAAAAGCAGTATCAATGTCGAAGCAAGAAGGACACAAATTACATATAGAATTGGAAGTAGATACTTTGGCTCAAGTAAAAGAAGGTCTATCTGCGGGTGTAGATGGTTTTTTATTGGACAACATGTCACCCAAACAAATCCAAGAAGCTATAGCAGTTATTCGGCAACATCCCGGCGGAGATAGTATTTTTGTTGAAGCATCCGGTGGAATTACTATTGAAAACATTCATGGCTATTTGGATACTGGCATCAATGCAATTTCTATTGGAGCATTAACACATGCTGTTAAGAGTCGCGATATTCGTTTGGAGTTCATCCGCTGAAATTCTTAGAATCAGATGTATTGATAATTGGAAGTGGTCTTGCTGGGGCAACATCAGCAATTACTGCCGCCGATGAAAATAAACATGTAATTTTAGTTACTAAAACAAAAGATTTAAAAAGTGGCAACACTCCCAACGCACAAGGTGGAATCGTTTATAAAGGGTTAGATGATTCACCCGACAAATTAAAAAAAGACATCCTCGATGCCGGGGCAGGACACTGTTGGTCGTCTGCTGTTGATCAAATTTGTGAACAAGGTCCAAAACTTGTTGAAGAATTTTTAATAAAGAGACTAAATGTAGATTTTGACAACTCAAGTTCATGCAAAGATGGTTTAAGCAGAACATCTGAGGCAGCACATAGTGATGCTCGTATTATTCATAGTAAGGACAGAACTGGTTCTGCAATTCACGATGCTATAATCAATGCATTAGAAACTCATCCCAACATTACTATTATAAAAAACCATACAGTGAATGATATTTTAACTCTTTCGCATCATTCTTCGTTATCCAAAGATATATATAAAAAGCCCGCATGTTTTGGAGCAATGGTCATAAATAACGATTCATGTGAAATTTTTCCAATATATGCAAAACGGACTATTCTAGCTACGGGTGGCCTTGGACAAATTTATTTACATACATCAAATCCTATTGAATCAACGGGTGATGGCATTGCGATGGCTTGGCGGGCAGGTGCACGATGTTTTAACTTGCAATATATTCAATTTCACCCCACCACTTTGTTCCATGAACGGGATAGGTTTTTAATTTCAGAATCTGTTCGTGGTGAAGGTGGAAAACTAATCGATGTACATGGTAATGAATTTATGCCAGCTTTTCATAAATTGGGTTCATTGGCACCGCGTGATATCGTGGCTCGTGGTATTCATCAAACCATGCTTTCAACACAACACCCCTGTGTCTATTTAGATATTTCATTTAAAGGGTTAGAGTGGGTAAAAAAACGCTTCCCACTTATTTTGAAAAACTGCACGGAACGGGGAATTGACATTACCAAAGAACCCATTCCAGTTGTGCCCTCTGCCCACTACAGCTGTGGTGGTGTTGGGGTAAACCTAAAAGGACGCACATCTTTGAAAAGATTGTATGCAGTCGGTGAAGTTGCCTGCACGGGTGTACATGGTGCCAATCGTTTAGCGAGTACATCTTTATTAGAAGCACTTGTTTGGGGTTATATTGCCGGCAAGGATGCAACACAATTTAGGGAAGGAGATGATCATTTTCCGGAAATGCATCCATGGGTAGTAGAGAAAGAAATAATTGACCCAGCCCTTATAGCACAAGACTGGCTTACCATTAAACATACAATGTGGAATTATGTAGGATTAATTCGAACCCGCCAACGCTTACATAGAGCCCAACTAACATTGAGGCATTTACAAACCGAAATTGAAGATTTTTATCAAAAAGCAAAACTAACACCAGATATTATTGGACTTCGTAATGGAATCCAAACCGCTGTGGCAATTGTTTCGGCAACTCATGAAGCAAGAGAGAGCCGCGGAACCCACTTTCTACAAGAATAATTAAAATGAATAATCAGCAAATATTATACCCATTTTTTGGGATGATTTTACTATCATTTTTAACAATTTATCATCATCTTTTTACCACATTGAAAGCCGTCAGAAACAAAGAGGTGCGATTTTCCTATTTCAAATTATTTTCAGGAACCAGTGCTCCAGATTATTTAGAAGCATCAAGAGAACATTATAAAAATATTTTTCAAATTCCCATTTTATTTTATGTACTCGTTTTGTTTTTGTTTGTTTCTGATGCAGTGCAGTTCCAAGATTTAATATTTGCTTATGCATTTTTATTTTGGAGAGTGCTACACTTTTTAACCCGAGTGTTTGTTTATGAGTTTATACGATTACGATTTTATTGTTTTGTATTTGGTGTGATAACAATCACCATTCATTGGGCTATTGTTTTCAACAGGTTCATTACGCTTGCAGAATAAGCAAAACTAACCAAGGTGTAAAATTAAAAAATGTAATTAAAAGCTTATAATTTGCTAAATATTTATACATTGCAACAACTACACTCTTTTCTTCCATATTGAAGGCCCACTTATGTACTTTCACAACAAAAGCTCTAAAAGCAACAATAGATATTGAAGTAATCAAATACACACATATGTTTATTATCATGCTCCAAAAGAAAAACTCCTGTAAGTTTGAATATGTCATTATGCCATCCTTGATTTAAATAACTAATCTAAAATTACAAAAATCAAAATTGAGGAGCAAAGTAAACTTTTGTTTTATAATGAAACTTGATTTAGCTACAAATTATATTGTCTATCAATCGTACTTTGCCAACATACACCGCAAGACTTATTAGCACTGTGCCCTTAACTTCTGTTTCAACTTCAATCAACGTGTTAATATTAGCAATTGAGATATAGTCAATTTTAGAGTTTGGGATTGAATTCAGAGCATCAAACAATTTTTGTTTTATTTTAAGCACATTTGTTTCACCATTTAGAATTACACTTTTTGCATCAACAAGGGCATGGTATATTTTGGAAGCTTCCATTTTTTGTTGTGCTGATAAATGTGAGTTTCGAGAACTCATTGCCAGCCCGTTTTGCTCGCGAATAGTTTCACATGGAATGATAGTTACTTGATAATTTAATTGTTCCACCATAGCTTGAATAATCAAAAGTTGTTGGGCATCTTTTTGACCAAAGAAGGCATGGCTTGGCTGGAATAAATTAAACAATTTTGCTACGATTGTACAGACACCATCAAAATGACCTACACGGCTTTTCCCTTCAAGGCTGTGAGATAGTTTGTTTTCGGAAACACTAATTGAATGATGTTTCTTGTACATTTCTTCAGAACTAGGGATAAAAACAGCATCAACATTGTATGTTTCGAGTAATTGTAAATCTTGTTTTATAGAAATAGGATAGTTTTTAAAATCATTAGCATCTGTAAACTGTGTAGGGTTTACAAAAATACTTACTACAGTTTTTTTACAGGTTTTTAGAGACTTTTCAACAAGAGATATGTGTCCATCATGAAGCGAACCCATAGTTGGAACCAACCCAATGGTGCTACTTGTTTGTTTTCTCCACATTATGCACTCTGAAACCATGGAGAAAGTTTTCATTGCTGTAGAGAATTAATTATATCCATCGCAATATGTGCTGAATGCTGTTCAGATGGAAACTGACCGCTTTCAACATCATTTTTATACGCTACCAAGTGTTCTGATATAGATTCACTTAGCTTTGAATATTGATGGGTATGCTTTGGCACAAACGTTCCGAACAGGCCTAAAATATCATGATAAACCTGTATTTGACCATCACAATATGGGCCGGCACCAATTCCAATGGTTGGAATGGAAATAGAATCTGTGATGAGTTTTGCAAGTTCCGCCGGAACACCCTCTAAAACGAGAGCAAAGGCCCCCGCTTCTTCTACCGCCCTTGCATCAACGAGTAATTTTTTTGCAGATTCAACGTCTTTGCCCTGTACTTTATAACCACCCATTTGATGGAATGATTGAGGCGTGAGACCAATATGTGCTAAAACAGGTATTCCTGCACCCACAATTGCTTCAATTCTATCACAATAAATTTTTCCGCCCTCAAGCTTGACAGCTTCAACGCCTGAATCTTTAATAAATCGACCTGCATTTTTTACTGCATCTCCAACCGAAGTTTGATACGACATGAATGGCATATCAGCAACCACAAAAGCCGTTTTAACTCCTCGTGAAACGGACCGAGAAACAAGCAACATTTCGTCCATTGAAATAGGGATAGTTGTATCGTATCCATACATAACCATTGCAGCACTATCACCGATAAGTATTAAGGGAATGCCGGCATTATCTACAAGCTGAGCTGAAGTAAAGTCGTAGGCTGTTAGTGTAGAAAAAGGTTTAGTTTGATGCTTAAACTTTTGAAAATCTTGAACGGTAATTTTTTTCACAAATTAATAAACTAATGTTTCTGCTGTTTCGGTTGAAACTACAGAATTTGATTTATCAACGTGAACAATTGTTGGAGTATGTGAAGAGGCTTCAACTTGAGTTAATTGGCAATATGACACTATTATCACCAAGTCGCCCTGTGTTACCAGGTGTGCAGCAGCACCATTAATGCAGATTTCACCCGACCCGCGTTTACCCTTAATAACATACGTTTCTAAACGATTGCCATTGGTAATATCCAACACATGTACTTTTTCATATTCAATTAAACCGGCTTCATCCATCAAATTTTCATCAATAGTGATGGATCCGACATAATCTAAATCTGCTTCAGTCACTGTAGCGCGATGAATTTTACATTTCATCATTTCAATAATCATAATTTCCCCATGATACAGACGTCAAATTTAATAGTTTTGTCTAATAAATACCAAAATATCAAACAATGATAATAAATTGTCTGAATTTATTAATTATCTGCGAGAAATTGTTTGTTATTCGCCTAAAATCTTAATATTTTTCCTGCTATAGTTTCAGCTATAGATTACTTCAATGATGGCCAAAACAAGGTTAAAAGAAAAATGCTAAACAGATTTAAACTTTCAATAATTGTATTACTACTTCCACTTTTTGTTCTAAATTGTGGCTATTTAGGTCTCTCAAAATCAACAAAAAAAGAGACAAATACCGAAGAGAAACAAGAAAAAGCAAAACCAAAACCAGCCGGAAGTAAAAAATCAATAAAAAAAGAGACTCAAAAACCTATTAATGAGAGTGATATGCAGACTATCATTGATGATTTGAGTATTGAAATTAAAAAACTTCAAGCAAATCAAGCCCGTAATCAAGATCAAATTGATGAACTCAAAGCACAAGCTGCAATTTGGGGAAACCCCTTTTCTATATTTAACAAAGAAATTCTGTTAGATAACGGAACAACCGTTTATGGCAAGATAACCTATCAAGATACAGATTTGATAAAAGTAGAAACATTGATTGGTACGCTAACTATTGATCGAAAAACGGTTATAAGAGTTGTAGAAAATACAACATCTTTAGAACCCGTTCAGGGTGAAGAAACAACTGAAAACGAAATTGTCCTCTCTGAAGAAACACCAGTTGTTGAAAGCGGTGTGGACTTAATTGAACGTCGGCAGGGCGGGCCAGTTGCAAACCTTATATTAATGGGTACAATTTCAGAAAACAAGGATAGTTCCGGCAACACCTCACTAACAGGTGAAATCAAAAATATTGGCACACATCGTGCAGATTTTGCTAAAATTAATTTTATAATCCGACAAAATTGGTCAGGTCAAACCAAAACATTAACTGCATTTGTTAAAGGGTCATATCATACATTTGATTCAGATATCACATCAGATTCAAGCATTATGCCAGGTGAAACAGCGACCTTTGAGCTTATCATTCCAAGTGGTTTTGGCTCATTTATTGGATACTCGTATACCATAGATTGGGAGCAATATGATTAACCCGCGATTTGGACATCTTGTCCTTTACGTGATATTGTTGGGCTTTGTTTTTTCAAAGGATGTTATTTTATGGGATTTGGGTATTGTAATTTCAGATAATCCCCCAAATACTAATATTCATCAACCAGACGAAACTCTAATTATTAAAGAAAAACAATTGGGTGTGATATCATCACCAATGCAAGCTTCTGTTCATAAAATAGAAAACAATTTAGTTTCCGCTACAACAGCTAAATCACAAAGTCAATCATTGAGTGAAACAAACCAGCCAACACCATCATTTAAAAACGCAAAACAAGCAGTGTTAAAAGGTAAATATATAGAAGCACTTGATATTTTTAATTTAATAGATGCAAATTCAATTCAGATTTTAACTTGGCATGTTACTGCATTGGATAGATTAGACAAGCATAAAGAAGCGCTTCAATTAATTGAAACATCAAATTTTATGAATGATAAAGTACTTTTTATGAAGGGGCAACTCTTGAGTTCAGCAGAAAATGTTCCAGCAGCCTTGGATTGTTTTAGGGGGCTGGTGGCTGAATATCCTCAAAGTGATTATTTAGCAAGTGCAAAAATTCAAATTTCTATGTTGGAGAAGAAATGAATCTTAAAACGTTATATTATTTTGGACTACTTTTAACGTTAACATTTGCAAACTCACGCGTATCGTTCTCTAGACCCGGTTCTATGATGAGTATTCCAGGATACTCACTATCTGAGACAGATAATTTGTTTTCTGTTGGGATTGCAACAGAAATAGTGGATTTAAATGAATCTAATCAATCAACATCTGCATATTTTAATTCAATTACTAACTCGGGTGTTGGGCTTGGCCTTTCTGTTGTTCAACATGCCAACCCATTTTCGCCTATTGATGAAGACTTTGCCAATTATGAACCCACGACAGAAGTGGGTATCCATTTTCAAAAAAAGGTATATTCTTATGGCAATGTAAAAATTGATTTAGGTGTTCAAGATGTAATTTATGAAAGTGAATCCACCAATAATACATTATCTCTTTTTGCAAATTTTTCTAGTCATAAAGAGTTTGATAATTTTGCACTAACATCATTATTGGGGTTCGGAACAGGTAAAATATCGAATGACCCTCAAAATTTTGCAAACACAAATGGTGAAGATGAAGAAAGTTCATCGGGTGTTTTCTTGGGCTTTCATCTGAATACTCCATATCTCAAAAATAATGGTGGTGTTAACATTATTGCAGAATATGATGGCCAAGGTGTAAATATGGGATGTGAAATTCCTCTTACATCAGAATACAGAGTTGGTCTAGGAATTACAAATTTTCAAAACTTAAGTGAGTTTGGCACCCAAGGAGATACTGAAGCTGAAGACAGATCTCTTCTTGCAGATGCTCCAGCAATTTCATTTGGAATTAGTATGAACATTCCTCGAATTAAATCATCATTTGATGAGACATCAGGCCCCATTAGCAACTCATACGAATTGCCAGAAGACTTAGTATCAGCAGAACATGCCTATAAGCAAGCTGGAGATATTATTGCAAATTTAAGAGACTCTCTTAAGGTTGCTCAATTTGAGCTTGATAACATATCAGATTCAAATATTAACTTAGCTCAAAAAACGCATGTTTTAGAAGATTCAACAAGAAAACATTATCTAGATGTACAGATTTCAAAATCAAATTTAAACGCAGCTATGCGACATCTTTCAAAATCACTTCGATTATTTTATGAGCAAGAATATAAAGAAGCTTTAAAAGAAGCGAATCGAGCAATTGAGTTAAACCCAGAATTAGCGATTGCTTATGCGCGAAAAGGGTCTATTTATTTCAAACTTGGCGATCAACAACGAGCAACTATTAATTGGAATATAGCACTTAAACTTGATCCGGAATATAGTGAAGTGAGAGATATGTTGCAGGCGATCAAGGAAAACAGATTGCGTTCAGTAGAATTATAAAGGGGAAACAATGGATTTAGCCACAATATTAGGATTGTTTACGGGACTAGGGCTCATAGTAAGTGCTGTGTTTGTTCAGTCTTCAGGTAATGATGCCTTAGGACTTGTTGATTTTTATGATACTGCAAGCTTATTGATAGTTTTGGGTGGAACCTTAGCTGCAACTGCAGTTGCTTTTAGGTTAGCCGAGGTAAAACGTGTAATTTTTCTAATAAAACTAGTATTTCAAAAACCTAATTTTAATTTTAAAGAAATCGTAGAAGATATTGTTCGCTTAACAGAAGTAAATAGAAGTTCAGGCATCAAGGGTTTAGAGGACGAAATATCCAAAACCAATGACCCCTTTTTACGTGATGGAATTGAGTTTATCACCTATGGATATTCACTTGAAGATATCAAAGATATCCTTGTTCAAAGAGAACAATTTCGCTTTAAAAAAGAATCCCATGAATCTGATATGATTAAAACATTGGGAACATATTCACCTGCTTTTGGAATGATTGGAACGCTCATTGGCTTAGTTTTAATGTTAAAAGGAATGGGTGCCGGAGATAGTGGCGGAATGGAAACCCTAGCTTCTTCAATGGCTGTTGCTTTGGTTACAACATTTTACGGTACTTTTTTTGCCAATTTAATATTTAATCCTTTTGCAGAAAAGATTAAATCACGCAACAAAGACAATAGCCAAAAAGCAAAATTAATTATTGAAGGTGTGTGTCTTATTCAACAAAAAATACACCCAATTCAAGTACGAGATAAAGTAAACTATTGTATTTCACCTGCAGAGCGTAAAACAGATGACGGATCTAAATAATCAAATAGAAGAACAATCTTCCGGAGAAACTCAGTCGTGGTTAATGACCTACGCAGATATGATGACGCTTTTGTTTGCATTCTTTGTATTATTGTATTCAATGTCATCTCCTGATCCAGTAAAAGTTTCTCAAATGCAAGAAGCGGTTGCTAAAGATAAAGGTCTTACAACTGATGATAGTGAAAGTGTTCGAGAAGAGTTAAAATCTCAAAGTGAGATTCATGAAGAATTTAAAGACATTGTTGAAGATTTAAATCTTGAAGACGTAGCATCTGTAACACATGATCAACGTGGTGCTGCTATTGAGTTAAATGGTGACTTTTGTTTTGCTTCAGGGAGTACGGATCTTCATGAAACATTGGTTGAGCTATTAGATAATGTTGCTGAACGATTACTATCAAATAAAAATGATTATAGACAGGTCATTGTTGAAGGGCATACAGACAATGAACCAATTCCTGGGAAATTAAGATTAAAATATCCAACAAACTGGGAATTATCTGCGTCAAGAGCATCAATTGTAGTAAATTATCTTATTAATAAATCGGTAATGTCTGGTAGATTAGTTGCTTCTGGCTATGCAGATAGATGGCCGGTTGAGGCGAGTTGGCATGATGTAAGAAGTGGCAAACTTGATGAAAACTTGATTGCCTCATTTAATAATACAACGGAACAGAAACGTAAAAATAGACGAATAAAAATTATTTTTTCAAAAAATTGAAACAAAGTAGGAGCTAATAGTAAACATGCTAAATAAAATGAAACATTTAATCTTTTCATTGTTGTTTTTGGTGCCGCTTATCAGCCAAGATACACATTATTTAACAAGTAAAATTGCAATTGAAACATCTATACAAGATAAAATTACGTTTGCCATAAATAGAATTATGGATAGATCTGATTTTGTCGTCATGGTAAATGTTGGAATGCAAAAGGGGTATTCACTGAGCTCATCCGAGAAAACCCAACCTACACCCGATTCTGGTTCATTACAAAACACTTCAAATTCATCGGGCTACACACCTATTCCGGGACTACTTCCAACCGTACCAAATACAGATGCAACAGTGAATGATAATGCGCAACCAAACCCCAATACGTCAACATATATTTCTGGTTCTAATGGATATCAACTAACTCGTGTTGATATTGCAGTATATTTGGAAGAGTCTAAGGCTACTGCTGGAGCACAACAAAATATTGAACGACTTATTAGAGAAACTGTACCAGAAACTGCAAATTGTTTTGATTGCATTCGGTTTGAAACTATGCGCTTTAAAAAAGAAGATGGGAAATCAGAAAATTATAAAGAATTGTTGGCTAAAATTGAAGAACTTGAAAAAGAAAGAATTGATGCAGAAAAACAAATTTCTAATTGGAAGTTCGACCAACTCGAAGAACAACTAGCTTCTGCTGAAGACGCTCGGAAAGAATGGGAAGAGCAAGCTAGACGAAGAGAATATATTCAATATTTACAAGATTCTACAAGAATGGCTAATCTTGAAGCATTTGAAGTAACACAAAGGGCCAAACAAGATTCACTATTAAAAGAAACAACATTAAAATTAGATACATCCATAAGCGGGAGGATTGAATCTGAATCCAACACAAAAGATGATTTAATTGATTTGTTAAAATTACAAATCACAAACGGCACATTACCTGAAAGCGACGAGTCAGCTACAAACGGATTGTTGGGTATGAAGAAATCAACTCCTTCATCTTCAAATATATTACTTTATGTGTTAATTGCTGTATTAGGTGTTGCACTGTTGTTCTTATTTTTTCACAAAAAACAACCCCAACCAATATATTTAAAACCAAAGAAGAAACCTGCACCGCAGCCTGAGGTAGCACCACAACCAGCTGTACAAAAAGAAACACCCAAACCTCAGCCTGTTGAGTCCAATTTAAATCCAACAAGTGCAGATGAAAATGATGATGTAATGCGTGCTGAAATTAAATCTATTCGCCAATCAGCCGTTTCCATGAGCGTGGGTCAAAAAGAGGGCGCAACCTCAATTGTAAAAGATTGGCTTGATGATACTCCTTCACCAGAAGCTGATTCAAGCAATGACACTGACGATAAGGATAAGCAATGATGACCTTGCAAGAAAATTTAACCGGACTAGATAAAGCAGCTATTTTGTTTCAAGTTTTGGGCGAATCATTAGCGCTTACATTATTTCGAGATATTCCAGAGTCAGATATTTTACGCATTCGTGTTAGGTCAAGAGAATTGCGACACATTTCTATATTGTTAAAAAAATCAGTATTAGAAGAATATTATTTTAAAATGATGTCAGATAAATATAGAAATAATAATAAAAAAGAAACAGGCAAGTTGTTTGGTTTTTTAGATGAATTAACAAATGAACAAATCCAATATTTACTTGCAAACGAATCTACTCGAGTTGTTGCTTTAGCAACAGATCAATTATCAGAGGATCGAAAGACAGCTTTCCTTTCAAAATTAGATTCAGAAGAAACCAATGAAATAATTTTTGAGTATGGCAATTTATCTGATATTCCATTAGAGGCAGTTGTAAGTATTGCCAACGAATTAAAGAAAAAAGTAACCTTCTTACCTGAACCAAAGGAATTTTCAAGAGGTGGTGGTAAAAGTATTGCAAATATTTTGGGGAATATGTCTTCTGATGAAGCAGAACAGTATTTAGTAAAAATTAGTCAAGAAGACCCTGAACTGTATGCTGAAGTAAAAAAATATTTCATTACATTTGATGATTTATTAGATATGCCAGAACATATTATGAGCGAATTTTGGATGAATCCCGATATTGACATTGATGCTTTAGCGAAAGCGCTAAAAGGCTTAGACGAAGACGAAGTGAAATCTATTGTTGAATATTTACCAAAACGCAAACAGGCTATGTTTACACCTGTTGAAAAACCACTATCTAAAAAAGAGGTGGAAAATGCTCAGCTATCAATAGTTGAATTGGCACGAGCAATGGAAAAAGAGGGAAACCTTGATATTGAAGATATTCTCGGCGGCGAATTAATAGAATAATTTTAGATAAAAATGCAAAATAAAAAAGGCACCATTTGGTGCCTTTTTTATACTAACAAAATCTGTTAATCTGTTAATCTGTTCTTCTGTTAATTTGTTATGGTGTTAATATAACATTCACTAACAATACCACGTCCAGTACATTTAATGCTCCATCACCATTCATATCTGAACATGCATCATAATTATCTGGACAGTCTGCACACAATATCATATTTACTGTAAGCACAACATCTAAAACATTGAGGGTATTGTCGCCATTTGAATCGCCCAACAGACACTCAGATCCACCACCATACGTAAAATCTAAACTAGTTGTAAAGCTCTCATCATCACCATCACTAAACGAGAATGTTGCCGTATAGTCACCGTCAGTTAGTCCAAGATCACTTAATGGCAAAACAAACTCTGCACCGATGCCATATTCATGACTTAGTGGTATCATTAAATGACTGGTTCCATTCACTGAAACCAAGCGTTCAACAACCAAATTTGTGTCTGCATCTGAGTAAGTTACTCGGAGTTCATTTAACTCGCTATTATAATATGCATCCGTTAAAATTGGTAGTGTATTACCGTCTTGAAATTGTGTACTTAACAGCATTAATCCAGGTGTGGTTTCGTCTAATATCTCAGTTGCAACCTCTGTACCATTTAATCCTGCTTCAATCGTCATACCCGTTGTAATAATTCCACCGTAGGAGTTTGGCCAAACACCCCAATCAGTATCATTCACAATATAGCTTTGCATCAAAGTAGTATGAAGAGTATTACCAGACACATTATAACTAATATTTGTGGTTACATAATCAAAAGATTCAATTTCACCAGTATCTAAGTTTCCAACAATTTTTATAAGACCAGGCGTTAATTGCCCAAAGCCACCATCTCCATATCCTACCGCATAGGCAACTGGAGCTTCAGACTCAGGGTTTACAATACCAACACCATATAAATACCATGGACCAAACAGACCACCTTCATCGCAGCAACCACCATTCATTGAAATAGACAGATAAAACCTATCATCGTTATATGTACCTCTTACTGAATAAATATCTTGATCTGATGGTGCATCACCAGTTGGCTCATCAGTTAATTCTTGCAATAAATTTTCACCCGGTGGCCAGTTTCCACCAACATTTTTCGGTGTTTGAGTAACATACATACTTTCGTATTCTACGCCAAATCCTGTACCATCAACTATACCTGTAATATAGTATGCAACATTATCACCACCATTTGTGGATGCGGTACAATCCCAAGTATTTTCATACCCTACATCATCCATTTCAAAACACGTTGCATCTACCCAAGATGATTGTCCATTTGTTGAAACATGAGCCACTGCTGTTGGATTAGCTTCTAACAATTCTTCTGATACATCTGCCTGTACTACAAACTCTTCTCGCGGCGCAGATGATGAAAGATTCTCTAAAAAGTCCTCACGTGATTGGTTTTGTACGGCTTTAAAATCACTTCGTGCTTTCATTGCTTGGTCATAAATTTTTTGCATCATTTGATGCATAGCCTCTCGACCTATTGCCTCATTTTCTGGTGTTTCAGCGGTTATTAACGACAAAGATAAAATGGTTATCATGCCATAAAACATCCATTTTTTCATTATTAATCTCCTAAAAATTTATAGTCAAACTTAATACTGCTTCATTGACATTCCACACAATTAAGTTTTAATGTAACAAGTTGTTACATCTTAGTTGTTTAAGACAGATTGAGCTGCTGACAACCTAGCAATAGGCACTCTATAAGGAGAACAACTTACATAATCTAATCCAGCATTGTGAAAAAATTGAATTGAATTTGGATCACCACCATGTTCACCACATACACCAATTTTTAATGTTGGATTTTTACACCTGCCTTTATCTACCCCCATTTTTACTAATTGTCCAACACCACATTGGTCAATAGATTGAAACGGATCACCAGGAAGCATTTTTTCAGATAAGTATAGAGGGAGAAATCCGCCTATGTCATCACGTGAAAATCCAAATGTAGTTTGAGTTAAATCATTGGTACCAAAGGAAAAGAATTCAGCAACACCAGCAATTTCATCTGCTGTGAGACATGCACGAGGTAATTCAATCATAGTTCCAACCAAATACTTAAATTTTGTACCTGTTTCTGTCATAACATGTTCTGCCACAGATGTAACAATTTTCTTTTGATGGGTTAGTTCTTTATCCGTTCCAATTAGAGGAATCATAATTTCTGGGAATGGTTTATATCCCTCTGAAATCAGTTGAGCTGTAGCCTCACATATAGCTCGTGATTGCATCTCGGTTATTTCAGGATATGCAATTCCTAGCCTGCAACCACGATGACCTAACATTGGATTCAGTTCATGAAGTGCTTCAATTCGTTTTGCTAAATCATCACTTTTGATTTGCAAGTCTTGAGCAATTTCTTCAATTTTATGTTCATCTTGAGGTAGAAATTCGTGTAATGGGGGATCCAATAGACGAATGGTTACTGGATGTGGAGCCATTGCTTTCAGAATACCGTAAAAATCTTCTCGTTGGAAAGGTAGCAGTTTCATTACAGAATTTCTACGGTCATTTTTGTTATCTGACACAATCATTTGACGCATTATTCTGATTCTTTTCGGGTCAAAAAACATATGCTCTGTTCGACACAACCCAATTCCTTCAGCGCCAAAGTTACGTGCAATTTGGGCATCATTTGGGCTATCTGCATTCGTACGGATGTTTAGCTTTCTGATATCATCAGCCATTTGCATTAATTCGATGTAGTTTGGATTTTCTTCCAAAACGGGGTCAACCAATTTTAATGCACCTAAGTACACATTACCACTAGAACCATTGAGTGTTAACCAATCGCCCTCTTTTAACACTGTATCATCAACGGTGAGTGTTTTATGTTCATTATCAATTTCCAGAGAAGCACAACCAACCACACAACATTTTCCCCAACCTCTTGCAACCAAGGCAGCATGCGATGTCATTCCACCCCGTGCAGTTAAAATTGCCTCCGATGCATGCATTCCGTGGATATCTTCAGGTGAGGTTTCGCTACGAACTAGTACAACTTTTTTGCCTTTTGCTTTCCACTGTTCGGCATCATTTGCAGTAAAAACAATTTGCCCAGAACCTCCCCCTGGTCCTGCTGGAAGACCCGTTGCAAACAATGTTGCATCTTGCTCTGCACTTGATTGAATCATTGGGTGCATAATTTCATCTAATTGAGATGGTTTCACGCGCTTTATGGCTTCTTCTTTAGAAATTAATCCTTCTTTTTTCATTTCAATAGCCATTCGAATTGAAGCGGTTCCGTTTCGTTTACCCTTTCGTGTTTGGAGCATCCATAAACGTTTATTTTGAATGGTAAATTCAATATCCTGCATATCTCGATAATGTGCTTCTAACTGATTACGAATACCGACTAATTCATTATACATCTCAGGAAAATTGTCCTCAAGACTAATTAAAGTAGCTGATTCTGAATTTCGGCTATCGTTATTCAATGGATTTGGGGTACGCGTTCCAGCAACCACATCTTCACCCTGAGCATTGATGAGCCATTCACCGTAAAATGCATTTTCTCCTGTTGCAGGATTGCGAGTAAAGGCAACTCCTGTTGCACTATCTTCACCCATATTTCCAAATACCATAGCTTGAATATTGACGGCTGTTCCCCATCGGTTTGGAATGTTTTCTATTTTACGATAGTTAACTGCCCGCTTTCCATTCCAAGATTTAAACACAGCTGTAATTGCTCCCCAAAGTTGTGCGTTTGCATCATCTGGGAAATCTTTATGTAAGACACTTTTTATCGTTTGTTTAAACAAATTTGCAATTTCTTTTAAATCATCAACGGATAATTCTGTATCCAAAGAAATTCCCAATTCATGTTTCTTTTTGTCCAAAATTAACTCTAATTGTTCCCGAATACCATGTCCATCATTTGGCTCAATACCTTCAGATTTTTCCATGACTACGTCTGCATACATCATAATTAGTCGTCGATATGCATCGTACACAAATCGAGGGTTATTTGTTTTTTCAATCAACCCCGGGATGGTTTTACTGGTTAACCCTACATTTAAAACAGTTTCCATCATACCCGGCATTGACTGACGAGCCCCAGACCTAACAGAAACTAAAAGAGGGTTTTCAGAAGAACCAAAGGATTGTTCCATTACATCTTCAATTTTATTCATTTGAGAAAAACATTCATCTTCTAAGTGTGCAGGATACGAAGTGTTGTCCATAAAATAGTTACACACATCGGTAGTGATTGTAAAGCCCGGAGGTACTGGAATGTTAAGCCGTGTCATTTCAGCGAGATTTGCTCCTTTCCCTCCCAATAGATTTCTATCGTTGGATGTTCCATCAGCGTGTCCCGAACCAAAAAAATATACATATTTCATGTTTTAATCCCTTAAAAGAATAAGATTTTCAAACTTAAATTTAGACAACTTAGTATTAATTTAAATAATTAAAATCTTATAATTTATTCCTTTAAAACATCACTTGTTTTTAAGGTAAATTCTCACTGTATGCCACGATTAATTCTACTACTCATTATCATTTTTGCTACTGCCTGTCGGATTGAACCGGACAACACCCAGCTTGCATTAGTAATGCCTGGTGATCCAAAGAGTTTAGACCCAGCATTTGCAACAGATGTTAGGTCGGGCCAGCTTGTAGCATTACTGTACGATAATTTGGTGAAATTTGGACATGGGAATGATATTCTTCCCTCTATTGCTTCATCTTGGGATATTAGCGATGATGGTACGAATTATATATTTTATTTAAGAAGTGATATCAAATTTCAAAACGAACAACTATTAACAGCCAAGGATGTTCAATTTTCGTTTGAACGAATTTTAAATCCACAGACAAAATCACATCGAAAATGGTTGTTTTCCAATATTAAAGGTGCACAGTCATTTGTTGATGGAAAAACGAACAGTGTTGAAGGAATAAAAGTTTATAATGACACAACGTTAACAATTATTCTCGAAAATGCATTTACTCCTTTTATAGGGTTTTTAGCAATGCCGTCGGCTTCTATTGTTACTATTGATAAAAAAAATCAAATCGTAGGAACAGGACCGTGGAAACTGAAAGAGTGGATTCATGATGGTCATATTTTACTTGATAGAAATGAGAATTATTTCAGTCAACCATCAAAATTGTCTTCACTAAAAATACGCATATTACCCGAAGCATTACCACGAACAGCAGAATTTATTACGGGATATTTAGATATAATGGATGTTCCAGAATCTGAATATAGTTTATGGGAATCTGACTCAGAATGGGCTCCTTATATTCAAAAAACAAACGACTTAAACACCTACTATATTGGTTTGAATTGTAGCCGTCCTCCTTTTGACAATAAGTTGGTTCGCCAAGCGGTAAATTATGCTGTCAATATTGATGCAATTATTACATCGGTAAAACATAATAATTGTCAGTTTGCAAAGGGACCCACACCCCCGGGACTTCTACCAGAAAAACGTGACAAGGTATATTATTATAATCCTGAAAAAGCAAAATCTTTGTTGGTTCAAGCTGGTTTCGATAATGGATTTGAAGTGGATTTGTGGCAAAGTCAGTCATCTGATCTATTATTTGTTACGGAAGCGATACAAGCACAATTAGCAGAAGTGGGTATTACGGTAAACATTATTCGTAATGATTGGAACATGTACAGCAAAGCAGTTCGAGAAGGTGTACCTGATATGTATTATCGGTCGTGGTATGCTGACTATCCAGATGCAGAGAATTTTTTAACACCATTATTTGAATCAGAAGTGAGTAAAAAACGATGGACTCGGTATGCTAATAGTGAATTAGATTCAATAATTTATCGAATTCAAGTTGAGTTAGATGAAGATGTGAGAGATAATCTTATCATGCATGCCAATCATATTTTGGTTAAAGATGCTCCGTGGGTTTACTTATGGCATTCTCAATCTGTTGTAATTACAAACCCAAAACTGCGTGGGTGGTCTCCAAGTTTAATGTTTAATGCAGAAAAATATACCGAAGTTTTTAAACATGATTAACTTTATAATCAAACGCATATTGCAAGGGATACCGGTAATTTTGGGTGTACTTACTATCTCATTTTTACTTATGAATGTAGCACCTGGCGATCCTGTCCTTGCAATGGTGGGGGACTACTATGATGAATCAACCCTAGAATCTTTACGAGAAGAACTGGGGTTGAATGAACCACTTCCAATTCAATATGTACATTTCATTGGAAACATTTTAAGTGGTGATTTTGGCACATCATTTATGACTAATCGTCCTGTTGTTTCTGACCTTTTACAAAAGATACCATTTACCCTTCAGTTGGCGATATCCGCAATGTGTATTGCAACCATATTTGGAGTTTTGTTAGGGATATTTTCAGCACTAAAAAAGGGTTCTATTTGGGATAGACTAGCCATTATAGTTTCATTAGGTGGAATTTCTGCTCCGGTATTTTGGATTGCATTATTATTGATTTTATGGGTGGGAGTGCATTTACAGTGGTTACCTCCTACAGGATATGGAGGGTTATCATTTTTAGTACTTCCAGCTATTGCACTAGGAACTCGTTCCATGGCTATGCTAGCGCGTACATCACGGGCATTTATGTTAGACGTTTTAAGCGAAGATTATATGCGAACAGCACGTGCTAAAGGATTGTCAGAAACAGTCGTTGTTTTAAAGCACGGACTTCGAAATGTACTGATTCCCCTAATTACAATTGTTGCTATGGATTTTGGAAGTTACTTGTCGGGTGCAGTTCTCACTGAATCAATTTTTGGATGGCCAGGAGTAGGACGGTTTGCACTCAATGCTATCATGAAACGAGATTTTCCTGTGATTCAGGGGACCGTATTGTTTATGGCAATTATTTTTGTCTGTATCAACATTTTAGTGGATATTTTGTATGCTTGGACCGACCCTCGTGTAAGACGTTCATTATTGGGCAATAAACATGAATAAGCAAAAACCAATTATACATAAAATAATGAGATATACATCTATTCAAATCGGGTTGGTTATTATAATTATGTTCATACTTGCAATGATGTTTTCAATCAATCTCCAATCTCCATTAACCCAATCGTTGGAAAACAGATTACTTCCATTTAATTCTGAGCATCATCTACTTGGCACAGATCACTTTGGACGGGATGTGTTTAGTCGAATTGTAAGTGGGGCATTTGTGTCATTGCGTGTGGGCATTCTCGCAAGTAGTATTTCAATGATAATTGGTGTTTTGTTGGGATTATTATCAGGATATTTTGGTGGTAAAATAGATTCAATTATTATGCGATTTACCGATATTATGATGGCATTTCCAGTACTTTTATTTTTGATTGCAATTTCTGCAACATTTAACCCAGGTATTGATACAGCACTATTTGCAATTGGTTGTGTTTCATGGCCACCCATGGCTCGACTCATGCGAGGACAGGTATTAAGCATTCAAAGCAAAGAATTTGTGCAATCTGCTCATGCAATGGGGTACGCACATTTCAGGGTGATTTTTCATCATATTTTACCTAATTGCATTGCACCAATAATTGTAACCTTTACCCTGGGGATATCCGGTGCAATAATGGCAGAATCAAGTTTGTCATTTTTGGGATTAGGTGTTCAACCTCCAACACCAAGTTGGGGGGCCATGATTAATGAGGGCAAAGATTTTTTACGTATTGCTCCCTCAATGTCACTTTTTCCCGGCCTGGCCATTGCTCTCACTGTTTTAGCATTCAATTTGATTGGCGAGGGGTTACGAGACGTGTTGGATGTTAAACAAAAATAATCAGAAATTGAAAAACACTGAAAACCAGTAAATTCAGATTTTGCGAGTGCACAACATGACAATTCTGTTACAATCCTTTACGAAATACTCGCTATAAATCTGTGTAATTTATAATGGTTTATTTTAGAAAGGTATTATGAAAACGCAATTTCTATTTTTATGGGTTTTGAGCATAACTTTTATGTTTGGAAACATTCAACCCCAGCATGTGTGGGTGTTTTTAAATGATAAAGGTCCCCATGTTATTTCAGAAAAATTAACTATTTTACAAAATATTGAATCCAATTTAGGCTCACACACTAAATGGCGACGTTCTAAGGTGCGTACACATTCAATTGTTGATGAAAAAGATATACCTGTATTCCAACCTTATATTGATTCAATATTAGAAACTGGTACCCAATGGCGAACCACATCTAAGTGGTTAAATGCGGTTTCAGTTTCTGCAACTGATGCTCATATACACCAAATTGAACACCTTCCATTTGTAGAATCTATTCAAACCGTACGCTCCGGAAAACGCAAAGACATTGCATCAAATAAAACAAATATACCATATTCTAACCGAACTGAATACGGACCATCTTGGAATCAACTTAATCAAATTAACATAATTGAAGCACATGAAGCTGGATATACTGGACAAGGGGTACGAGTACTTATGTTAGATACGGGGTATTTTACCGACCATGAAGCAATACACGAAGAGCAAATTATAGCAGAGTGGGATTTTATTAATAATGATGGTGAAACCCAAAATGAAGCATTAGACCCCGAAGGTCAACACGACCATGGCACATTAACATTATCAACTTTAGGGGGGTCGTTTGAAGGAAGTTTATATGGCCCTGCCTACAATGCAGAATTTTTACTCGCCAAAACAGAAGATATTTCACAAGAACAACCCATAGAAGAAGATTGGTATGTTGCTGGTTTAGAATGGGGAGAATCATTGGGTGCAGATATTGCTTCATCATCACTTGGGTATATCGATTGGTATAATTTTGAAGATTTAGACGGACAAACCGCAGTAACAACCATTGCTGTAAATATTGCAATTGAAAATGGAATGATTATCACAACTGCTGCGGGAAATGATGGTGAAGAAGGAATCATTGCACCAGCAGATGCGCTAGACGTTATCACTTGCGGAGCCGTAGATGAGTTTGGAGAAATTGCATATTTTAGTTCATGGGGACCAACTGCAGATGGACGAATCAAGCCCGAAGTTTGTGCACGAGGATATTATACGTATTGTGCATCTCCAAATGGTGTAAACGAATACACAGAAGCAAATGGAACCTCTCTATCAACACCACTCATAGGAGGTGCATGTGCTGTAATTTTAAGTGCCCATCCCGACTGGACTCCTCAAATGGTTCGAGAGTCCCTTATGATGACAGCCTCACAACACTCTGAACCCAATAATCAATATGGGTGGGGAATAATCAATGTTATGGATGCAATAAATTATGTAGAACCCCTATTTGATGTCAACAATGATGGTTCGACCAATGTACAAGATTTGGTTCTTGTTGTAAACTATATTATGGGTACAAGCGCCCCTACATCAGATGAGTTTGTTACTTCGGATGCAAATAATGATGGCTCACTAAACGTGCTTGACCTTGTAATTATTGTCAATTATATCGTACAATAGCCCTTTTCATTTTTACTTTCATATAAATCGGTAATAAATTCATAACATGAAAAAGCAATGGGCACTAGATACATGGAAGCAATTTCCAATCCACCAGCAACCAAATTGGCCAGATAAGGCAATTTATGAAAAAGTATTAGATGAAATATCTACATATCCACCCTTAGTTTTTGCTGGAGAGGTACGCGCATTAAAACAGCAATTAGCTGATGCTACTTTGGGCAAAGGTTTCTTAATTCAAGGGGGAGATTGTGCAGAAACATTTAGTGATTTTAAAGCCAATTCTATTCGTGATAAGTTAAAAATATTACTTCAAATGTCTGTTGTATTAACATACGGGGCATCATATAATGTTATAAAAGTAGGTCGGATTGCAGGGCAATTTGCAAAACCACGTTCAAGCGATGTTGAAATTAGAAAAAATGTTTCGCTCCCATCTTATCGTGGTGATGCAGTAAACTCGATTGAATTTAACGAAAATACTCGCGCACCTAATCCAAAACGTATGTTGCGAACCTATAATCAATCTGCGGCTACATTAAATTTACTACGAGCTTTTACAAAAGGTGGATTTGCTGATTTAAACAAAGTTCATTTTTGGAACCAAGAATTTATAGAATCTTCACCCCAAGGGAAACGATATGAAGAGATTGCTAAACGTATTGATGATTCTTTAAAGTTTATGCGCGCTGTTGGTATATCATCAAGTAATACATCTGCATTAAAACTTACTGAATTTTATACATCGCATGAAGCACTGTTAGTAGGATACGAACAAGCTTTAACAAGACAAGATTCACTCACAGGTGAATGGTATGATTGTTCAGCACATATGCTTTGGATTGGTGAAAGAACTCGCCAATTAGATGGAGCTCATGTTGAGTTTTTATCAGGTGTCCACAATCCTATTGGAATCAAATTAGGTCCAACTGCAAATGCTGACGATATTGTAAAATTATGTGAGATATTAAATCCTAACAACGAACCTGGTCGAATATCACTCATAACGCGTATGGGAGCTGACAAAATAAATGAGGTTTTACCTACACTGATTCAAGGAATAACCGCATCGGGGCAAAATGTACTTTGGGTATGTGATCCAATGCATGGAAATACTTTTAAAACCGAAACTGGTTATAAAACACGACATTTTAATACCATCCTAAAAGAACTTGAAAATTTCTTTGCTATACATAAATCAGAAGGTTCGTTTCCTGGAGGAATTCATTTTGAGCTAACGGGTGACAATGTTACCGAGTGTTTGGGTGGTGCTCGTGATATCAGTGATTCAGATCTTCGGGAACGGTATGAAACAGCTTGTGATCCCCGCTTGAACAACGAACAAAGCCTTGAACTTGCATTTTTAATTTCAGATTTACTTCGTGAATAAGTTTTACTTTTAGTTAAGAAAAGTTTTAAAGCTGAAATTAAAAACTACTTAAATTTCTCACCTATTTAGTTCAATATTTTTACTATTTTGGAGAGGTATATATGTCTGATGTAAACATTCAAGGATATGGCGACGATTTAACAATCAACGGTACACGGATTGGAGACCTATCTCCAACAGATCATGAAAATATAGAGAAACAAAAAGGTGGCAGAAACTATAACCCACTTGAAAATGTAGTTGTTTCACATGTTAAAGATTCCTCCACGCTAATTTGCAGGAAACCATCAGCTGATGAAACAAAAGCGTTTATTGAAGAAGAATTAATTGATGGATTGTGCTGCTACTCTGCTGTAAATCAAGGTCAATTAAATCAAACCATAGTGGATGCGGTTGTACATCATTTAACCCAAGACAAACTTCCGACCGTACCTCGATCTATACGACATAAATACATGAGTGCATTTTTAATGGCAGTTACAGAAATCACTAAAATGGATAGGGTGGTTCCAAAAGTTGCAGGAGTTGAGGCACCTGAATTGATGTTTAAACTATCTCGTAGATGGGGATATAGAGAAAAAGGTATTCCAAGTGGTGAAGCAATAGTTGTAGCAGCCAAAGGAAATTTTCACGGTCGCTCAATGACAGCTATATCTATGTCGGACGACCCGGATGCACGGGATGATTTTGGTCCATTTGTTCCTGGAATAGAATTAGTACCATTTAACGATATTGAAGCACTAGAAACTCTGTTTAAAGAAAAAGGTGATAGGATTGCATCCTATTTGGCAGAGCCAATTCAAGGAGAGGCAGGCGTAATTGTGCCTGATAATGACTATTGGAAACAAGTCCGAGCTTTGTGTGATGAATACAATATTTTATTAGCAATGGATGAAGTTCAAACTGGTTATGCCCGTACAGGTGCAAATTTCGCCCATCAATTGTTTGATGTAAAACCAGATATTATGGGATGTGGAAAAGCCGCAGGTGGTGGAATTCTTCCCGTATCGTTTGTAGCTGGACGCGACGATGTAATTGGTGTTTTAACTCCAGGTTCAGAGGGTTCAACTTTTGGAGGGTATCCTCTTGCTTCTGTTGTTTCAGTGTATGCCATCAAGGTTATGGTAGATCAAGAATTAGCAAAGAATGCACGGGTACGCGGAGCTCAGCTGCTAAATCACTTTGAAGAAGTTAAAGCAGAATTTCCAGATAAAATTAAAGAAGTTCGTGGACGCGGGTTGCTAACTGCATTTGAAATGCATAATGCACCAGAATTAGATGGTCATCATGTTTCTGTAGAGTTACTTAAAAGAGGTGTTTATGCTAAAGAAACACATCATTCCACCGTTCGGATTGCCCCAGCTCTAACAATTGAAGCATGGCAAATAGATGATATTGCAAATGCAATTCGTGATGTAGTAAAATCACTTTAGATTAAATGAGATGCAAATCTTAGCATCTCTTCAACATATTTGGCTCTTGTCTCACCATGTAATTCGTTGTAAATTTATCCTTTATTAGGAATAAATTTGCTGCAAAATCTATGTTATTGATAAATATTCATCATATACTCCCCCTATCAGCTCTTGTCATAAATTTTATGGTTATGGCTTTTGTTTTTGCCAAAGATAGCAAGTCTCCTTCAAATCGTTCATATCTACTCTTCTTAATATTTTTACAGATATTTTGCGCCGGAGATTTGTATCTTCGATTTATAACTACACCAAATTATTCAAATGGTATATTTTTGAAATTATTTCCCATCTCTTATCTAGTTGTAGGGTTTCTGTTTTTAAATTTCATTTATGTTTTGTTTAACAAGAAGAAAAATTTCATATATTATATGTTTTTCTTTTTGAATGTGATTGTTTTACTTCTTCATTTTTTTACTGATTTAATAGCAGATGGTTTTGAACATTATCCTTGGGGAAATCATATTAGTCCAGGAAAACTTGCAATTTATACAAACTCCGTGCTTTCCTTATTACCCATATTATTTTCATTATGGTTTATTGCGGTTGAAACCAAAAAAACAGAATCAAACGATAGAAGGGCATCATTATTGTTTTTGTTTTTTGGAACAACCATTGCATGGTCAATATCCGGATATTCAAATATTTTTTATAGAACCCTTTTTGATTCAACAGAACATATTCGATTAGCAAGTTCATCTTCGATAATTCAAACTTTATTTATTATTCCAGCATTATTAAAATATAATTTTTTACATAAACCAATTGCTTCAATATATCATGACCTTTTTAACCATTCGCCCGATGGAGTTTTAATTACGGATTCTGGGGGGCAGATAATTAAAAGTAATAAAATTGCACTTGAAATTATTGGTGATGCTTCAAATGTTAATCAGCTATTTGATTCCAAACAATTCTCAATTAAAAGTGAATATTCAAACAAAGAATTTCATCTTCTAGCAGGACAAACAATATCATTAAGTCAGTCCAAAATAATGCAAGGTACACTTGCACTTGGAATGTTGTTAATAGTAAGAGATATTACTGATAAAGTTGAGATTCAGAAAGCGTTAATAAAAAATGAAAACCATCTAAGAGAAGCTCAATCAATTGCAAATATTGGTAGTTTTGAATACGATTTAGAATTTGATAAAATTTCATGGTCAGATGAATTGTTCAACCTTTTTGGATTAGATTCAAAATCATTTTTACCTACAAATGATTATTTTTTAAATAATATTCTCCATCCTGATGATAAGGCTTATGTCGTTGAACTAATAGAAAAAGCATATAAAAACAAATCACCATTAGATTATTTCCATCGCATAATTCGAAAAGATGGTGATATACGGTTTATGCATTCCCAGGCTAAAATTTATTTTAATGAAACAGGTGTTCCAATAAAAATAAATGGAACAACACAAGATATTACAGAACTTGAATTAACCAAAAAAGAGCTTGAACAAAGTGAAAAAGAGTACAAAACTCTAGTAGAAACATCTCCAGATTCAATAATAATTGCAAATATTGATACATTTTTTTATGTGAACAATGCCTTTGTGAAAATGATGCGAGCTGATTCAAAAGATGATTTTACACATCGCACACCACTTGACTTTTTGTTTCCTGAAAATCACAATTATGTTAAAGATGAAGTTAAAAAAGTACTCTCTGGAAATCCAGTTGAAAAAAAGACATTTAAATATAAACGCTGTGATAATACAGAAGGATATATTGAAATACGTGGCGTGTTAACCCATTACAAATCAAAACCTGCTTTTTTAGGTGCAATACGAGATGTGTCTGAAATGATTAATGTTCAAGTTGAATTAACAGAAAGTGAGAAAAAGTATAGATTTCTCATTGAAAACTCAACAGATATCATTTATAATACAGATTTAGATGGAAATTTTACTTTTGTTAATTCTGCATTTGAAAAATTATCAGGTTATAAAAAAGATCAAGTAATAGGCAAAGATTCCAACATTCATGTTCGAAGTGACTTCAGAGAAAAAATAAAAGAAATTTATCATAAACAGTTCATAACAAAATCTCAAAACAACGTTTTAGAAGTTCCAGTAATTGGTAAAGGTGGACAAAATTATTGGCTAGAGTTAAATGTTAATTTAGTGTGGAATGGGGATAAGATTTCTGGGTTTACAGCTGTGTGTAGAAATATAACTAAAAGGCGAAAAATTGCAAAAGAGTTAGCTGAAGCACATAAAAAGCTTGAAAGTCTTTTCAAAGCAATGCCTGATATATTTTTCATGTTAGACTTTGATGGTGTTGTCGTTGAATATAAAGCCAATGACCACAACAGATTATATGTACCACCTGAACAATTTTTAGGAAAAAAAGTTACCGACGTGCTGCCAAAACCAGCTTCAACTAAAATTCAAAAATCGATAGATAGTTTTGGAGAAAATAAAAAACAACTGGTTACCTTTGAATATTCTTTACAGGAAAGTGATAAAATTGTTTATTTTGAAGCTAGACTATTTCCTTTTCAGGATAAATTTATTATTTCAATCGTAAGAGATATTACCGAAAATAAAGTGCTTGTGCAAGAACAAAAAGAAATCGAAGAGCGATACAGATTATTAGTTGAATCATCACCAGATGGAGTTATGCTCCATAATACTCAAGAAGTTTTATTTATCAACGAGGCAGCCTTGAAATTATTAGGTGCCCCCAATAAAGACGTTATTATTGGTAGAAATCCAAATTCATTTATTCATGATGATTATCTTGAAATGGAAAATGAAAGAACAGAAAAAATTTTAAATGGTGAAAACCTAGACCCTATATATGAAAAAATGTTACGTATTGATGGAACAGAAGTTATGGTTGAGGCAAAAGGAGTTTTAACGCATTTAGAAGGAAAGCCTGTAATTCAAACTACAATTAGAGATGTGTCCCAAAGAATCAAAGCTGAAAATGAAATAAAAAAATCACATGATGAAATTCGTAAACTTGCTATTCATTTACAAAACCTGCAAGAAGATGAAAGAGGACAGATTGCAAAAGAAATTCATGATGAATTAGGGCAAACATTAACTGGAATTAAAATGGACTTATCATTTTTACAACAAATAAATGATGATGAGAGCGTATGTGAGAGACTTGAAGTTGTAGATGGTTTAGTTGATAGAACAATTAAAACTGTTCGCAAAATCAGCTCGGGGTTGCACCCACCAGTATTGGATGACTTAGGATTAAAAGCAGCAATAGAATGGCAAACACAAGAATTTTTTGCTAGGTCAAAAATAAATTATGTTTTAGACCTTCCTGACTATAATATTGAATTTTCTAAAGATAAGTCACGTGCAATTTTTAGAATTATTCAAGAATCTCTAACCAATGTTGCTCGACACTCTAATGCAACTACAGTTACCATTACATCTAAAGTTGATAATCAAAATATGATATTTAGTATTACCGACGATGGGATTGGAATATCTCAATCAGTAATAAATGAAAATTCTACTTTTGGAATAATAAGCATGAAAGAGCGTGCATTGGTGTTTGATGGAGAAGTTGAAATTACTGGAAATAATAAGGGAACCTTAGTAAAACTAACCATTCCTTTAGAAAAAATTGGGAGCTAAGATGATACAAATTTTGTTAGTTGATGACCATGAAATTGTAAGAGATGGATTGAAACGAATAATTAATGATAGCCCTAATCTAGAAGTCAAAGCTGAGGCCAATGATGGCATTGAAGCAATTCAACATCTTAGCAATTCAGTATTTGATTTAGTTATTTTAGATATTTCAATGCCAGGCAAAAACGGAATCGAAGTATTGAAAGAGTCAAAAAGCATTCATCCAAAGATACCAGTTTTAATGTTAAGCATGCATGAAGAAAAACAATATGCTATTCGTTCATTTAGAGCAGGAGCATCTGGGTATTTGACAAAGGATATTGCCTCAAAGGAACTTGTTAAAGCAATTTTACATATTATGGATGGCCATAAATATATAAACCCTCAAGTTGCCGAAGTTTTAGCAACATCACTAGATAAAAATGTAGAAAAACCCTTACATTCGTTTTTGTCTGATAGAGAATATGAGGTAATGATTCAAATTGCTTCAGGTTTTTCTATTACAGATATTTCGAAACGTTTATCGCTAAGCGACAAAACCATTAGTACCTATAGAACAAGGATCCTAAAAAAAATGAATTTTAAAAACAATTCAGAGTTAACCCATTATGCCATATCGCAAAAATTAACAGATTAATGTAAGTATTTTGACTACAGTAAAATCATAGTTTCACTTATTTTACCACATAAGTTAATTTATCTAACCTTTTAGCAGATATTTAGAGGGTTTAATGATAGAAAAGAAAGAAATCGTGATTATTGAAAATTCATCTACATTAGGTAAAAAATTAACTACTGTAGTGAATTCTTTAGAAAATATAAACGTATCTTTCCTTAAAGCTGATCCAATAAATTGTTGCGAATTTATAAATGGCCACAAACCAGACATATTAATTCTAGGAGTAAATATTGCTACAAAAAAATGTTTAGAACAACTCCGTAAAACTAAAAATAGTAATCCTGAAATTCAAATAATAGTTTTGTCAGACAATCCATACGATCAACTTAAAAAAGTATGCATGCATGCAGGAGCAGATTACTTTTTAGATAAATCTCATGATTTAAACAAGGTAATTGAAATTTGTTCAACTGAAACGGTAAATAATTAGAGATACCCTTGTCCCAAGACTCCTCCTCTTCTTGCAAGGGGTATTGTGTGGGCTACTCCTCCGGTAGCCCACTTTGTTTGTAGGAAAAATACCTACAACACAATCAGACTTCCCCTGATATTTTTATAAAACCGAATAGATGTAAGTTTTGTCTGGAAAAAAGTCGACTCCTTTCTTCTTTTTCCTCCTTCAAGGTAAGTTAAAGTAAATTAGGTTGGTAGCCGTTCCACCAACCTAATTTTTTATTTAGAACAAATATTTCTTGGTATTGTTACTAAAGACATTGAAATTTTACCAACCTTTAACACATAATTCTAAGGGGTTTACATAATGAAACGATGTTTTGCAGTATTTTTTGCAGTATTTTTTATGGCTTGTAATTCAAAGGTGGATTTATCTATTGAGAGGGGAATCCATTATTTTGAAGCTGGACAAACAAACGAAGCAATTTTAGAGTTTAAACAAGCAATCCAACTCATGCCAAGTGACCATAGTCAGCTAAGTATTGCTGAAATTCAATTACTTTCACAAGCATATCACAATTTAGCGGTTGCATATGCTAAGAATAAGTGGTTTAATGAAGCAGAAAGTTCTGCCCAAACAGCATTTGACTTAGTTCCATCTGCAGAGAACAAAGAAGTACTTGAATTGATACAAACAAAGAAAAACTAATTTTAGTAAACCATTTTTCTTTAAAAACAATTTATAGGATATTTTAACGACATTCTATATACTGCTACAAAGCTACCCAGTTATATCTTCACCACCATCAGCTCTAATTGTATTTCCTGTAAGCCATGTATTTTCAGATAATCCTAACAATGCAACAACCTTTGCAACATCTTTAGGTATAGTTAACCTTTCTGCAGGATTCACACTTAACGCATGTTCAATCATATCTTCATTACCTGGAATTTTTCGAAGTGCAGGTGTATCCGTTACACCAGCTTGAAGCGCATTTGATGCAATTCCATGTTTGGAAAATTCAAATGCCAATTGTCTGCAATACGATTCTAAGGATGCTTTTGCAGCAGAAACAGCACCATATGCTTTCCATTGTCTATGTCCACCAGAACTTGTCATTCCAAAAATTTGACTCCCTTTTTGAAGCAGTCCAGCAAAAAAGAGATCCTGCGCCCAATATACAATACTGCTAGCCATAACATCTAGGGTCATTTCAATTTGTCGTTGTTGAAGGGATGTAGAAAGGTCATCACTTAAAACAGGTTTTAGAGCCCCAAATGCAAGAGAATGCATTAAAATTTTAACACGTACATTTCCAATTGCGTTTAGCTCATCTATAACACTTGCACGTTTTTCAGCATCTGTTGCACTCATATTGTTAAAAATTACACGAACACCTTCATTTTCTAGCTCTACTTTTAATGCATCAATGCGTTCCTTTGCACCACGTCTATCGAGATGCACGCCATAAATATTGATACCTTTTTTGGCAAGTTCTCGTGCTGTTGCCTCTCCAAAACCACTTGATGATCCTAAGATTAATGCCCAATCAGACATATTTCCCCTTTCTGAAAAAAATTATTGTGTAAAATTTAAAAAATGAATCTAGTGTGAAAATAAGAAAATTATTTTTTTCGTTTAAATCGACGTTTCGTTGGTCCTTTTGCTCTTTTTTCTTCTATTAATTTCTTTGCTACTTCTAGAGTTACATCATCGTGTACAAGTGTTTTAGGAAGTGTAGCATTAATTTTTCCATCCGTTACATATGCACCATAACGACCATCTTTCAACTGAATATCATCCCCAAGTTCTTTTAAAACAGATGTTCCTTTTTTCTTATCATTTTTTAATAAGATAATCGCCTGTTCTTCGGTTATTTCTAATAAATTTATATCATTGGGAATTGAACGCGTTTCTTTTCCACAACGAATGTATGGACCAAACTTCCCAATATCTTTCTTAATATCTTGCTCTTCCCAAACTCCTACGTTCGTTGGCAATGCAATTAAAGCCAATGCAACTTCAGGCGTAACCTCACTTTCAGTCATTCCAGGTAAAAGAGATTTCATTTTTTTCCCAGATTGAACATAGGGCCCAAACCTACCATTTTTCAACAAAATTGGTTCACCTGTTTCTTCAAACTCACCCATTTCAATAGGACCTGCTTCTTTTTTCTCAATTAGCTCTTTAATTGCACCATTCATAATTTCACTGGGTGGGATTGCATCGTCAAGAGTTATTCGAGTACCCTCTTTATCAGCATAAATTCCATAACGTCCGATTCTTATTTCAGATGTTTTCCCATCGTCACAATTTACTGTCATGATTAATCGAGAAACATTTTTATCAAATTCTTGTTCTAATTTTTTTTCAAGTCCTTCGTATTGAGCGCTTCCAAAATAGAAATTGTTTAAATACTCAACATAATCCACTTTTCCCAGTGAAATTTCATCTAATGAATCTTCCATATCCGATGTGTATTGCAAATTCACTAAATCTATAAAATACTTCTCTAAAAATTGCACAACTGCATATCCTGTAAAAGTTGGAATCAATGTTCCTTTAACCCAGTTTACATATCCTTTATCCTGGATACGCTTCATAATACTTGCATAGGTAGATGGTCTGCCAATACCCAAAGCTTCCATTTCTTTTACAAGTGATGCTTCAGTGTATCGGGGCGCAGGTTTGGTAAAATGTTGTTTTTGTTCAAAGGCTGTTCCATCTAATGTTTGGCCATTGGAAAGAGGTGGTAATACAGACTCCATATTATCCAGTTGACTGTTTGGGTCATCTGAACCTTCAACATATACTTTTAAAAACCCAGGAAACACAATAATTTTCCCGGTTGCTTCAAAAATATGTTTTCCGTCAGAAATTACTACTTTAGTTTTTTCAAGTTGTGCAGAACTCATTTGTGAAGCAAGTGTTCGTTTCCAAATTAAATTATAGAGTTTCCATTCATTATCAGTTAGAATTTCTTTTAGTGTTTCTGGATGTTTAAAAGTTGACCCAGCAGGCCGAATAGCTTCATGTGCTTCTTGTGCATTTTTTGCTTTACTTTTATATACCCTCGGAGATGCTGGCATAAATTTTTCACCATACAATTCACCGATTGCTTTACGAGAAGCTACGGTTGCTTCATTGGACAAACTTACTGAATCTGTTCTCATATATGTAATATACCCGTTTTCATACAAACTTTGAGCGGTCCGCATTACAAGTTGTGGACCCATTCGCAACTTTCTTATTCCTTCTTGCTGCATTGTAGATGTAATAAAAGGAGGGTATGGATGTTGCTTTGTAGGTTTTTTTTCAAGTGAGTTAATAGTCCATTGCTTATCTAATAATTCTTCAGATAATTTCTGTGCAATTTCTTTATCTATAACCACGTTGTTTTTTCTACTTAACTCACCCGTAGTTTTATCAAACGCATTCCCAGCTGCAACTCGTTCATCATCAATATACGTAAGCTTTGCTAAAAAGGAGTTATCATTGTTGGCATTAAAGGTTCCTGTAATACTCCAATATTCACTCTGTTGGAACTTTGCACGTTCACGTTCTCTATCAACTAAAATTTTAACTGCTGGACTTTGAACACGGCCAGCAGACAATCCACCTTTAACATTAAACCACAAAGTTTCTGATACTTTAAAACCATACAATCTATCTAAAAATCGCCTAGCTTCCTGAGCATTCACAAGAGACATGTCCATATCGCGAGTATGTTTAAAGGCATCTAAAATAGCTGTTTTCGTAATCTCATTAAAGACCAACCGCTTTATAGGAATTTTAGGTTTGAGCAGATCTACTAGATGCCATGCAATTGCCTCACCTTCACGATCTGGATCTGTTGCTAAATAGAGTTCATCCACTTTTTTTAACACAGATTTCAGATGAGTTACCACTTTTTTGCTATCCGATTGAACCACGTATGTGGGTTTAAAGTTATTATTAATATCGATACCTAAATCTTTTTTGGCAAGATCTCGAATATGTCCAACAGATGCTTCAATTTGATATCCGTCGCCTAAAAATTTCTTTAATGTTTTTATCTTTGAGGGTGACTCAACGATAACAAGTTTTGTATTTTTCGTAGCCATATTTTTTAATTTAATGCTAACTGATTCAAACAATGCAAAACAAATTATAAATTATTTTCAAATTGCTGCACATTTACTAAGCCGTGTAATTTGACCCCATGGTTTTTACTGGGACAATTGAAAAAATGTGCACGAAATTAGATAATCCAGTGCAGTATGAATTACCTATTGATAATGAATGTATATCAATGAATGATTTGATTGGAAAGTATATTGATTTTACATTTTTAGATGAAATTTATTGTATTGGGTGTGGTAGAAAAACATCTCGTTCATTTGCACAAGGGTATTGTTTCCCCTGTTTACAAAATGCACCTGAAACATCAGAGTGCATTTTACGCCCTGAACTTTGTCAAGCACATGAAGGAATCTCTCGGGACATGGAATGGGCAGAACACCATTGTTTGCAACCTCATTTTGTATATTTAGCAATTAGTAGCGGATTAAAAGTTGGGGTTACACGCAAAGACCAAATCCCAACCCGCTGGATAGACCAAGGTGCAAACTATGCAATAAAATTAGCAGAAACACCCAACAGATATACTGCTGGCCTCATAGAGGTAATACTAAAAAAAGTAGTTTCAGATAGAACCAATTGGCAACGGATGTTAAAAAATCAAATTCCAGAAAATATTGATTTGGTTGCAGAAAAAATACGATTGATTGAATTTCTATCACCTGAATTGCAATATTATGTTTCAGCAGATGATACTATAGTTGATATTACTTATCCCGTAAATGAATTTCCCACAAAAGTGAAAAGTGTTGGGTTTGATAAATTAAATGAAATTTCTGGAAGATTGTGGGGAATTAAAGGGCAGTATTTAATGTTTGATGATGGTCGAGTATTAAATATCCGAAAACATAATGGGTATAATGTTACGTTTGAATGTTAAAAGTATATGAAAATTTTAGTTTCTAAATTACCTAAAAATCCATGGTGGGGTTTTGGAACACCCTCCTATGAAAACAATCCAGCTATGAAAGAAGGGGTTGTTCCAAATCAAACAATAGCACAAATGGAAATTGCCAATTTTCACAAAACCCTACTTTCTCTTCCTGTTTCTGTTGATATAATTGAATTTCCACATTCATTAGATGGAAATACAAAAGAAACTCAAAAACATGATTTTGTTTTTTTGAGAGATTTATTTATCAGCAATCAAAATGGTGATATTGTCATTTCTAATTTTCGTGAAACGGAACGGCAAATAGAAGCAGAAATCATGGGCGATTTTTTATCTAATTTAGATGTTAAAATTCATCGATTACCTCAAAAATCAACTTGTTTTGCCGAAGGAGGTGAGTTTTATTTTGCGCCAAATGAATCAATTTTGTTTAGCGGTTTAAGCAGAAATAGTTTATATGGTGTAGAAAAGACATCCGAATCTTTAAATGTAAAAGAAATGGTATTAATTGAATCAAAGTCATTTCATCTCGATACGATTTTCACCCCATTGTTAGATGCTGATTCAAATCTATGTGGACTCATTGTATGCTTAGATTTAATTACTAAACAATCGGCTAATAATTTGAAAAATATTGCATTAAAACTTAACATTCCTTTAATTGAAATTAATCCATCAGATGCTATTGGTTTAAACAATAAATTAGGAAAATTTTCTGTTAATTGCTTACCAATTCCAGGTCAATTGATAGGTCCAGCACCCTTTTCAACACATGGGGTAATGCAACAAATTACAAATCTTGAAATACAACACCATATGGTTGAATTATCCCAGTTTAGATTAAGCGGTGGAGCAGTGCATTGTTTGACCAACGAACTCTAAGATTAGATATATCTCAAGAAATTACAATTATTTTTTAAAGACAATTTCGCCATTTACAATAGTATATAATATTTCAGTAGTTAAGATTTCTTGCTCTTTACACTGGGTAATATCATTAGACAGGATAGTAAAATCTCCATCAAACTTATTTTTGATTTTTCCACGCTTGTTTTCTGCAAATTCACCATAAGCTGCCCATGTTGTAAACATTTTTAATGCGTTAAT
Organism: uncultured bacterium; assembly: GCA_964501035.1. Taxonomy (GTDB): domain Bacteria; phylum Fidelibacterota; class Marinisomatia; order SCGC-AAA003-L08; family D37C17; genus CAYNTS01. The sequence goes on from CAZCRK010000001.1 coordinate 43,720, forward strand.
TCGAGAAACTTTTTCGTGTGCTTGCCATCCTTCTTTTGGGAGTCCTTCGTGGTTTTTACGGGTAACTGCAGAATAAAATTCAAATAAAGGATTGCCATCTTCAACAGGGCAGTCTGATCCCCCGGGGATTTTCACCCCTTGTTGTATCAATGTATTCCAACGAGATATTTCATTCAATCTATGCTTCCCAATTCGTTTTTCGATCCACGGCATATCACTTGTACAATGTGTTGGTTGCATTGCCGGTAAAATACCATATTTACTAAACTTACCAATATCATCATCATGTACCATTTGAGCATGTTCAATACGCCATCTATGGTTATGTAAATTCTGTAAAACATCAGCGTATATATCTAACACCAACCGATTTGTTCTGTTGCCAATTGCATGTGTGCAAAGTTGGAATCCAGCATTTTTACAACGGTTTGCAAACTCAGTAAATTCATCCGCAGTTTGAAGAATCAGCCCAGAGTTATTGGAATCATCACAATAAGGGTCTAATAAAGCTGCTCCTCTACTTCCGAGCGCACCATCCATAAAAATTTTTACGGAACGGATTGTATGAAATTCAGAAGCAAAAGGCCCCTTATCAAAATATTTTTTGAGTAAAGTATCATCGTTGTTTGCCAACATGCCATATACTCGAAGAGGTAATTCATTTTTCTGTATTAATGATGTAAGTCCACGTATAATATCTGCATCTTGCCATGCATCATGAACATTTGTTATGCCCATTGATACTAATTTTTGTGATGCAATACGAATCCATCGTTGGATATCAACATTCGAATCTTTAGGAATAATTTTACTGATGGGGTTCATAGCATTATCAATTAAAATACAACTATTTATAATCTCTCCACCATTTGGACAATTATCATCATTCAGTCCCGCCAATGTTAAGGCAAGATTATTGACCCAGGCGGAATGCCCATCAACCCGTGTCAAAAAAACAGGATGATTGGGGGCAATTTTGTTTAATATATCTTGTCTTGGGAATGATGAATTATTCCACGTGGCTTGATTCCATCCAAATCCCTGAATCCACGTTCCTTTGGGTTGTTTTTTACATTGTTCCGCAACTAAATCTGCAATTTCATCAGCAGAACGAGCATCCTTTAACTGTAATAACTCCATTCGTTTACCCATATTGGTTAGGTGCATATGTGCATCCACAAAACCAGGAATTACGGTGGCACCTTTGCAATCAATTGTAAAGGAAGATTTATCAACACTGTTTATAGCATCAATTTTTCCGTTTTTAACAGATACAGATTGCGCAACTGGGCAAGCACTATCCAATGTAATTATATGTGCGTTTATAAGATTTATTGATTGGCTCATATTAAAATTTACTGGTGAATCACCGAAATCTAAAATTAATACCGAAAATTTATTAACTTCTATTCGTAATCAGGGGTAATCGTATTAAATTTGCCCTCTGTCTAATAAAATAAAAAGGGAAATAACTTTCATGGGAAAAGGCGTAACACCAAAAAGTCAAGATTATTCAAAATGGTACACAGATGTAATCACACATGCTGAATTAGCAGACTATGGTCCGGTAAAAGGAACAATGGTTATTCGTCCATATGGACATGGAATTTGGGAAAATATTCGTGACGCATTTGATAAGAGGTTTAAAGAAACAGGACATGTAAATGCCTATTTTCCATTGTTTATTCCTAAATCATTCTTATCCAAAGAAGCAGAACATGTTGAAGGATTTGCCAAAGAATGTGCTGTCGTAACACATTCACGACTAAAAGCAACTGATGATGGGACTGGTGTTGAGGTGGATCCAACGTCTAAACTTGAAGAAGAAATAATTGTTAGGCCAACTAGTGAAACGGTGATTTGGTCTATGTACAAAAAATGGATTAACTCATATCGAGATTTACCATTACTTATCAATCAATGGGCAAATGTTGTTAGATGGGAAATGCGAACACGTTTGTTTCTTAGAACGAGTGAATTTTTATGGCAAGAAGGTCATACAGCACATGCTACCAAAGAGGAGGCATTGGAAGAAACCAGAAAAATTCTCGAAGTATATCGTGAAGTTGTCGAAGATGTATTAGGTGTACCCGTGTTAACCGGGCGAAAATCTGAATCTGAAAAATTTGCAGGTGCAGTTGAAACTCTTTGTATTGAAGCATTGATGGGTGATAAGCGTGCTTTACAAGCAGGAACATCCCATTATTTAGGACAAAATTTTGCCAAAGCATTTGATGTGAAATTCCAAACTGAAAACAATAATGAAGAATATGTGTATGCTACAAGTTGGGGTGTAAGCACTCGACTTGTGGGTGCTCTTATTATGGTACATGGTGATGACAAAGGACTTAGACTACCGCCTAAAGTTGCATCTATTCAAGTTGTTGTTATTCCAATTGCCCGTGATGACGAAACTCTCGCATCTATTAACAATTATATTGACCCTTTGATTTCAGAATTACGCACAAAAAATATTAGAGTACATATAGATAGCCGTAAAAAAATGTCTCCAGGGTTTAAATTTAATGAATGGGAAATGAAAGGTGTACCTATTCGAATTGAAGTTGGACCACGAGATATGCAAAACAAACAAATTTTTACTGCTCGAAGAGATACGGGTGAAAAATTTGGAATTGATATGGATGCTGCATCCGAAAAAATTCCTTCTTTGTTGGATGAAATTCAGGGAAACATGTTTGAACAAGCACTAACATTTAGAGAAGAAAACACATTTGTGGCTTCAAATTATGAAGACTTTAAAACGAAAGTAATGAACGGTGGGTTTGTTAAATGTGGGTGGGATGGTTTGTCAGAAACTGAAGATGCAATCAAAAAGGATACTAAGGCGACCATACGTTGTATTCCATTTGATGAAAACCCAACCAACTTAAAATGTATTTATTCTGGTAAACCAGCAAAGCATGAAGTTGTTTTTGCAAAAGCATATTAATTTACATATTTAATTTGAATGATTAAAACTTCTGAAGCAATCACACTCAGATTAATTCCATATAGTGAAACGAGTTTGATTTCTCGGGTTTATACAAAAGAACAGGGCAAAGTGTCCTTGATGGCCAAAGGTGCACGGCGTAGTAAAACTGGTTTAACGGCAATATTAGAACCTGCTAGTTTAATTTCAACTACTTATTTTCACAAAGACAATCGGAGCATGCAAACCATTAAAGAGGCTTGTTTTATTGAACGTTTTTCATCAATGAAAAATAATTTTACAGCACTTAACTATGGATTAGCAGTTGTGGAGATTTTAGATAAAACCAGTCATGACAATGACCCGGTTCCTATATTGTTTAGATTAATAAATAGTGTATTAGCACACTTGGATATTGACTCAACCAATAAAGATAATATTTTTGGTTTTTTTTTGTATCAATTCGCATTAAGGCAAGGATTTAAACCAGAAATAAAAGTATGTTCTAATTGCAATGCACCATTTCATATTGCTTCTTTTGATAATAGAAGCGGTGAACTATCTTGTAATAATTGCAATAGACAATCACAATTAAGATTAGAAAATGATGCACTTCGCCTTTTATCTGAATGGAGTTGCAAACATTTAAAAGAGGTTTCTCAACAAAAGACTGAAACAAAACCAATGAAGCAAAGTTTACAATTCCTTATTATGTTTTTAAAATATCATATTGAAGGGATGCAACATATTAAATCATTAAATACTTTGGAGATTTGTCAATGAACCATACAGCACAATTTGATCCCAACAACTATGAATTTAATCCTGAAAGTAAAAAAGGGGTCTATATTATTCATGGTTTCTCAAGCACCACTTACGAGATTAAAGCCCTTGCAGAATTTCTAGCAGAAGCGGGTTTTCATGTAAAAGCTGATAATCTGCCTGGCCATGGGACTACAGTTGATGATTGTAATAGTACAAAATTTACCGATTGGTTATCTCATGTTGATCAAGGAGTAGCAGAGTTGTCTTCTTCATGTGATGCGGTGTATGTGATTGGAATTAGTATGGGTGGGGTGCTTGCTCTTCACTTAGCAAGTATGTTTCCATTAAATGGAGTTGTGGTTGCGGCCACAGTATTAAAATTTAAAAAAGAGTTTATGACTCGAGTCGTAAACAAACTTTTACATAGATTTTTTCCAAAATTGGATAAAGCAAAAATATATGATTCAAAAGATTTAGTAAACATGAAGTTTTATGGATACAATCAATACCCTATGATAGCTTTAAATGAAATGCGCAAGATGACGAATAGGGTACGAAAAGAATTACCAAAAGTGACCGCACCAATTTTAATAATTCATACCATGATTGATAAAACTTCTATCTACGAAAATGTTGAAATTATTAAAAACAATATTAATTCTAAAGACACACAAGAGTTAATAGTACATAAAGCTGAGCATAGTTTGTTTGATACAAATGAAGATCAGAAGCAAATATTCAACGAAACATTAGATTTTCTTAATAGCCATTCATGAGATATCAATATACTAGTCCAGGGTATAGAAGAAGCTTCCAGTCAAATTACTCTACTCCAAACGGAGTAAAATATCTTATACTTATCAATATTATAGTGTTTGTTTTGGTTGAAATATCCGGAGCTAAATACAGTTATTTTTTCCAACAGTTTGGACTTGTCCCCCAAAAAGTGTTGACTGAATCAGCAATTTGGCAACCATTTACGTATCTTTTTTTGCATGGTGGATTTGTTCATATCTTGTTTAATATGTTTGTTCTTTGGATGTTTGGGAAAGATTTAGAAAGAGTATGGGGACAAACAGAGTTTTTCAAATACTATTTTATTTCGGGCTTTGGAGCTGGATTAGTTACCATTTTGTTTTCATCAAACTCACACGTACCCATTGTAGGAGCAAGCGGTGCAATTTATGGTTTATTACTTGCTTACGGTTTAATGTATCCCAATCGATTGGTTTATTTATATGGAATTTTTCCAATTAAAGTAAAATTTATGGTTGCTGCCTTAGCTCTCATAGCATTTTTTGCATCATTGTCTCCAGAGCAAAGCACTATAAGTCATTTAACTCATCTCTCAGGAATGGGTATTGGTTTTTTATATTTACGTTCCGGGACACTCAAAAAAAGATTGCGATTGGTTCATCTAGAAAAAGAAATTAAAAAGGAACAATCTAGTATGAAAAATAAACGGAATATGGATGTTGAGTTTAGAAAAAAAGTAGATTCTGTCTTAGAAAAACTTAATGAAACAAGTTGGGAAGAATTAACCAAAGAAGAACAACATATTTTGCAAGAAGCCAGTCAACGATTTCACCAAAACAGACCTCCGAATTAAGTAGGAAATGTTAAAAGTGGAAAGTAACAAAGGTAACAATTGTTCCATATATCAACATTTAAGTGGATCTTCTTATATTAGAGGAGATTAAAAAACAACTCGAGTTTTATGGTTGAAAAAGAATATTTATCCTGCCCCTCAGGGTAGGGTTTACACATATGTAAAACGTGGGTTTTAGCTCAACAGTTCTAAACGTTAAATTTAAAGAAAATTACATCCCCATCCTTAACGATATATAATTTTCCTTCTTGTCTAATTTTACCCGCATCTTTCAATGCCAATTCAGAGTGGTATTGCATTAAATCGTTAAAATGATATATGTCTGCTTTAATAAATCCACGTTCAAAATCACTGTGAATTTCACCCGCTGCTTGAGGAGCCGTAGCACCTTTTTTAATAGTCCACGCACGTACTTCTTTTTCACCTGCTGTAAAAAATGTTTCTAATCCGAGCAAAGAATAGGCAGACCGAATCAAGGTATGTAAACCGGGCTCACTGAGGTTGTATTCCTCCAAGAATATGATTTGATCTTCAGTATCCATGGTTGAAATTTCCATTTCAATATTTCCACAGAGTTGAATAGCTGAGTTATCTTCACTTTTTGCCAAGGCAAACACATCTTCCACCAGCTGATTTGGATTATCAGCAGTGATTTCATTTTCGTCCACATTTGCAACATACAGAGTTGGTTTATCCGTAATCAAATGTAACGAGTTCAAACGTTCTCTTTGTGTTTCATCAAGTTGTATATTTCTTACCATTGTCCCATTATTCATTTCTTCCTGAATAATTTCTAATACATTGAGTTCAGCAATGGATGATTTATCTCCAGAACGTGCTGTTTTTTGAACTTTGGGAATTCGTTTTTCAATGGACTCAATATCACGCAAGAGTAATTCTGTTTCAATGACCTCAATATCTCGAACTGGGTTAATACTACCTTCGACATGGGTAATATTATCATCTTCAAAACATCGAACCACGTGAACAATTGCATCAACATTTCGGATATGCGACAAGAATTGATTTCCCAACCCTTCTCCCTTACTTGCCCCTCGAACGAGTCCAGCAATATCAACAAATTCGATAGTGGTTGGAACCACAGATTTTGGTTTAATAAAATTGCAAATTTTGTCCATTCGTGGGTCAGGTATTTCTACTATTCCTACGTTTGGGTCAATTGTACAAAACGGATAATTCTCGGCTGGTATTCCCGACTCTGTTAATGCATTAAATATTGTGGACTTGCCTACATTGGGCAACCCAACTATTCCTACTTGTAATCCCATCGCTAAAATTACAGAGGCTTGGTTTAATAGTTCATCCAGTTTCTTTTATCTAAATTCAAATATTGAATTGTTTGTAATTTTTATCTTTATTTTCATGTAGGATTAACAGGAAAGATAATGGCGCAAGAAAAAAACAACACATCTTTAATGGATAAAGTGATTTCTCTTTCAAAGCAAAGAGGTTACGTATTTCAAAGTAGTGAAATTTACGGTGGTCTTAAATCTGCATATGATTATGGACCGCTTGGTGTTGAGCTCAAACGAAACCTAATGAATGAGTGGTGGCGTTCAATGGTTCATGAACGTGAAGATGTGGTTGGGATTGATGCTTCCATTATGATGCACCCAAAAGTATGGCAAGCATCCGGTCATTTGGCAGGTTTTTCTGATCCACTTGTTGACTGTTTAATTAGTAAAGAACGATTCAGAGCAGATAAAGCACCTCGTCCTACAGCTGGAGATGAACTCCCCATTACGTGCAATGATAAAGGGCAAGCTAAAAATTATCAAGACGCTATCAAAAAACGATTTGACATTGAACTTCGTAGAAGCGGAAAAGTACTTAAAGGATTACGAGTTATCGATGAGAAAACATTTGGGTATTTTGAGGAATCTGCAGACACAACCACAACTACATTCCCGTATGCTGGATATGTTGGGCCGACATTTGGTTGCCCCTTTTTAAGTGAAGAACGGCAATTTAATTTAATGTTTCGAACTCAACTTGGTCCGGTAGATGTGATGGGTGAAGTATCCAAATTTATTGAAAACAATAAAGAATTAGAAAGTAAAGAACTCCGCAAGGGATTAGAAAAAATTATCGACAAATCAGCTGTTCATTTACGACCAGAAACAGCCCAAGCAATGTTTGTTCAATTTTTAAACTGTCAACAGACAATGTCTATGAAAGTACCCTTTGGAATTGCACAAATGGGTAAGAGTTTCAGAAATGAAATCACTACAGAGCATTTTATTTTTAGATCGTGTGAATTTGAACAGATGGAAATGGAATTTTTTGTTGAACCCGGAACTCAAAAAGAGTGGTTGAACTATTGGCGAGATAAACGCCTAGATTGGTGGAAATCCTATGCCAATCACCCAGAAAAGTTTATCTATCGTGCTCATGAAGCGGATGAACTTGCTCACTATGCCGATGCATGTTATGATATTGAATATGAATATCCATGGGGGTATGATGAACTTGAAGGGGTTGCCAGCAGAACAGATTATGACTTACAAAAACATGCAGAATATTCTGGTGCAAAACTCAGCTATTTTGATCAACAAAAACAAAACCCTGAAACAGGGAAAAATGGTTGGAGATATACACCCTATGTTATTGAACCAGCAGCAGGCGCCACGCGTGGGTTACTAGTATATTTACTAGATGCGTATCATGAAGAAACAGTTAAAGATGCAAAAGGTAATGATAGCACACGAGTAGTTATGAAACTACATCCTAGATTAGCACCCATAAAGGTAGCTGTTTTACCCCTCATTAAAAAAGATGGAATGCCTGAAATTGCACGTGATTTGGTTTCAACATTTTTCAAAGCAGGTATTAATGCAAAATACGATGAACAACATGCGATTGGAAAACGATACCGCCGTCATGATGAAGCAGGCACACCATTTTGCTTAACCATTGATGGTCAAACCAAAGAAGATGGAACGGTTACAATCCGAGACCGCGACACAATGAAACAAGACCGAATTTCACTAGAAGAAGCATTGAGTGCTGTACAAAAAAGATTGTTGTAAAAATCGAAGTTAAAATAGTATTTCCAGTACATCCTTTGCATGTGATTTTGTTTTCACTTTTTCGAACACATGTTCAACTTTTCCCTCTTTAGATACAATATAGGTGATGCGGTGGATTCCCATGTATTCTCGCCCCATAAACTTCTTTAATCCCCATGCATTGTATGCTTTGAGCATTTCTTTATTTTCATCAGATAAAAGAGGAAATGGAAATTTATGTTTACTGCTAAATTTTTCCTGCTTAGTGACAGAATCTGCAGAAACACCTAATATTTGAATTTTCAAATCTTTAAATTGTTGGAATTCATCACGGAACCCCTTACCTTCAATGGTTCAGCCAGGTGTACTTGCTTTTGGGTAAAACCAAATGACCACTTTTTGTCCCAAGAAATCTGATAAAGACACATCATTACCATGTTGATCCTTTAAAGAAAATGGGGGTGCAGTATCTCCAATGTTAAGCATAATAAAACTCCAATCGCTATAGTTTCTGTTCTAAATAGATATGATAATCTGCGTAAATTATGACATTAGTTGAAAGTGATAGTTCGACAGGCTCACTATTCAGTTGAAAGTAAAAAAGTAAAAAGTATTAAAGTGAAAAGCAGGATTTCACTCTTCACTCTTCAAACTTCAAACTTTAAACTTCAACATTATGCCCCAGTGTTTCTGTGGTAGGTTAAAAAAACAGGTAAAATAGAAAGTAAAAAATGATTAAAATTTATTCAACCAGTTGGTGACCATCATGCATCGCAGCAAAACAGCTGTTAGATAGCAAAGGTTTGCTATATGAAGAAATAAATATAGAAGAAATTAATATGAGTCGAGACGATTTGGTGAAAATTACTGGCGGAAGAACCGTTCCACAAATTGTCATTGAAGGGGCGCCCATTGGTGGATTTGATGCTTTAATGAAACTAAATCAAAATGGAAAACTAGATCAGTTTCAAGTAGAAAGTGGTTAAAGCATTATAGTGAAAAGTAGTAAAGTTGAAAGTTATTAACTTTTATGGTAAAAATAAATAAATTTGAAGATATAATTGCTTGGCAAAAGTCAAAAAATTTAACTCTTACTATTTATGAGCTATTTAGTGATAGCAACGACTTTAGTTTTAAGAATCAAATTCAGCGTGCATCAGTTTCGGTTATGAACAATATTGCAGAAGGATTTGAAAGACAATCCACAAAAGAGTTTAAGCAGTTTTTATATATTGCCAAAGGATCATGTGGAGAGGTTCGATCAATGCTATATCTTTCATTTGAATTACATAAAATCTCAAAGGAGGATTTTGAAACCAATCTAGATTTATGTAAGGAAATTTCTAAATTATTATCAGGATTTATTAAAACATTATGATAATTTTCAACTTTACATCTCATTTTTCACATTATTTACTTTCTACTTTAATACTTTATCTACTTTTAACTCCATGAATTCTTTGTTTAACAATAAAAGTTTTCTCATTTGTGTTACAGGCTCTATTGCTGCCTACAAAGCATGTGAGGTAATTCGAATTTTACGTAAAGAAGGTGCATCTGTACAGGTTATGATGACAGAATCTGCAGAGAAATTTGTTGGGAAGGCTTCATTTGCCGCATTGACAAACAATGAAGTCATAACAGAAATATTTCCAGATACACCTAAAGCAGGTCTTGAGCATATTGAAATGGCAATAGGGCTAGATGCAGTGTTAGTGTTGCCTGCTACTGCAAATATTTTAGGAAAAGTAGCCTCAGGAGTTGCTGATGATATTGTTTCAACGACATTATCTGTTTGCGAACAACCGACTTTATTTGCTCCTGCAATGAATTTTAGAATGTGGCAAAACCCTGCAATTATGGATGCTGTTGATACACTGCGTGAACGTGGTAAGTTTGTCCTTGACCCAGAAAGCGGTCCACTTGCGAGTTTACATGAAGGGGAAGGACGTCTTCCTGAAATTTCAGGAATTATGAATGCAATACGCCAACTGTTTGATAATCCTACCCCTCTTAGTGGTAAAAAAGTACTTGTAACAGCGGGTCCAACACGTGAAGCAATTGACCCAGTGCGGTTTATTTCAAATCGATCTAGCGGTCAAATGGGGTTTGCGTTGGCAGAGACGTGTAGAGATTTGGGTGCTGAAGTAACATTGGTTTCAGGTCCAGTAAAATTACCCAATGTTCCAGAAGTGAATATGGTAAAAGTCGAAACAGCAGAAGAAATGTTGAATGCAGTCAAACTATGCACCAATGTTGATTATATTTTTATGACGGCTGCTGTTTCAGATTATCAGGTAAAATCATCCTCACCTATGAAATTAAAACGTTCAAAGAAGGAATTTTCTCTAAAACTAGAACCTGCTCCTGATATTTTAGCATCAATAAAAGATAAAACAGAAGCACAAATAATTGCTTTTGCACTAGAGACCGAAAACGGGGAAAGTGAAGCAAAACGCAAAATGAAAACCAAAGGAGCATCTCATATTGTACTCAATTATGCAAATGAAGTAGGTGCCGGATTTGATGTTCCAACCAATCGGGTAGAAATTTACTCTGAAAATGGAAGTTCACTAGAATTAAAAAAAGATAGAAAAGATAGAATTGCCAAAAAAATTATAGAATATGTCCTCAAAAACAGTTGAGACTATATGTGCTGGTGGGGTTGTTCTTAATAAATTTGGTGATGTTCTAGTTGTCAATCAAAATGGTGATTCTTGGTCACTACCCAAAGGACATATTGACCCTGGCGAAGACAAACTAACAACAGCAAAACGAGAAATTTATGAGGAATCGGGTGTTTCTTCGTTGGAATTGTTGCAAGACTTAGGGTGTTATAAACGATATCGAATTGCGTTGAATGGTGGAGATGATACAAGTGAACTAAAAACAATTCACTTTTTTTTATTTTCTACTGATCAAATGGAGTTAAAACCAATCGACCCCCATAATCCAGAAGCAAAATGGGTATTGAAAAACGAAGTTTCTCAATTACTCACTCACCCTAAGGACAAAGCATTTTTTGATTCAATACGTGACA
>CAZCRK010000001.1:55191-100514 GCA_964501035.1 uncultured bacterium
AAGTTAGAAGAGTGACCTCCCATTTTTTCACTTAAATACTTTCTGCTTTACTACGTTTTCACTTTCAACTAAATAGTTGCCCACTTAACTCGAAGTAATACACACCCTTTCAAAGGTTCAAAATCTTTGAAAGGTTAAACCAGTTCTGCCCTTCGACAAGGCCAGGTTGACAAATATGAAGTATAAAGTTAGAAGGGTGAAACCCCTGTTTTTCCACTTTTATACTTTCTACTTTACTACGTTTTAACTTTCAACTGAATAGTGAGTTTGTCGAACTATTCAACTTTTTTTAAAGCGCGTATCCAGCACCAATCATTATGCTTACAAACCCACTTTCGTTTGGCACAACACCCTCTAAGAAGTTGTATCGTAATTTTGCATTAAGTGAGATTGGAACTAACCATGGTTTTGCTCGTGCACCACATTCTAAAAAGTAACCGGTTTTAGTTTCTAAATTGTCTTTTATAAAATTTTCAACGTTATTTTCACTTACACTACTATTATCTATTAAGTCACTATAATTATTTGGTACAATTTTATTTTGACTTAATCCTGCACCGTAATAGAATTTTACCATAGGAAGTTTAAAAAGTTTTCGTTGTACACCAACAAACCAACCTGCTTTTTTAGGCAAGCTAAAACTACTTATGTCATCCTCGCCAATGTTATAGGAAAATGTTGTTTCCCCAAGGATATCAAATCCAGCTTCCACATCAATAAATGGTATGACGTCCACATATACATACCCACCAAAACCACTCGTAGAGGCACCATCTTCTATTGCCTCAAAACCGTCCTTCAAAAAATACCCACCAAAACCAGCAATTGCAAAGAGGGGAGTCATGCAAAATAGAGTTAAAACCAGTGTTAATTGTAATCGTTTCATTTTATCTCCAAATAATTATATGGAAATCTAAGTAATTTTATCCCTCAAATTGTACTTCTTTATTAATCTTACACGATGAAATTTGATCGAAAACAAATATTATCCGACTATCCTTGGCTTGCCGAACGCAAGCATCGGTTTATCATATCAGCAGACTATGATGGCATCATCTGTGCATCCTTACTTCATCATATTTTGGGGTGGAAATTGGAAGGATATTATAATCTGCAATCGATTTGGGTATCTGATGAAGCCATGAAACATAGAGATGATATTATCTGGGTGGATCTAAATATTTTGCCTAAACAGGGTCGCGCAATCGGCGGACATATTGTGTCAATCCAAAACGAACTTCCAGATGGATTTCAAACGTCGTGTAATCCCAATATTTTAGCAGGACTTTCGTCCAAAGATTTTCATTCAAAATTTCCATTTTCAACATTAATATATTTAATGTGGCTTCACAATATTCCTGTACGAAATGAATTATTTGCTCGACTACTTGTACTTCATGCAGATGCAACGTGGTTAAAAATGCAACATTACCCCAAAAATTTCAATGTTTGGAAATCAAGATTAACAGATTACTCATGGAAACATCTTTTTCAACGCGTGAACACCTCTCTTTTTGATAAACGTATTGACCAATTGCTATACACGAAATTAAAAGAACTCGGAGTTTATACAAAAAAAGGAAAATTAACAAGTACATTTTCCAAAATTAAATCTGTGCAATATCAATGTAATCCAGATTGGGATGAAGATGTTATTATAGCATTGTTTCACTTAATTGGAAATCATCTTAAATGGACACCCCCCTCATTGCCCAAGATTACCAAGAGAATAGATGGGGTTCGCAATAAAGTTCCACTATCTGAGGTAAAATCAATTGGATTGAATGTGTTTATTCGTACTCGGAAAGTGTTTTCCTATGCCATTCCTTCTCCACGGATTTTGAATTATACTTCATTTGGTTATGTCAAAAAATCACCTATGAAAGATACCCATGCCAAGCCTTGAATCACTTATTCAAAAACATGGTCGTCCAGATGCGATTATTGACCATTGGAATGATGAGCAATCACAATTTGCTGTTTGGGGATTTGAAACAGTATTTGAATTTAATAATTCAACAATTTTGATTGACGGAGACCCTGTACAAGGAAATCCGTTAAACCTATGGCAAGCGTGGGTAGATAAATGTAAAATCAACTCGAATAATGTATCCGCAATAGGTTGGTTGTCATATGATTTTAAGCAATCATTATTTCCTCATATTTCTTTTAAACAACATGTATCACCATTTCCACAAATATGGTTTGCCAAGCCCAAATTAATACGATCATTTTCAAACCTCCAACATACAAACAATTGTATTCAAAAACCGATGTTCACCTGCATCCAAGATATTCCAAATTCAGACCAATATGAAAAAGATATTGCCAAAATTAAATATTATCTAGAACATGGGGATGTATATCAAATCAATTATACACATCCTAAAGTATTTAATCATGTACAAAACCCATGTGATTCTTATCTTGCAATTCGGCAAAATGCAAAACCACATAATGGGTATTTTATTCAATCTGGACACCATAGTATACTCAGTTTTTCCCCCGAACGTTTTTTTAGAAAAAGGGATGGAATTATTGAAACGTACCCTATGAAAGGAACCAGTCCCAGGTACGACAACCCAGAAGAAGACAAACAATCAGCCTTTATTTTATCACAAAGTCAAAAAGACAAAGCCGAACATTTGATGATAGTGGATTTACTACGAAATGATTTAGGCAAAGTATGTAATTTTGGCTCTGTTAAGGTGGAAAATTTATACAACGTGGAATCTTTCGAAACAGTACATCAAATGGTAACTCGAGTATATGGTATATGCAATACAAACTCAACTGAAAGTGATATTATTCGAGCATTATTCCCAGGCGGGTCTATTACAGGTGCACCCAAAGAGAGAGCCATGACCATTATTGATGAAATAGAAACATCCTCACGAGGAATTTATACAGGTGCTATTGGCACGATTAAATCAAATGGGGATATGGACTTCAACATTGCGATTAGAACCATGACAATTGAAAATCACATAGCCAAATATCCTGTAGGTGGTGGAATTGTGTGGGATTCAGATCCAAGATTAGAATGGGAAGAAGCACACACAAAAGGGGCTATTTTGCATCCGTTTATAAAAAAGGAAGGGGTTTTAGTTGCCTAATCAGACAGTATATATCAACGGAAGTTGGGTAAATGAATCAAAGGCATTGATACCATTAAATGATGCAGGGTTTTTGTTTGGGGACGGACTTTTTGAAACGGTACGTTTTCAAAAAGGAAAATTGTTTCGTCCAGAGAAACATTTCCTCCGTTTAAAAGATGGATTAAATTCTATTCATCTAAAACCATCCTTTGATGACAACCAATTTCATTCTCTACTTAATTCTATCATTGAGAAAAATACAATTGAATCAGGATTAATTCGATTTATGGTAACGCGTGGTGAAATAACATCAACTCCATGGAATCATACAGGTGAATGCTGTGTGTACATTATTATTCGACCGCTTTCACCCTTACCAAACTACCCAGTTAAAGTTACATTTTTACAAGAATCAGACTACCCCATTATTCGTTTTAATCCAGCTATTAAATCACTTAACTATGTGGGGAATATGCTTGCTAAAAAAACTGCAGAAGAACAGGGTGCTTATGAACCTGTTTTTATAAACACAAACGGCATCGTTACGGAATGTGCAATACGAAACATATTTTTCATCAAAGAAAACACGTTGTTAACACCCCATACTGACCTGGGTGTTTTGCCAGGTGTTATGCGGGATACCATTTTGGAAATAGCTCATAAACGACAATTGGATATTTTAGAAACACATATCCCTGTTAACAATATTCACAAGATGGATGAAGCATTTGTGTCATCAACAGGAATTGGCTTACTACCTTGCGTTTGGGATGATTGGACATCTGAACATAAAATTACATTTCAGTTGATGTCTCAATTGCAAGGATTAATTGACAATATTTCATGATGAAAATTAGGTAAAAAATACCTAATTTCGACCTATGAACAATCCAACTTTATCAACAGAAAATAATTCCCTTAGGGGAAAATCATTGCTAGAAAAAATCCAACCGGACTTTGTTGGATTAAATACAAAATACACGATTGCAACAGGTGAAACAACTCGACGTATTTACTTAGACTCTACTGCTTCAACATTAATGATGGGGACAGCATGTCGGTCTGCTAAGCATTTTTTGAATCATTATTCAAACACACATTCATTGTTGCATTTTAGTGCAAAAATCGCCACAAAAACATATGATTGGATTCATCGAAAAATGTTGGATTTTGTCCATGCTGACCCCGAAGAATACACCTGTTTTTTCACAGGTAGTGGTGTTACGGCTGGGATGAATAGAATTGCACGAACATTTAATCATCTGCGACCCGAAAGAGATATGGTGCTTGTATCCATTATGGAACATCATTCCAATGATTTACCCCACAGAAAACATGGTGGTAAAGTAATGCATATCCCTGTTGATACCCATGAATCTCAAATGGGATGTATCGACCTTCATTTAGTAGAAGAATACTTACAAGAGTTTGATGATAGAATTAACTATGTCTCCGTTACAGGAATCAGTAATGTTACAGGAATCATTAACCCAATCAATCAAGTGGCTGAATTGGCACATAAATACGGTGCTTATGTGATTGTAGATGCTGCACAAATGGCAGCTCATGTACCCATTCAAATGAGTGGTTTTGAAAATCCTGAAATGGATATTGATGCGCTTTTATTTTCTGGACATAAAACATATGCACCCGGTTCACCTGGAGTTGTCATTGCTCGAAAATCATTTTTATCTGCTGTTGAGCCCGAAGAAGTTGGTGGTGGAATGGTAGATAGAGTATTCCCCGAAAACTATTTTGTAAAGCAAACATTTCCAGATAGAGAAGAAGCTGGGACTCCAAATATTTTAGGTGCAATTACACTTGGTTCAGCAATTCATGTATTGGATTTAATTGGAATGGATGTGGTTTTAGAAGAGGATATGGCTATAACAAATCGTTGCTTACAGGGTATGTTAAACTTAAACGAAGTAGTTATTTATGGTGAGACGTGTATTAAGACTTGTCCGCGTGCTGGTACTATTTCATTTAACATCAAACAAATGAACCACGGCTTGGTTGCAGCAATTTTGAATGATTATTATAATATTGCGGTGAGAAATGAATGTTTCTGTGCACATCCGTATGTTGAAAAAATGTTAGAACTTACTCATGAAAAACAAATCAATAAGGCCAAAGAAAATAAACATACAATTGCATGGCATACAGAACCTTGGATGGGAATGGTTCGCGTCAGTTTTGGCTTGTACAATACCACGAATGATGTCGATTACTTTCTGCATGCTATCTCTGAGATTATTAAAAAAAGAGATTTTTATGAAAAGAAATATACAATCAATATTCATGGTGATTATGTGCATAAACAATTTTCATTTTCAAGTAAAGATTACTTCAGCTTAACAGACACAATAGAAAAAGAAATTTTACTTTAGTGAGTGATTTACAAACCCATATTCAACATCTTCGTGAACAACTAAATAGTCATAACATTCGGTATTATGTACATGATGATCCCATCATATCTGATTCTGAATATGATGCAATGATGCGGGAACTTCAAGAGTTAGAAAAGAAGAACCCCCACTTAATTACAACGAATTCACCAACACAACGAGTAGGAGCTGAACCACTACCTGAGTTTTTATCTGTTACCCATAGAATACCCATGTTATCACTTGCAAATGCAATGAACGCTGTTGAAATTGACACATTCGATGAGCAGGTTAAAAAGGGGCTGGGTGTTGAGCATAACATTGAATATGTAGCTGAACCAAAATTAGATGGTTTAGCTGTAGAATTAGTGTACGAAAAAGGAATTTTTACTTACGGTTCGACTAGAGGAAATGGTGAAGTTGGCGAAGATATTACGCATAACTTACGCACCATAAAATCAATTCCATTACAGTTACAAACTGATGCACCTGTTCCATCATTGTTGGAAGTACGTGGCGAAGTGTTTATATCGCACGCAGATTTTAAACAGATGAATGTAGCACGGTTAAAAAATAATGAAACACCATTTGCGAATCCAAGAAATTCTGCTGCTGGAAGTTTACGTCAACTAGATCCCGGTATTACTGCTACAAGACCATTGCGAATTTTTATTTATGCACCCGGTGTAATTGATGGAGTTTTTTTTACATCCCATTTTGAATTCTTACATACATTACCTAAGTGGGGTTTTCCAGTTAACCCACTTGTTAAAAAAGGAAGTGGGGTCCAATTTTTAAAAAAATATTATGAGAAAACTGAAAATATTCGAAATGATTTAGAATATGATATTGACGGGGTAGTTTTCAAAGTCAATTCATTTGACCAGCAGGATGAATTGGGAGTAAGAAGCAGATCACCTCGTTGGGCGATTGCAGGTAAGTTAAAAGCACAACAAGCAACCACAACAATTCTAAACATAGAGGCAAGTATTGGCCGAACGGGTGCTGTAACACCTGTTGCAAAACTAAACCCTGTGAATGTAGGGGGTGTCATAGTTTCTAATGCAACACTACACAATCAAGATGAAATTGATAGAAAAGATATCCGGATTGGAGATACCGTTCTCATCCAAAGAGCTGGAGATGTTATACCAGAAGTTGTCAAAGTTGTTTTAGAAAAACGTCCACATAATTCGCTTTCGTATAAACTTCCCGTTCAATGTCCCATCTGTAATCATAGTGTAAAAAGATTATCAGATGAAGCAGTAGCCCGATGTGGTAATATTTCATGTCCAGCACAAGTCAAAGGCAGAATACAGCATTTTGTATCCAAAAACTGTATGGATATTGATGGATTTGGAGAAAAATTAGTAGAACAGCTAGTCAGAGAAAAACACATTCATTCGGTTGCCGATATTTTCACTTTAAAAGCTGATGAATTAGAAAAATTAGACCGTATGGGTAATAAATCTGCCCATAACATTATAACTGCAATACAAAATTCAAAACAAACTACATTAGCACGGTTTATTCATGCTTTAGGAATACGTAATGTAGGTATTCATTCAGCCAAAGTACTTGAACGAGCATTTAATGGCGATATTTTTCAACTTATTGAATCAGATATTAATCAACTTACTTCTATCCATGAAATTGGTGGTATCATGGCTGAATCAATAGTTTCATTTTTTTCAGATGAGGTTAATGTAAGTGTGATAACTTCATGTTTGGAAAATGGAATAACATTTGAAGCAGTAGAAGCAACCCAAGATACTCAGTTTAGTGGAAAGATTTTTGTTTTTACTGGTAGTCTAGAACAGTTTACCCGTAAAGAAGCAAGTGAAATGGTAGAAAAATTAGGTGCAAGAGCAAGTGGTTCAGTTAGTAAAAAAACAGATTATGTTGTTGCAGGTCCAAATGCAGGAGCAAAACTAAAAAAAGCAATTGAGCTTGGTATTTCAACACTTTCAGAAATAGAATTTTTACAATTAATGAAGAGGGACAATGATTGATAATAAACTCATAGAAAAAATTCAAAACATGGCACCAGATGCACAATTCCCAGCACCATTTGCAGAACAATTTAATATTAATTTTACGCAGTTTAAAGAAGGAAGTGTACATGCAGAAGTAAAATTTGATAAAGCATGGTCAAACCCATTTGGAATTGCCCATGGAGGGTTTTTGTTTACATTATTAGATGAAATTTTAGGGTCTGCATGTTGTACAGTATTAACAAAAAATATTTATAAAGATGTAAAAGCCTTAAGCACAACAAACCATGATATATTTTTTCATTCTCCTGCAAAAGATGGCGATGTGTTAGTTATTAAGGGCAGGGTGACATCTTCTCGTAAAAATATGATATTTGTTGAAGGACACATTTTCCAAAAATCAACCGGTGTATTAGTTGCAGAATCAAAGGGTATTTGGTTTGCAAAACGGTAAAATCCGTGATGTTTCTCACAAAATTAATACAAATTCATAAATTTTTAATATTTTCCTTGTACAATTCACTAAGTCTTAATAAGTTTTTACCCCGTGATTAATGAATATTCAAATCTAAAGGCAAATGATTTAACTGTGACAACTGACCATAGCTGTTGTTGTTGCTGTTCTATGTTCGGAGGAGGAGACTTGCCCAGATAAAGGATTTGAATATTGATTATATAACCCCTTTTGTCGGTAAGGCAAGAGGGGTTTTTTTTTAGAAAGAAAAAATGAAAAGAAGTAATAATATATTAGATTTAATTGGAAACACACCACTTTTAGATATAAGTAATCTCTTTGACAGTGAGCAAACCAATATTTTTGCAAAAGCTGAGTGGGCAAATCCCGGAGGTTCTCTAAAAGACAGACCCGTTAAGCGCATGTTGTTAGAGGCAATTAAGGATGGAAATCTAACTAAAGATAAAACACTGATTGACTCAAGTAGTGGAAATGCAGGCATTGCCTATTCAATGATCGGAAATGCACTAAGGTATAATGTAGAAATTGTTATCCCTGGAAATGCGAGTTTAGAACGAAAAAATCGAATGAAAGCACATGGAACAACCATTATTGAAACTGATCCAATTGAAGGCTATGATGAAGCGTTGCGTCATGTACATCAACTTGTGGATGAGCACCCAGATAAATACTTTTTCTGTGATCAATATGCAAACGATAATAATTGGTTGGCACATTACCACACAACTGCTGAAGAAATAATTACTCAAGTTGGCGGTGAGATAAATTATTTTGTTGGGGGAGTAGGAACTGGAGGATCAATTACTGGAATTGGACGCAAACTGAAAGAAAAGTTTCCCAATATTAAAATTATGGGTGTTCGGCCAGAAATTTGGCCCGGTATTGAGGGATTGAAACCATTGGGTTCACCAGAAGATATTGTACCCAAAATTTTTGATGAGTCTGTAGTTGATGATTGGATTTATACAACAGCTGATGATGCCAAACATTGGGCAAACTCAATTGCGAAAAAAGGATTTTTTGTAGGTCAATCATCCGGAGCATATTTATCGGCAGTATCCAAATTGCTTGAAGATGTTTCAACTGGGACTGTAGTTACTCTGTTTAACGATTTAGGCGAACGGTATTTTAGTTCTGGGTTATGGAGTTAGTATGAGCAGTATCACACTATCAAATAAAATTGTAAAGCAATTTATAACCCAAGCTGAAAGAGAATATCCATATGAATGTTGTGGTTTCATACTAGGGGAGTTTTCTGAAAATGGAACCAATGCTACTGAATATATTCCAGCTGATAATTCAAAAGGTGAAAACAGAAAACGACGTTTTTTGATAGACCCGTTAGCATACCAAAATGCTGAAGATAAAGCAGATGAATTGGGACTTTCTGTTATTAGTATTGTGCATTCGCATCCAGACCATCCCGATCACCCCTCAGAGTTTGATAGAGAACACGCATGGCCTGGGTTTAGTTACATTATTATATCAGTCCAAAAAGGGAAATCAGTGAGCTATAAATCATGGCAATTGGTAGAAGATAGAACACAATTTAATGAAGAAGAAATTAGTATAAAAAAGGAGGAAGAATAATGGCTAGTACATTAAAAATACCGTCACCCCTACGACGGTTCACAAACGGGCAGGCAACACTTGATGTGAGCGGGGCAACAATCCGTCATGTCTTAGACGAATTATTTAGTGAGTTTCCAGATATTAAAGGGCACCTCATTGAAGATTCAGGAGAGTTGCGTAATTTTGTAAATATTTACATTGGGAAAGAAAGCATAAAGCATCTAGGTGGTGCAGAAGCTTCTGTTGATTCCGGTGCAGATATTCGCATTATTCCATCAATTGCGGGGGGAGCTCCAGAGCTTTCCCCTGCTGAGCTCTCTCGGTATAGTCGGCACCTTATTCTTCCAGAGGTTGGAATTAATGGACAAAAAAAATTAAAATCTGCAAAAGTATTGGTAGTTGGAGCTGGTGGACTAGGGAGCCCTGTTTCTTTATATCTAACTGCTGCAGGTGTAGGAACCATTGGACTAGTTGATTTTGATATTGTTGATGAATCAAACCTGCAACGGCAAGTATTGTTTGGTGTGGATCAAGTTGGAAAATCAAAAGTAAAAAGCGCACAAGAACGTCTCGAAAATTTAAACCCTAACACAAATTTTATTTTACACGAAGAACCATTAAACTCATTAAACGCCCTTGATATTATTAAAGATTATGATATGGTTGTCGATGGCACCGATAATTTCCCAACTCGCTACCTTGTAAACGATGCCTGTGTACTTTTAGGTAAACCAAATGTATATGGCAGTATTTACAGATTTGATGGCCAAGTTTCTGTTTTCAACCATGAAAATGGACCTTGCTATAGATGTCTATACCCGGCACCTCCTCCACCGGGTTTAGTACCCTCTTGCGCAGAAGGTGGCGTGTTGGGTGTGCTTCCGGGTATTGTAGGATGCTTGCAGGCAAATGAAGCAATAAAACTAATTTTGGGTGTTGGAGATTCCATGAAAGGTCGCTTCCTCCTCTTTGATGCGCTTGGCATGGAATTTAACGAATTGGTCGTCCGGAAAAATGATGATTGTGTGATTTGTGGGAATAACCCAAGCATCACTCAACTGATTGATTACCAAGAGTTTTGTGGAATTATTCAGGACGACCAACCCAAAATAGAAGAAATTTCTGTATCAGAATTAAAAGAAAAATGGGACAAAGAACCTTCAACCATAGTTTTAGATGTACGAGAAGACTTTGA
This sequence comes from uncultured bacterium, assembly GCA_964501035.1. GTDB lineage: Bacteria > Fidelibacterota > Marinisomatia > SCGC-AAA003-L08 > D37C17 > CAYNTS01. The sequence continues at coordinate 65,916 of CAZCRK010000001.1, forward strand.
GCTTCAAATTGCAAAAATAGATGGTGTAATTCATATACCCATGAAACAAGTTTCTGGACACTTAGAGGAATTTGATCCTGAAAAAGAGATTATTATTATGTGTCGATCAGGGCAACGATCAGCAAAAATATGTGAAGAATTTTTAGAACACAATTTTAAAGATGTAAAGAATTTAAAAGGGGGGATACTAGCATGGTCAGAGGAAATAGACTCATCAATACCACAATACTAAAAGAGGTGTTTTCTTTTCCAGAAACTGTGAATGAATATGCAGCACGTACCGTAGCTGGGTTTGTTGTTGCATTATCAATTTTATTTTTGTGGACGGAGAATTTGTACATTCTTGGATTATTAGCATACGGTTTTTGGGCACGGGTGTTAACTGGACCAACTCTGAGCCCAATTGCATTATTGGTTACTAAGATAATTATTCCAGCTGTAGGTGAACCAAGGCTTGATTGTCCGGGTCCTCCTAAACGTTTTGCGCAGGGAATTGGAGCAATGTTTACTACATCTTCATTAATTTTGATTTTAAGTGGACATGTTGAATATGCAAACATTGCAATGAGTGTACTTGTTTTCTTTGCTAGTTTGGAATCGTTTATTGGTTTTTGTGCGGGATGTTGGATGTTTAAACAAATGATGAGTTTAGGCTGGATTCCTGAAACAGTTTGTGAAAAATGTAATAATTTATCTTTTTCAACAAAATAATGGAACTTTCTTAAATGGAGGGTAGTTAATAGACTACTTTCATTCTTGATTCATCTTCTCCTCCAGGTTGATGAAAAAGTGACCCCGGTTCGCCGGGGTTATTTTTTGTAACAAATTGTAACAAGCCTTCAGGGCAATAATTTTTAATGTAAATTTTAGACTGGGAAAACCCTAAATTCCAAATCAAGGAGACTGAAATGAGAACATCAATTTTTTTAACTCACAAAATATATACAATTTTATTATTTGCAATAATGGCATTGACTCCTCTATTTACACAAGATAATTCGCAAATGACATTCATTGAAGGGAACGTGATAGCTTGTAATGGGTGTTTGGGAGGACCAGTAGGTTGTCCAATCCCGGGTGCAAATATTGACGCGGTTCCGCTTAATTCTGCAACGGATGAAGCATATACGACGAATGCAGATGAAAATGGCCACTTTGCCCTAGAAGTACCTGTAGGTGCATATTCTGTAACATGCAGTCAAACAGGATGGGAAAACCAAACCCAAACTATTGAAGTTGGATATAATGGCAGTGCAATTGAGTTTTGTTTAACAGAAGTACAAGATTTAGAAGTAGTTGCTAGTGGTCACGTATATGGTAATTACTACCCGGATCAAAACAATGCTGAACCACTTCACAATGCCACAGTTTATTTCCAATATTATTTTGCAAGTGACATTGAACCCAGTCTTTTGCTTAGCCAACAGACCGATGAAAATGGATATTTTGAATTTTATTATCCCTATGATTCTGGGTGGACTGGTGATTATGATTTAAGTCATTTCACATTGAGTGTTCAAGCGGAGGGATACTACAATGCAGAAATGACCTTTGAATATAATAATGCACCCATAACCCACAATTTCTTTTTAACTCCAAATGTTGAACCAACGGATGTGATATTTTCTGGAACTGTGAGTGGAAGTTTTAATGATATGTTACCTGCGTTTATACCTTTAGAAGGTGCATTGGTTGAAGTTATTTCAGGTACTGCATCGGGTGTTTATGATGTGATTTTTGAAACAGAAACAAATCATGATGGATATTTTCAATTTTTAAACAATGTTAATACTCCGTTCCCTGAAGAGGCACAAGTAAGAGTATCAAAAGATGGATATTCAACTGTTGAAGAATGGTTTGATTTTCACGAATTGCCTGTAACTCACGATTTTTATCTAAACCATATTACGGACCCATACCCAACAACAACTGTGTTTGGACATGTAAGCGCACAACTATCACCAATGGGTCCTGTTTTTCCAATTGGCGGTGCTGTAATTGGGGCTACTCCTAGTTGGGGTGATGCACCATATTACGAAACAGAAACCAATGAAAATGGTTGGTTTGAATTAGAATTGGAAGATTCTGCAATTGGAAATGTTGAATGGCTCATTACATGTTTTACAGACTATGGCACGCAAACACAAACATTTTTAGCCTATCCTGGAGAAGAAAATGAAGTCAATTTTCATTTTAATGCATGGGATGAACCGGTTTTACAGGCTCCTTACAATTTAACCGTTGAGCTTGTTCAAGATGCAAATCAGTGGGAGCCAACAGCTATTTTAAATTGGGAATATCCACCAACGGATGATTTCAATTTGCCAGTTTCATTTAATATTTATGCACAATACGGAGGACCCAATGGGCCCTTTGTACATACAGGAATTACTGATGTAAACCACTTTGAAATGATGATTGGAGGTTTTGTTGGTTATAATGGATGTTTCTATGTTACTGCAACGCTAAATGGACTAGAATCTGAACCGAGTAATACTGCGTGTGTTGAAGGTTTTGATCCCGAACCTGTTTGCGAGGATTTATCTGGAATATCATTTGGTGATTGTGAAATGATAATTGGCATTGGTTGGAACGGAGAAGAATGCACATGGTTCTCTGGGTGTGGAACAGTATCCGAAGATGGTGTGGATTATTCCAATGCATTCTTTGATAGTGTTGAAGAATGCGAAGTAGCTTGTGGCATTGAGGATGATGGACCACCTGAGTGCATTATGGATTGCCCAAGTTTTGAAGATATTGATCCCAATGAAAATGCAGATATTGCGTGTGAGTGGATAATTGATACTGTAACCAGTGACTCAGAATGCATTTCCGATTGTGATGATTATACTTTAGAAATGTTATCCGAAGTTTCTTGGGCATGCGAAATGTGTTTAGCTGGTGAATTTGAATGTGAAGACATATTTAATGATGATGATCCACATGAAAATGGTGTTATTTATGGAATGGTTGAGTATGTGTGGGGTGATGCAATTGAACTTGTTGCAGGAGCTCATATTGTAATTACTGGAATTTCATCGGATGGAACTGTCGAAGATGTCTATGAAACTGAAACGAATGAACAGGGTATGTATGAAATTGAAGTTCCTGTAGGTTCTTATCATGTTACGTGCACTGCGTATGAAGAAACTGAAACAATTGAAGCATTTGTTGAAGCTGGACATGAAGTTCAAGTTAACTTTCAATTTGGTGAATTTTATTTCCCAACTGCTATTACTGGAATGGTATATGGTGAGTTGGAAATGCCAGAACCCATCGATGATGCTCATTTAACGATTCATTATGATAATGGTATTTTTCTTGAAACATGGACTAATGAAGGTTGGTATTGGTTAGACCTTCCAGGTGCAGGTGAATATTATGTATCCATAGAAGCAGAGGGTTATTTCCCTGAAGATATAAATTTCTTTGCCTATGAAGGAATTAATGAAATGGACTTTTATCTGACTCCAATAGATGACTATATGGATCCAGAAGCAACCTTCATACTAGGAAATGCAAGTATTACCGAAGAAAATGAGGTGATTGTACCGTTGTATCTACATTCCGAAGTAGATATTGCTGGGCTTCAATTTGCAGTATGGCCTGAGCAGTATTATAACGATTTCTATTTAATGCCTTCTGGCTTAGAATCTATGAATGATTGCTTTACTGCAAACTGGAACGAAGTATATGGTCAACTTTGGGGTATTATGTTTAGCTTAGAAGGTTGTGTGTTTGAAGCCTATGAAGAACATCATGTTGCCAACTTAGCATTTTCATCAGAGGGCTTTCCAATTCCTGGTTTAGAAATACCATTGGTATTTAATGAAACCATTGCCTCTGACCCAGATGGTAATGAAATACAGTCTGAAGGTATTGGAACGATTGTCACATTTGGTATGCAAGGCGATATCAATGCGGATGGCGCAATTAACGTGATGGATATTGTTCAACTGGTGAATTTTGTTCTCAATATTGACGAACCAACCGACTATGAATTTTGGGCAGGAGATGTAAATGTTGATGGAACACTGAATGTAATTGATGTTGTTCAAATTGTAAATATTATTTTATATGATGATGAAATGGGTAGTGCTGGACGATTAGAAAATGGAGAAGCTCGATTGCAATACAATCAACATTCAATTATAATTCAAGGCAGTAATATTGCAGGTTTTCAAATTGAATTTGAAGGAGAATTGCAGAGACCTCAACTACCAATGGGATGGGAGTTTGTTTCATCTGGCAGTATTGCAATTGCATATTCACTGCAGGGTGTAATGATAAATGAACCAATTCAAATTGCATTTAATGGTGAAGTTTTATCAGCCATAATTAGTGATAGTAATGGTAGTTCAATTCCAGTTTTGATGGATGAAATACCAGAATCAACTACATTACAAAATGCATATCCAAACCCATTTAACCCAACGACTACCATAGGTTTTACCATAGATAATGGACATGCTATGACCTTGCAAATATTTAATATTAATGGTCAAATGGTACAATCGTTGGTGGATGGATTTGTAGAAGCTGGATTCCATGAAGTTGTATGGGATGCTACTAACTTTTCATCGGGTGTGTATTTAATACATATGGCAACACCCAATCAAGCATTCACGCAAAAATTGATGCTTGTAAAATAAATGTGAAAAAAATAGAAAGTGGGAATCCTTTCCCACTTTCTACGACATAAACCAAAAACAAGGAGATACCAATGAACAGGTTTAAACTCCAATTACTTTTTGTATTTCTCACCGTTTCCTTTTCACAGGAAACTATTACAATCCAAGGAATGGTAGATGGTCTGTTTTACATCCCAGAATGTATGTGTGCACCTTTTGGAATTATTGACGAAAGTAATAATATAACTGCTCTGGGAACCAACCAAGACGAATCCATTGCATTTCAAGAGTATGTTGGCCAGGAAGTTTCTGTAGTTGGAATACCAAGCACGTATCCATGTACCGGATTTTGCGACGAAGCCATGCAAGCTGTGGATGTATTTAGCATAACCCCAATTGACAGTGAACCATGCGAACCCAATTCTGATATCAATAATGATGGTATGACCAATGTTGTTGATATTGTTGTACTAGTAAACTTTATTCTTATGACAAATACTCCAACAGATGCAGAATTCTGTGCATCAGACCAAAATAGTGATGGAGTCCTGAACGTATTGGATGTCGTAGAGTTGATATGGTCTGCTATACCAATCCTACCTATAAATCCATAAAATGGCTATGTATGTTATTATTTAACGGAGAACATTATGAAACAAATATTTATACTACTAATTTTTATGCAATTTGTATTTTCACAAGATTCATTATTGGTTCGGGGGGTTGTTGATTATGCTATCGATAATACCTGTATGGACCAATGTTCACAATATGTTGTGAATGCTGACTTAGGATACGAAAGTACATATATTACCATCTTACCCAATCCATCAGATCTAGATGAATACGTTGGTGAACATGTTGAAATTTGGGGACATATGGTTGACTGCTTTTTATGTTCTGCCCTTCATGTTGATAACATTGAAATTTTAGATACGCAAGACACAACAGTAGAAGGTGTATTATCATTTAATAATGGGTGGTCTTTTTGCATGGATGGATGCGATGAATTCACATTAGAACTTGATGAAGAATTTAATCAATTACCAATCATTACAGAAACGTCTATCTCCCCATGTAATGATAATCCAGGATTGCCCGAAATGGAAATTCTTGTTAGTGGAAATGAAATAACGTTTGAATGGTTGAATGGTGAGTTACAGTGTTGCATTGAACCTCACTGGAGTGGTGTTTTAGATGAGTCTAGTGCTACATATTATTTAGAAATACAAGACCAAGGTCCGCCGTGTGACTGCATGTGTTCATTCGACCAAACGGTAACGATTGGTGACTTTGCTCCAGGTGATTATGATTTGATTGTAGAATATTCAAATTATAATTGGACATTTTTTGGAGGGAGTTTTACAATAGAAGATAGTATTCAATTGGTTGAACAAACAGAGACAGATTGTTTAGATAATCGAGATGAACCCTATATTGAAGTAGAAGTAGATGGTTCATATATGACGCTTAACTACTTTAATGCATATCAAAACTGTTGTCCAGAACTAGTTTGGGATGGATGGTTAAACGGAAACACGTTTCACACAACATTGATCGATATTAATCCAGCTTGCTGGTGTGAATGTCATTTTAACTTATCTGCAACATTTGGTCCCTTTGAGGATGGAACTTATACCCTTGATTTTTTGGATGGTGAATTAGGAACTCCTGAGTTTAATATAGGTGAAAGTGAACGTGAAATTATGTTTGTTACCACGCTTGGAAATCCAGAATCAATCATGGAGTTTAACAACGAACGAGTGATTATCACAGGGTATGAAACAATCTGTGCTGAATGTAGTGGATTAGTACCAGAAACTATTGAATTAGTAGAGGAACCTAATCCATGTTTGTTGGGTGATGCAAGCTTTGATAACATTCTTAATGTATTAGATATTGTCATCATTGTGGATTGTATTTTAACTATTGACACATGCGATGAATGTATGGATATTAATACAGATGGCAACATTAATGTATTGGATATTGTTCAAATTATCAATGTTATTTTGAATGGTCCGGAAACTCCAGAGGAATGTTTACTAGAACCCGATATAGGTCCATGTGATGGTGTTTGTCCACGTTATTATTTTGATCCCAACTCACAACAATGTGAAGTATTTTTTTGGGGATGTTGTGAAGGTGTAGTTCCGTTTGACACATTAGAATCGTGTGCAGAAATGTGTGAGTAGTTTGTTTAGAGTATAGGTTTTCATTCAAAATACCTCCTTATTTTACTTTCTTTGAAAATTCATTGAAAACATAATTATTTGTTGTTGTAATTTTCACAAGAGGAGAAATTTCAAAATGAAAAATTATATTCTATTATTTACAATTCAATGTATTCTAGCAAATCCATTAACCAATTGTGTAAAAGACTCACAAGATAGAACATATCGATTTCAGTTTACTTATCCTGAAACAATTCAAACAGAACACTTTAAAATTCATTATACTACAGCCACTGCTGATAGCCAATTTATCAATGGAAATTGGCTCAATTTACAATGTAATAATAGTTATGCAGAATCAGTCATAAACTTGGCAGAATACTCACTTGATATATTTATGAATAAGGGATGGGAAATGATGCCACCTGATTGTGATGAATCAATTACAGATGAATCTTCACCAAATCATTGTAATAATTTTGGTGGAAATGCACTCTACGATATTTATTTGACAAATGATGCTGCTGGGCTTGTTGTCCCAGAACAACCGTACCCAGTTGCACCATTTTCAGGTGGCTATTCAAGTTATATGATTGTATCCACTTTGTTAAATGAACATGAAACAATTCCCTCGTGGAGCAAGCATGTAGTGGCTCATGAATTGCATCATGCTATTCAGGTTCGTTACGGAATTGGAGTTTCTGGTCAACCGGGCAATTATGCATATAATGGATGGTTATTAGAACAAACTGCAACATATATGGAAAATGTGGTCTTTCCAGAATCTATTCATTTATCTACTATGCTTGGGAATTGTAATGTTGTATCCCCATTAACATATCCAGAATATAACATTGATTCTTCGGTTCAATTGTATCAATACAGATCTGCCTTATGGCAAAAGTTTTTAGTAGAAGCTTATGGAGATTCAAGTATAATCAGGTTAATATGGGAAGGGTTTGGAAATGCATCCGAAACGGGTAATCCTGTAGATGTATTTCCAATTTATAATGATGCAATTCAATTTTCATCAACTGAAAATATTGATTTAACAAATGCATATATTGATTATTCAACATGGAGATATTTTACAGGGGATAGAACTAATATTGCATCCTTCTTTGAAGAAGCTAATTCATATTGTACAGCTTATTCAACTAGCTTGGAAGAATCACCTTTTTCACTTTCAACTCAACATGGTGGTGCTTTATTTGTTGAACTTCCATTTCAACAATCTTCAATTCGTTTTAGTTCGAATGATTACGATAAGTTAATAGTAAACCATATAGTAAAAGATTCATTGGGGATTGTTTCATATACAACACTTGAAATAGATCAAAGCGATCAATTGTTAGGATTGAATAATCCAAACAATCTAAATCAAGTTTTAATTATTACAAGTCAATTCACAAATGAACCAACAGATGAAATAGAATTCTCTATTTTAGATGCTCCTATAATTCAAGGTGATATCAATCAAGATGGTTTGGTAAACGTGGTAGATATAGTAGCAGCAGTTAACCTAATATTAACGGATTCATATGATAGTATTGTTGATATGAATGAAGATGGAGAGTTAAACGTTGTTGATATTGTTTTGTTGATTAATATTATTTTAAGTTAAAAAAATTGGAAGCACTCATCTTAATAATTTCAGCATTTATAACCTCCACCATATCTGCAATTTTAGGAATGGGTGGAGGTATTATACTTCTTGCAATTATGGCACTATTGCTTCCAGAAGGTTATTTAGCAATTGCGTTACATGGTGTAATCCAACTGGTAAGTAATACAACTCGTTCTTTTGCATACCGTGAAAGTATTAACTGGAAACTCGTTCGAGAATTTTTATTCGGTGCATGCTTTGGATTGCTCCTTTCATCCATCATTATTTTTGGGTTAATGCAGGTGATGCAGATTACCACAGCATCCGATATAAAAGTTGATTTTTTGAAACCAGCAATTGGAATTTTTGTACTCTGGTTTTTATATGGGAAAAGACTAACTCCACACCATGGAAAAAAATTTACAAAAGTAGGGCTGATGAGTGGTTTTGCAACCGTTTTTGTTGGAGCAACTGGACCTTTAATTGCACCCTATTTTTTGGATTATGGTTTGAAGAAAAAAGAAATAATTGCCAACAAAGCAGTCTGTCAAGCTATTAGCCATACAGGTAAAATGCCTATTTTTATTTTTCTATTTCATTTGAACTATTTCGAACATTCAAAAGTACTGTTACCTTTATTAGTTGCCGTTATCATTGGTACATATTTTGGGAAACATATTCTATCCTTTATACCCGAACATATTTTTAGATTGCTTTTTAAATCTGCACTTACACTGATGGCAATTAAACTTATTATTGATTATTGGGTTTAGGGTTACCGCAATAGATTACTCTGTTTAATTTTTTAGTACGAATCTCCATGAACCGTTGTGACAGCCCGTCCAGATGGGTCATTGAGAAGTTTAAAACTTTCATCCCATTCTAAAGCAATTTTAGAACTACAAGCTACGGATGGTTCAGATGGTACGGTTTTGGCGGATGTTTCAGAAGGAAAGTGAGATGCAAAAATACTTCGATAATAGAATTCTTCTTTGGTATGTGGTGTATGTGTTGGAAATGTATGATGTGCATTTTCAAGTTGAATATCTGTAACATTTTTATTGACATAATCTTTGAGCGTGTCAATCCAACTATAACCAACTCCATCAGAAAATTGTTCTTTTTGTCGCCATAAAACTGACTTTGGTAAATAGTCTTCAAATGCTTTCCGAATTACCCATTTTTCCATTCTTTCACCATGTATGAGTTTATCGTTTGGGTTTATTTTCATAGCAATTTCTATAAATTCCTTATCTAAAAATGGAACTCGCCCTTCAACACCCCATGCACTTAAAGACTTATTTGCTCTTAAACAATCATAGAGATGTAATTTCTTTAGTTTTCGCACGGTTTCATTGTGAAATTCCTGAGCATTTGGAGCTTTATGAAAATATAGATACCCCCCAAAGATCTCATCAGCACCCTCTCCTGATAAAACCATTTTCACTCCCATTGATTTTATAACTCTTGCCATTAAGTACATGGGTGTTGATGCTCGTACTGTTGTTACATCATAGGTTTCTAAATGGTATATCACATCTCTAATTGCATCCAACCCTTCTTGAATTGTAAATGTTATTTCATGATGTACAGTACCAATATGGTCAGCTACAATTTTAGCATATTTCAAATCGGGAGAACCTGTTAAACCCACAGAAAAAGAGTGTAATTGAGGCCACCATGCCCCTTGCTTATCGCCAGACTCAACGCGCATATCTGAATATTTCTTAGCAATTGCTGAAATGATTGAAGAATCCAACCCCCCAGACAACAACACACCATATGGAACATCTGTCATAAGTTGTCTATGAACTGCATTTTCCAAACCCGTTTTTAGCAAATCAATATGTGTAGAGTTTTTTTGAACATTATTGTAATTATCCCAATCAGTTGAATACCACTTTACAAGTTTTCCATCATTACTTGATAAATAATGTCCTGGAGGGAATATTTCAATTTTAGAACAGTATCCTTCGAGAGCCTTTAGTTCGGATGCAATATAAAAAGTCCCATGTTTATCCCATCCCATATAGAGTGGGGTGATTCCCATGTGATCTCGAACAATTAAATATTCATGTGTTTTGCTATTGTAAAGAGCAAATGAAAAAATACCATTTAACTCATTTATAAAATCAATTCCTTTTGATTTGTATAATGCGAGAATTACTTCACAGTCAGATTCCGTTTTGAAATTATATTTTCCTTCAAATTGTTTTCTAAGTTCGAAATGATTATAAATTTCACCATTAACGGCTAATATTGTTTTATTTTCATCACAGTAAAGTGGTTGTTTACCCGATGAGGGATCAACAATCGCAAGACGTTCGTGAGATAAAATTGCTTTTTCACCTGTGTAAATACCACTCCAATCTGGCCCCCGATGTCGCAACTTTCCTGACATTTCTAAAACTTGTGATCTCAATATTTCTGATTTTTCTTTTAAATCAAACGCACATACAATTCCACACATGTGTATTCCTTTCATATTTTATGTTAAAAAAAAGCCCCTTAGAAAATTTTCTAAGGGGCTTTTAAATCATATAACGTTGAAATTACATGAATCCCCTCTCAATATTATTATTGAGTGTGAAAAATAAATTTGTTGTATAATTTCTGTTTGTCATCTTAAAAACTCTAGGGTTAATTTAAGTCTAAATTTTTATAAACCAAGCCATAAAATAATTTACATTTTTATTCCCAGTGTGAGCCCACTCACTATTCCACCAGCACCCAAGTTTCTAACTCCAAAATCAACTTTAAACTGTTCAAAGGATAATCCAACTCCCGCACTAAGGCCTGCAAAAAAGTCGCTACCATATTCACCGGTTTGTAGGTTAGATTTGAAATTTGATGAACTCACTCGGAGTTTGAATGCACGCGACCCAAATTCAATGCTCCCTATAAAATGGGATTCATCGATAAAAGCATATTGTCGTGCATGAATAATTAACATTGCAGGGAGATGTTGAGGTTTGTATGAAACTGATACTTGCGTAAATTTTGGTAAATTCTCAACTGAACCCAGATATGGATCAATTACAATTCCCAAATTTTCAAGCGAAATGCTTACTCCCATTTTTTGATTAAAACTGTGCGAATGTATTCGAAATGATGATGATATTATTTGAGAAGAATAATTAGATATATTACTTTTTATGTATGAAACATTTCCCCCCACCCAGACAAAATTCTGAAAAATAGAATTATATTCGACATTTAACAAAATATCTTGAGCTTTAAAGTAATTATCTTCATTATCCATGTCTTCAACAAACGTTCCATAATCCATTGATATTGCCGAAATTGAAAATATAGAATTTCTTTTTATTTGTTTAAATGCGAAGGATTGAAACGCGATGTCCTGAGGGTATTGTAAATAACTAAAGCTATATGTATTATTGACCCCATCAACGATGTTAGCCCCTCTCAAATTACATGGCAATTCAGTAAAAGAACTGGCTGAAATTGAAAGAGCTCGAGCATTATGTGGAAGCTCCAAAATAGAGTAACTTGATTGAGATATAACTATTGAGATAAAAACAAAGTGAATGAATTGATTAATCTTCATCTAATCCATTTTCAGTGTTTAATTCAAGCTCTTCAGCTGCCCATCGATTCATAGTGTTTTTATTTTTCCGGTATCTATAGTAATATCCAACCCCTAAAATTATAGGTGCCAATAAGAAAAGTAAATTGCCTGCTTTTAGAAGTATCATCCAACTGTAATTATTTTCAATAAAAATTTCATAATGCTCTTGAAAATCAAGTCGATTATCACCCGTTACACGTTCCATTGCATCCCAAAATTGGCGACCAGAATTAATTTCCCGCAATATATGTTGGTGCACATCTGCTCCATAAAAGTAATCCATAGAAAGTACAGCTGCAGCTGATTGTGCATATGCTAACTGAATTTGATAGTTGGGTAATGATGAAATATATTTCAAACTAAGTAGTGGAATTAAATTGTTATTCCACAGATGTTTTGAAATGTTAATCCGTTGAACCAATGAGAATTCACCTGAATATTTCATAGCCAACCCTTCTTTATACCAACTCGGAACAGCAATATTATTCATAATTCGAAACATTAAAATATGGTGTAACTCATGCACAATAACATCAAGCAATCTAGCATACGAAATTCGTGCCATTTTTGGAGATTTTATCACCATTCTATCAGGATTACGCTTCGCTACTGCAATACCCCATTCAGGGACATATCCTTTAACTTGTTTCCGATATTCATCCATGTTTTCTGTGATGAACACATAAAAAGGTCGTTTTTCTATGGTACCAAATTCTTGTTCAAATTGATTTGCTTTTTCTATTATGAGGTCTTGAATTTCTTGTAAATTGGCAATTTCTCCACCATAAATTTCAAGAGTACATTTGCCCATTTCAGTATCAAAAACTTGCGATATAGCTATTGATAAAAATATGGTTAAAATGATAAAAATGTTTTTCATAACATTGATATTGGATCAACATCAATAGTAATTCGAACACCTTTATAAGGTCGTTCAAACAACTGATATCCAAGTTCTTTTTCAATGGTTTTATGCACATGTGTTTCATGTGATTTAATGATAATATGACTTCTCCATTGCTCTTGAATGCGTTCTATTGGTGCGGGTGAAGGACCCAAAACGGTATGGTGTTTAGATTTTTTCATTCGGTTTGCAATGTGGGAAGCAATACTATTTACTGTCGATTTATCTTTTCCGGTGCATAAAATACGAGTTAATCGTGAAAATGGGGGGTAGTGTAATTCTTGTCGTTGTGCAAGGGCAATATTATAAAATTTTGCATTATCTAATCGCGATGCTACATGAATAAATGCATCATCTGGATTGTATGATTGAATTATTGCACTTCCCGGTTTTTTATGGCGACCTGCTCGACCAGCTACTTGATAAATGAGTTGAAAAATGCGTTCTCCAGCTCTGAAATCTGGTAAAAATAATCCAATATCTGCATTGATTATACCCACCAATGTTACATTTTCAAAATCAAGACCCTTTGCAATCATTTGCGTACCCAACAAGATATCTGCTTCATGGTTTTCAAATGCTTCTAGTATTCGTTGATGCGCACCACGTTTAGAGACAGTATCCATATCCATTCGCAGAATTCGAGCATTTGGAAACTCGCGTTGAACTTCATCCTCTACCTTTTGAGTTCCCGTTCCCAATAATTCCATCTCATCATGCTTACATTCTGGGCAAATTGGACTTGGCATTTCTTCGTGCTTACAGTAATGACATACCAATAAGTTTGTGTATTTATGATAGGTCAACGAAACTGAACATTGATGACATTGTGCCACAAATCCACATTCTTTGCATTGGTGAATTACTGAAAATCCACGTCTGTTTTGGAGTAAAATAATTTGTTCTTTTTTACTCAAACAGGATTGAATTGCTTCTGTTAGTTTTGTGCTAAATAAATGGCCAATATTTCCAGTTTCTTTACCTTCTCGCATCATGTCTACAAGGTCAACTGTCGGATATTGCGCATCCCCGAATCGTTTGGTTAAATCCAATCGAGTTAACTTGCCTTGAATTGCATTATAATATGATTCCAAACTGGGAGTTGCACTTGTTAACAAGACACTTGCATTGGCATGTTTGCCTCGAATCAATGCAACATTTCGAGCATGATACCGTGGTGCAGGAGCTTCCTGCTTATAGGTTGTTTCTTGCTCTTCATCCACAATAATTAACCCAAGATTGTTAAGTGGTGCAAATACTGCTGACCGTGCGCCAACCACCACTTTGTATTTCCCTTTTTTAAGTTGTTGCCAGGTCCAACCTTTCTCTGCTTTGGTCATTTTGCTATGCCAAAGTGCAACTTTTTCACCAAATGCATTTCGGAATCGTTTTGCAACTTGAGGTGTTAACGCAATTTCGGGGACAAGTACTAACACAGTTTTATCATGTTTGACAGCATCTTGTGCTAGTTTCAAATATACTTCAGTTTTACCAGAACCTGTAACTCCCCGAAGTAAAAATGGTGCAAATTTATCCTTGTTCATAGATTTGGAAATTGTGGAGTAAACCTTATTTTGATCTTTAGTTAAGGTAATTACTCCAGGTAAACCAGGTGCCATTAAATCAAAGGGATCATATATTTTGGGTAGCATAACTATATCTACGAACCCTTTTTTGGATAATGCATTACATATTGCCTGTGGAGAAGAAACTATATCCATTAACCCAGCAACTTTTATGGGTTCATTTAGTAACGCAAGAGCTTCCAACACATTTTTTTGCGCAGGGGCTGATTTTCCCCACTTTTTTAATGCTTCATACCCGTTTGCATTTATTGAAACAAATTGAATTCGTTTGGGAGAATATGGCTCTGTAAAACTTAAGGGTAACGCAGTTTTAAGGACTTGCCCAAATGGAGTGATATAATATTTTGATATCCATTTTAGAGTATTCCATAATTCAGGTTGAAAATGATAATTGTCTTCATGAATTGAAGAAAGTGGTAATATTTTTCCCTTAAAATCAACGGCTTCAGATATGGAAACAACAAATCCGATTTGTTTACGTTTGTTTAATGGTGCAGTTATGCACGTTCCAGGTATTACATTGTTTATTAACTCTTTTGGAATTTCATACGAAAAAGTTTGAAAACTAGAAATTGGAAAAGTAACCTGGGCAAACATGGGGTAATTTAAGTGAGATTTTTAATAAAATTTTAAACCTATGATATATGTTTTTCAATTGCCAAGTTAGCAAGCTCATCTGCCCGTTCATTTTCAGGATGTCCAGTATGTCCTCGCACCCACTCCCAACTCACAGAATGTTTTTGAACTAGTGCATCGAGTTCTATCCATAATTCCTTATTTTTAACAGGTTTTCGGTTGGCAGTTTTCCACCCTTTTTGTTTCCAGTTATGTATCCATTTTGTGATACCATTTTTCACATATTGTGAATCGGTAGTTATAATGAGTGTACATGGCCGACTTAGAGATTCCAATGCTTTTATGACCGCAGTTAACTCCATAATATTATTGGTTGTATTGCTTAAATAACCGTTTAATTCTTTTTCAGATTTACCATAACGCAAAATAGCACCCCACCCTCCCGGACCAGGATTCCCTTTGCATGCGCCATCGGTGTAGATATATACAGTTTTATCATTTGTCATAGGTTGAATAATAAGACAATTTTGAATATAAAAAAAAGACCCAGATTTCTCTGGGTCTTTTCTAACAAGGAGAAAAACGAGGTTATGCTACTTTTGTAACAAATTGTTCTTCTTCGGTACTGCCTGCCATGGCAGTGGTTGAAGTTTGTCCTTGGGTCACTGTATTTTGCACGGCATCAAAATATCCTGTGCCAACAAAACCTTGATGCTTTGCAGCACGGAAACCATGCACTTCATTTGCAAATTCACGCTGTTGCATTTGAGAATATGCATACATTCCATTTTCTTTATATGCCTTGCTGAGTTCAAACATACCAAGATTTAAACTATGCCACCCAGCCAATGTGATAAATTGGTATTTGTACCCCATTGCATATAACTCTTCACGAAAATGTTTCATGGTTGCATCATCCAAATTTTCTTTCCAGTTAAAGGATGGTGAGCAATTATACGACAATAATTTTCCTGGGAATTGAGCATGTATTGCTTCTGCAAATCTGCGTGCTTCATCTAAGTTTGGTTTTGATGTTTCACACCATAATAAATCTGCATACGGAGCGTAAGACAATCCTCTATCAATTGCTTGATCGAGTCCATTATTTACATAATAGAATCCTTCTTTAGATTTTTCACCGGTGATGAATTTTCTATCTCTTTCATCCACATCAGATGTCAACAAATTTGCTGCATTGGCATCGGTTCGTGCAATGATAAGGGTTGGTACGCCCATCACATCAGAGGCAAGTCGAGCCGCAACCAGTTTATTTACTGCTTCGGTTGTTGGAACAAGTACCTTTCCTCCCAAATGCCCACATTTTTTTGCTGACGACAATTGATCTTCCCAGTGTACACAAGATGCACCTGCTTTAATCATATGCTTCATTAATTCAAATGCATTAAGGTTACCACCAAAACCCGCCTCTGCATCTGCAATTATTGGCACTATCCAATCGATAGCATCGTCATTATTCATCCAGTGAATTTCATCGGTTCGCTGTAGTGCATTATTCAATTTTTCTACCATCTTTGGCACAGAGTCAACTGGGTATAAACTTTGATCAGGATACATTGTACCAGCTGAATTATTATCACCTGCAACTTGCCAACCAGAGCAATAAATTGCTTTTAGACCTGCTTGAACTTCTTGAATTGCTTGGTTGCCGGTAATTGCACCAAGAGCACATAACACCTCATCCGATTGAAGATGTTTCCACATTTTTTCTGCACCTAATGTAGCAAGTGAGTATTCAATGTGTACGGATCCTCGTAATTTTACCACATCTTCAGATGAGTATGGTCGAGTAATTCCTTTCCACCGTGGATTTTCTTTCCAATCTTGTTCTAGGGTTTGCATTTGCTGTATTCTATTCATTGTATCCTCCTTTTGTTATAAGTATTCATATGCTGGGATGGTTAGGAATTCATCAAATTCCTTGTTTTGAATCATTTTCGAAAATAGAGTGGTAGCTTGTGTAAACAAACCATCATTAAAACGTTTTTCACCTACCTCTGATTGTATCTGCTCACACTCTTCTGCCAAATAGTTTTCATATAACTCGAATGTAATTTTTTCTCCGTTAGATAGAGTAGAACCATGTTGAATCCATTGCCATATTTGCGCTCGACTAATTTCAGCAGTTGCCGCATCTTCCATGAGGTTGTAGAGTGGCACGCAGCCATTGCCCTGAAGCCATGCTTCAATATACTGAATTCCTACACGAATATTCGCTCGAAAACCATTTTCAGTAATTTCCCCTGAAGGCACTGCAAGTAAATCGTCGCCACTCACAACAACATTGTCACGTTCATTCTCAATCTGATTTGCATTTGGCATACAAGCATCAAATGCATTTAATGCAATAGGAGCTAATCCTGGATGGGCAATCCATGTACCATCATGTCCCGCTTTGGCTTCACGTTCTTTATCTTGCCGAACTTTTTCCATCGCTAAATGGTTAGCTTTTTCATTGTCTTTAATAGGAATTTGTGCTGCCATTCCACCCATAGCATGTGCACCCCGTTTATGACAGGTTTGAATTAATAAGTTCACATACGATTTTAAGAAATGAACATCCATCGTGACCTGTCCGCGATCGGGCAGAGTAAATGAAGCATGATTTCTAAATTTTTTGATGAAGCTAAAAATATAATCCCATCGCCCACAGTTTAATCCAGCAGAATGTTCTTTGAGTTCAAATAAGATTTCATCCATTTCAAATGCTGCCAAAATGGTTTCTATTAAAACGGTTGCCTTAATCGTACCCTGCGGAACGCCTAAAGTATCTTGTGCAAAGATGAAAACATCATTCCACAAACGAGCCTCAAGATGACTTTCTAATTTTGGCAAGTAAAAGTAGGGTCCAGATCCTTTTTGAATAAGTGTTTTAGCATTATGAAAAAAGAATAATCCAAAATCAACTAGCGATGCTGAGAGCGATTGGTTGCCATCCCATAAATGTTTTTCTTCTAAATGCCAACCACGTGGTCGTACCATTAAGGTTGCAGTTTCACGATTTAAACAATAATGTTTTCCAGTAATATGATTTGTGAATGATATAGTTTTGTTTACAGCATCACGTAAGTTAATCTGTCCATTTATTGTGTTTTCCCATGTGGGGGAGTTTGAATCTTCAAAATCTGCCATAAACACTTTAACACCACTATTCAATGCATTGATTATCATTTTTCTATCAACCGGACCTGTAATTTCAACACGCCTATCTTGCAAGTCTCCAAGCACAGGATTTACTTTCCAATCACCATTTCGAACGGGTGCAGTAGATTCTAAAAATGTTGGGAGTTCACCATTATCAATATTGTGTTGTTTTTCAATTCGTTGACTTAATAATTCTAATCGTCGTGCATTAAATCTGTCATGCAATTGAAAAACAAAGCTCAACGCATCATCTGTTAAGATTGTGTTGAAAGCTTCATTGGTATTGCCTTTTATTTGATAAGCAGTTTCTAACATTATTCCCTATTTGTTAAGTAATGTGGTTAATTTCTACAAAAAAGTACTGTGAGTATATTGTAAAATTATAGTAAATTTTACAGTTAAAATTTTACAGTGTAAATTTTACAGTTAGTATGACAAATCAAACAGGACTTATACGTAAAGCCCATTTTTTGGGGACAAAAATTCGCAGTTTGCGAAAAAATTTAGGGATGACACTTGAAGATTTATCGGTTCGATGTGTACAAATAGATTCTAACCATGCTCCTTCAGTTTCTTATATTAGTTTAATTGAAACCGGTCGGAGAATACCTTCACGAGAATTGCTTGCAGTGTTGGCGCAGGTATTTCAAAAAGATTTACAATATTTTTTAGATGAGAACATTGCAGTTCCATCAACCTCAATGCAGGAAGCAGACCGTCGCGTAGAAATTATGTCGCTAGAACCTAGTTTTTTATTTTCAAAAGATTTATTGGAAACCACATTGCCGGCTGTGTTAGCACAAACAGGTACTACCGGCAGACAGTTTGCTCATATTTTAATTCGTGCGTATCAAGAAAAACATCAAAATCAATTTCCAGATATTGAACGAACTGCTGAAACTATTGGAAAGAAAAAATTCCCATTATCCGTAGAAAATTTATTAGACCTGTATAAAAAAAATGACTTAAAAATTAAATGGTTTGACCATCCATTATTTACAACTCGAGATGATGCAGGACGAGATATAAAATCATTTTTCAGGTCTTTTTATGACGCACCAAATACGGTTTACATTAATGAGCAATTGAAAAATCAACCTGCACGATTGAAATATGACTTAGCATCTTTATTAGGTCATAAAATACTCCATAATGGAGATGGATTAATTTCAAGCAATGCAACTGGAGGTGAACTCGGAGGTTCACCAAGACCCGAGGAGAGTAAAACTGAAAAGGTAAATCAAGAAGATATATTATATGCCTGGAGAGATTTTGAATCTTCGTTTTTTGCTGGTGCTTTATTATGCCCCAAACTCCCTTTTCGACACTTTCTATATCGAGAATCATACAACCTTGATTTTTGTCAACGCTTACAACTTTCTCCTGCTGTAGCGTTGCGACGAATGACAGCGGTTTCTACATACAAACATTGGCATTATTTTGATGCATATCCACCGGGATATTTACGTGCAGTGTATCGTGGAAATGGTATCCCCACTCCATGGGGGAATATGCGATTGGTTACAGACCCATGTAAACAATGGAATGTGTTTAAGGCAATCAATCAAACTCGTATAAAGAAACCATTGCATCAACTTTCATTAATGGTCGATGAAGAAACTTTGCGGTTGTACTCATCGATATCAATTCGCACCAAAGATGCAGCAGATAACCCACATGTCATTTCTGCTGGTGTTGACCTAGCTCCAGCAATGGATTCTCAAGGATTAGATTCAAAATCTATCTTATCTGATATGTACACACTTTGTATGCAAGAGAATGGTGACCGCGTGTTGAATGAAGTATTATCATCCGAAATTAAAAAAATAGCAAATGTTCTGAATATTCATTGGATTCATGAAGCATTAAAAAACCCTGTGAGCATTATTTGTCCACGAAGCACAAACTGCCCAAGGTCTCATCATTGCGAAGCTACTCCGCAAAAGAAGAAAAGATTGTTATGGACAAATGAAATTAAAGATGAAATTTTAAAGAAAGCGTAAATGAATAAACTAAAAAATATTAATGAAGTGTTATTAATGGGTCCTGGTCCATCTTGCGTTTCAAATTCGGTGTACAATGCACTAAGTACACAAACCATTGGGCATTTGGATCCATCATTCATTGAGCTCATGGACGATATAAAAGGTTATTTGCAAACATTACTGAACACAAAAAATGAATTAACAGTACCCATTTCAGGAACTGGCTCTGCAGGAATGGAAACCTGTTTTGTTAATCTAGTGGAAAAAAATGATAGTGTTTTAGTATTAATAAATGGTGTTTTTGGTGTGAGAATGGCTGATGTTGCTCAGCGATTGGGTGCAGATGTTGATACATTAGAATTTGAATGGGGAACACCTGTTATTGTAGAGATTGTTCAGCAAAAATTGAATGAAAAACAGTATGATTTTGTTGCAGTAGTACATGCTGAAACATCCACAGGGGTACTAAACCCAGTTGCAGAATTAGGGAAACTCATAGCAGATTCTGACACATTATATTTAGTTGATTGTGTTACGAGTTTAGGAGGTATGCCTGTTAAAATGGATACATGGTCAATTGATGCGCTGTACAGTGGAACACAAAAATGCTTATCAGTA
Organism: uncultured bacterium; assembly: GCA_964501035.1. GTDB lineage: Bacteria > Fidelibacterota > Marinisomatia > SCGC-AAA003-L08 > D37C17 > CAYNTS01. Next base: position 86,747 of record CAZCRK010000001.1, read on the forward strand.
CCTCCAGGATTAGCACCCATTTCTTTTTCCAATAAAGCCGTTGAAAAATTAAGTAACAGAAAGTCAAAAGTACCAAATTGGTATTTAGATGTAAGCATGATTGCGAATTATTGGAGTGGACAAACTCGTGTTTATCACCACACCGCGCCTATAAATATGAATTATGCATTGTATCAATCACTCTTTGATATTTTTGAAGAAGGGATAAAGTCCGTTTTTCAACGCCATGCAGATGCACATAATCAATTAGTTAAGGGCTTAGAATCTTTGGATTTACATATGTTGGTTGAGCAATTTGCTCGGTTACCAATGTTAAATGCAGTTGTAATTCCAGATGGAGTGGATGATGCAAAATTCCGATCTAATTTACTTAAGAAACATAATATTGAAATTGGAGGTGGGCTTGGACCTCTAGCTGGTAAAATTTGGAGAATAGGTCTTATGGGACATACTGCTTACCCTCACAATGTTGAAAAAGTACTGGAAAGTATTTCCCTAGAGTTACCTTAAACAATTCCAAATGCGGGATGATACTTTATGATTCCAGTACTACCCATTAAAATATTAGGAATACATTCGAATATCATAAATACGTCATCTGGAACATTATATTCTGACTTTATCTTGTAATGAACTGAGGGTGTAAATCCAAATTTGGGATAAAAATTTGGATGACCGAGCACAACTACTGCATCTACATTTTCCTGTTTACATTTGATTAATCCATTTGTTACCAATTCAGCACCTACGCCTTGATTTTGAAATTGGTTAAGTACTGCCATCGGTCCCAATCCCATTAAATGTAGATTCTTTCCATTTTCAAGTGTAACCGGTGTGAACAAAATATGTCCAATAGTATGATTTTCTCTTTCAGCAACTAGAGATATAAATGGGTTTGCACTTATTCGTAAAGATTCAACTAAATCTGCTTCTGCTTGAGTTGGAAAAGCATCAATATTTACGTGCCGAATACATTCAAAATCTGCTGAGTTTTCTTCTCGAATTATGAGTGAATTATTCACCTTTACAACATTTGCATCCGATATAAGAATCTATACTGTACTTTCCACCACCCATTAGTATGAATGATATGAAAATTATGAGAGATTCTATTGCGTGCATTGGACTCCCTTGGGCAGATGAAATATGAAATGTGATGGCCCCGACCATAGTAAGTGCAAGCAGAGTTGAAGCTGTTCGAGTACATGCTCCCAAAGCCAACATCAAACCACCAATGCCTTCAGAAAATGCTGCCATGAATCCCCAAAATGCTGGCAAAAATGAAAATCCAACCATATTGCCTAGCCCTGTCCATTTTTCTACTCCACCCAATAGTTTGGGATATCCATGCATGATGAAAATAATCCCAAATCCAACTCGTAGTAGTAAAATTCCTGTATCTTTGTTAAGTATTTGTTTCATTGTTTCCCCTTTGTTGTTTTAGTAATCAAAATCACTGTTTCCGATAAATTCTCTTAAAATGGAAATACCGGGTACTTTGTTTTCATCCAATGGTTTGAAAAATGATGTCAATGTAAGTAGTCTATCAATTTCACTCGAAAATTCTAAACTCCGTTTAATGTTTGAAAGTAATTTTTTGCAATGATGTGCGAGAACTGGTAGTTCATAAATGAGCGCGGAATTAAACATAAAATCTGCTTCCTCTTGAAATGGGAAAATATTTTTTTCCTCACCAAGTCTAACGGATTTCCAACGAGCAATTGTTTCTTCTGGTGTGTACCCTCGAAATCGATTATCTCGAACCATTCTTCTAAACAACCTGTTATCAGCGGTAGAAAATCGGTGGTCTCCATCAATATTTAATTGAGTAATTGCACTGACAAATATTTTATGGATTTTCCCATTTGAAATATTGGATGTCAGTTCAGTATTTAGACCATGGATCCCTTCAATAATGATAAATTGATTTTTTTGTATCTGAATCGTATCGGATGTATCAATTCCTTTGCCTGTTTCAAAATCATATTTTCGTACCGGCACAGAATGACCATCTAAAAGTAATTGAATTCGCTTGGATAATAATTCAGAATCAAGGACATCAAAGGATTCAAAATTTTGTTCACCATTTTGGTTTAATGGAATTTTATCTCTATCCACAAAATAATCATCCATTGAAATTTGTAAAGTAGAAAATCCATTTACTTTTAAATGAATACTAAGTCGTTTTGCAAATGAGGTTTTTCCTGATGATGATGGACCTGCAATGGAAATAATTCGTTTTTGAGTGAACAATTCTGAAATTGAATCAGCAATTTGGCTCAATTTCTTTTCGTGCAAACCCTCAGCAACCCAAATTAAATCTTTAATACCATTATACTCAATATGTTCATTTAACTTTGGGATACTTTCAATACCTAAAATACTTCCCCATTGCTCATTTTCTTCAATAATACTATACAGCTTTGGCTTGTCAATGAATTTAGGAATTGACCCCGGTGAAGTTAGGGTGGGAAACCTCAATAACATTCCTTTATTGTATGGGATTAAATCAAAATTTTCCAACAATTGTTTGTTGGTTTCCATGGGTTCAATTTGATAATCCCAATAAGTTTGAAATTGCACAATTGGAATTGGATCAATTCCCCATTGTTCAATATTAGATGGTTTATTAAAAAGACCGTACTTTGCAAATTCAGTTAACACCCAATCTTTTGATTTTTTTGTAATTTCAATTGGAGAATCATTTGTAATCCATTCATTCATTTGAGTTTTAATTTCTGAAATATGTGAATGAGGGATGGAAGTCCAATCATGATGATGACAAAATAGTCCATCTGCAAATGAATGTTCTATCACCAATGATGGCGAAGAATACAAGCGTCGATATGCTACTGATAATAAAAAAGTTAACGTTGCCTGTTGTGCATTAATATTCAATACAAATCCTTAAATACATTATGGTTTACGCGTAAGAATATAGTTAATTTTGTTTATTAAATTGACATAAAAGAAGATGGAGTAGAGATGGAATTTAGACAATACAATTCAAAAAAGGATAATAAAGCAGCTCATCAAATTTGGCGTGAAATTGGCTGGATAGAATCTGGAAAAGAAAATATCATGGACTTGTTTCTTGAGTATAATGCCGCGTGGGTAGCAGAACTTGAATCATCTCCAGAATGTTTAGTTACCAGTTGTATGGGTGATATGCAATATCTCGACAAATCCATTTCTTTTAATTGTATCACTGCAGTGACAACAAGTCTTATTGCACGCAAACAGGGGCTTGCAGGTCGATTAACTGCTCATGCAATTTCACAAGAAGCTCAAAAAGGATCTTTAGTGTCTGCACTAGGGATTTTTGATCAAGGTTATTATGACAAATTAGGTTTTGGAACTGGTCCATATGAGCATATTATTAGTTTTGACCCTTCCACTATCAGAATTGATCGAAAACCAAAAGTACCAACTCGATTAACAGAAAAAGATATAGATAAAATACATGAATCAAGAAAAAACAGGTTAAAACATCATGGTTCGTGTACAGCACCTTCACCTAATTCAACACTTTCAGAAATTAAATGGGCTGAAACAGCTTTTGGTTTGGGGTACTTTAATGAAGCTGGTGAATTGACACATCATTTGTGGATGAATAGTAAAAATGTTGAAGTGGGGCCATTTAATATTTTATGGATGGCGTATCAAAATATGGATCAACTACTGGACCTACTTGCACTCATAAAAAGTTTAGGTGATCAAATACGAGTGATAAGCATGGTGGAACCCACAGGAATTCAGTTTCAAGACTTCTTGCAACGACCGTTTCATCATCAAATGACAACCAAGAAATCCGATTTTCAACAATCAAACCGAGCCATTGCGTATTGGCAAATGCGAATGAATGATATTCCAAAATGTATGGATGTAACACATCTTCAATGTTCACCATTTTCATTTAATTTAAAAATACATGACCCGATTGAATCTTATTTAGATAGAGATAATTCATGGAATGGCGTGGGTGGAAGTTATGTTATTTCACTGGGCAAGAAATCTTCTGCGAATCAGGGGTTGGATGAAACGCTTCCTACATTAAACACATCTGTGGGAGCATTTACCCGACTATGGTTAGGTGCAAATTCTGCTACTAGTTTATCGGTTTCGGATGATATGTCTGGACCTGACGAGTTATTGAATAAATTAGATTGGGCATTTAGACTACCCATTCCCAAACCCGATTGGCAGTTTTAACCCCAGTAACCTAAAATAGCACCCATCATAAGAAATGATACGAAATAATATCCAACATCAATGAAATAGAGTTTGACGGGTATTTTATCAAACACAATTCGGTGAAAATTGGTAAGGGCAATAAAACCAAGCCACCCCCAAAACCCTGCATTCAGGCCGGCTTCTAAATTTGTTAATCCCTTGCTTTGGTAAAAAACTTTTCCATACACCACAAAGTGTTAGAGAATAAATGCAGTAAGTACTGAAGTCATCTATACGAAAACAAGTTGAAATTTAGGAGCTTCCATTTCCGTTGTATTTCGTTTTGTGATTTCAAGCCAAATGTTACCAAACAATACTGGAGAATACCACAAAGCCCCTAATATTGTATACGCAGTCCCAGCACCAATAATAACCCAAATATTTAAATCCATTCTATCTCCTTTTTGGTTACATTACTAAAAATCCAATCCAATAGTTATATACCATTGGCGATTTGATATCGTTCCTTTATGGGGATTGTACTGCCATGCATAATCTAATTGCCATGGCAACCCTAAAAATATAAATCTAGGGCCAAATCCATACGACATCATCCAACCTACTCCCGAAGAAGTGTTGTCCCAACTGGTTGCATCCCAAAATTCAGGGTAACTGTCGTTCCATGCAACGCCAAAATCGGTAAAGAACACACCATTTATCTGTCCAAGATATTTGATTGTTGGGAAATAATATAATAAAAATGGAAGTCGTAGTTCAAGGTTAAACAATGCCACATGTTCACCCAGTTTAGACGCAATTTGGTACCCTCGGATTGGCATAACATATTCAGATAAAAATAAATTTTCAACATTGTCTTCGTAATGAGTTTCATCAATAATTGAATTATTATTTGAAAATATCCATGGAGTGCCACCCAATCGAAACTTTCGTGGATTTGAGCCCCAACTTTTTCCACCAAAAAATCGACCTGCAATACTAATACCATTCCCCAAATTTGCATACTTGCGTGCATCAAATGTAAACGATTGAAATGATAAACCATCATTTCCCATTTTGGGAGCAACTTTTTGTTTGGCATAAATTCTGGAACCAGAAACAGGATACATATAACTCCATAAGGTATTGTCCCAAACGTAAGCAACCGATGGGATAGTAACATCGTATGCATCTGCGAGGGCTGTATCTTCAATAAGAACACCCTGGTCATCAATATCTGTAAAAACACTGCTAGATAAATGATTGTATTCTAGTCCGCCTTCAAGTCGATGAAACTTAGAAAAAGGTCGTTTCAGTTTAATTTCAAAACCCAAGTTTTGATATAAATAAAGTGCATCAATATTTAAGCTTTCAAATGCATAATGATACAAGGCAACATCCCAATCAATTTTATTGGGTAAATATTGGTACCGCAATAAATAATCGGATGTTTTAAAATTAACTTCCATCTCTGTTGCGAGTAGAATTCGATGATTACCAAGCATATCACTAAACATGAAGTAACCCATTCCTTGTCCACCATAATTAGTGTCAAAAGACAACATTGCTTGGGCTAAATCCAATGTAAATTTGGTTTTGTAATTACGACTTATGAAATTACCAGAACTATCTTGAAAACTTACTTGTTTTTCAACGTCTGCATCTTTTTGATGGGTTGCTTGGTTCTCAGTAAACCTATCAAAAACATAGTTTTTATATTGATTACTTTCAATCTGAGGTTTTAATTTTTTTTCTCGTAGAATAGGTGGCATAGTTTCTTCATCTATCCACTTTGAATTTTCAATATGTATCGTGGTTTTTAACTTTTCAAATGGGTTGGATAAGGTAAAAATATCGTACCCACTGTTGTTAAATCCAGTAAAAATAAGCTGGGAATCATCTCCATTCCATGATAACTGAGTAATTCCTGTAATAGTATTTGTAATAGGTTTGGAGTTACCATTTTGGAGTAAATAAATATTTTTTACCCCAGTACCGTCATAGATATAGGCTATGGTTTCACCATCAGAAGAATAACAGGGATATGATTCATTAAAATCTGTGTTCGTTAATCGTTCCAATTCACTGGTGTCAAGATTAATTGTATATATATCAATTTGATCCGGATTGTGGTTTTCAGGCAAAACGTCCAATCCTATTTTTAGAATATTTTCCCTATCTGAAATAAAAATAAGTGCGTTTCCGTTTGGGTGCCACGAAACTTGGTCATCAGAAAATGGATCTTGAGTAATATTTTTAAGGGAATCTGCATCAATATTGTAAACATAAATATCACTCGCAGTACCATCATTACCAATAAATGCTATTTCATTTCTTTTGGGATTCCAAGATGGTCTAAAAATTCCTTCCATTTTAAACCGAAATTTCTGTTTTTCATTTGTATCACAATTCACAATAAACAACGCATCAGATTTCCCAGATTTTGCTGCAAATGCAATATGTGTATTATCAAATGACCACGTGATTCCTGGTTTTAAAATATGTAGTTCTTCATATTCACTATTGCGTTCACCTTTTATAATTTGTTTGATGAAGTGACCATCTTCTGCAGATATAAGATAGAGTCCCATAGTTCCAGATTTGTTGGAAAACATTGCAATTCGACTACCATCCGGCGAGATTGCAGGAGCAATATTATACGAATTTTCTAATTCAACATGGTCAGTTAACTGTTGAAATTCATCCGTGATATGATTTCTAATAGATATGTCGGGCCAATAGGTTTCTTTTAAATATTGTTGCCATTGTTCGTTTAGGGTTTTTAAATCTACACTCAACGCACGTTTGAACCCTTTTTCAATTGAATGAGTTTCTTTGATGCGGTAAAAAATTTCTGCAATGGACTCTTCGCCCCATTTTGATGTAACAAATTTCCAAACAGATTGCCCACCACGATATGCAAGGTAGCCATTTAAAAGTGAAATACTTGGTAATTCACGTCCATTTATAGTTAAATCACGTAACCACATATCTGAGTTAGTATCCCAACGTGTTGCCAAATATTCGGCAAGCCCTTCATTCATCCATCCAGGAATTACCACTCGATTTGGGTTTTGAACCATGGCATTATAACTCCCACCATACACACCATCATTTATAAATGCATGGACTAACTCATGATGAATAACATGTCTAAATTCTTTTTGAGAACCATCAAAAGGAATTACCACTCGATTTTTGAAGAGTTCCGTAACACCCCCAATACCTTCAACCATATAAGATGATACCACATTGGTTTGTTGAAAATCATTATGTGAGTTATACACAATAATTGCGACCCTTTTTTTAAGTCGCCAACCAATCAAATCTGCAATATGAAGGTAAGCTATTTCTGCTTCTGAAGCAACAAACTCAGCATGGGTAAGCCCTGGGTCATAATAATAAATATCAAAATGTTGAGATTGTATATATTTCCAATTGAATTCATCATACTGAACAATATTTTTTCCAAACTGTCCAAATATAACTGAAAATCCAATCCATAAAATTGCAATTTTAGAAAATTTCATAATGAATTAAATTACTTCTATTGTTAAAAGTTCGAACTTTTTCATGTTGTAAGATAATAATAATCTTTTACTTAAACGTAGTGAAAGGAATAGTTTGTACAGTGTTGAGTTAAAAACATAATCAAACACTTGAATTGGATTATTTTTTTAGTAGATAGTTTTCAAAAAAAGTAACTGTTTCCGAATTCAATTTTAGTAAGAGTTCATCAGCCGGCAATGACCCAGAAATTCCAATTTTCTTTAAAATTGGAGAAAATTGTGGTGTATCTGAAAAATCAAAATGGGTTGTCCCTTCAATTATCATTTTTTGTTTTATATTTTTACTTCGACTCATTAGTGTATCTAATTTTTCATAATTGAGAGCATCATCCCATTCTGGTCGTCCCATAAACAAAAATGGTATGGATAACCCTTCATCAATCACATATTGTGGTATTGGGACCAACCATGCATCCAAGACCATACAAGCATCTATTCTATCGTCTTTAAAGGCAGTCATTATACTGGTCGCACCTCCAAATGAATGTCCAATAAGTCCAATTTTTTCAAGTTTTAATGTACCCCAAAAATTTTCTTCAGAATGGTTTAATACCGTTAATCTGTCTAATATAAATTGAATATCTGCAGTTCGTGTGTTGAGTTGAGGTAATCTAAAATCCCAAAAATCTTGTTCAGTTAACTCAAGTTTATTCCCATTCTTTGCCTGAAGATATGTTATGCCAGATCGATAATCTGCAAATGTGTTATCATCGAATATTGTAATATTGGCATCATACGAATGGTCCGGAGCAATTACAAAATATCCACGACTTGCGAGTTCTTCCATTTGGATAGTATTTTGAGACTTCATACCCCCCAAACCATGAGAGAAAATAATAACCGGTAAATTATCTAGTCTAGGGTGAATTGGTGCATTTAATATGGAGTTAGTTTTGATATTTTGCATATGTTTAATTAGAAAAACAGGTAATTCTAATTGTGCAGAAATAGGACCTAGTTGTTGCTCTGGTTTATCAATGTAATGATATCTTTTTGACGGTTGTGAATTTGTTGGATACCAAATTTGTACAACAATTCTACGTACATCTGTTGTATCATCGGTAAACCACTCATCTCTAGAATTATCGGTCCACGTATATGTTTGCGTTCCCACAAAATATTCACCAGTTGGAGCTGGTAAATTGTTTAACGGTATAATTTTTGGAATAAAAACTGAGCATCCTTGTATTAATACAAGCCCAAACAGAGTGATAATTTTATTGCAGATTCGCATGTGGCAAACTACAAAAAGAATTGTTTACGGTGAGATGAATTTGTAAAAAGGATGAATAAAACTAAGAAGACTTCATCTCCAAATCCAGCAACCATTGTTTAATATCTGGTCGTCCACCATATCCGCCAATTCCATTACTTGCAAGCACACGGTGGCAAGGGATTATCAGTGGCAAAGGATTTGTTGCATTTGCAGTTCCAACTGCCCGTGCTGCCCGTGGATTGTTGACCATTTTTGCTACTTGTCCATACGTGCGTGTTTCACCATAAGGGATAGTACAAATAGTTTCTAGTGTTTTTCGTCGAAAGGGTGATGTTACAAGCAGATAATTACAATCAATTGTAGTACGATTTCCTTGAAGAAAATCGTGGATTTGAGTTTTGGCTTCGGCACACCATTCTTCAGATTGAATACTATCTTCTTCGCCTAAACTTTTGGAACACCACTCTAATACTTCTTGATGAGTTTTCCCCGGTAGAGATACAAATACAATTCCTTCTTTAACTGCATAAATACCTAATCTTCCGATAGGAGTATTCATAAATGAATATTGAATCATCGTTGAAGAATTTGATGTCGTCCTGGTCCAGTTGATATAATGGAAATACGTGTTTTTGAAATGTCTTCCAAAAATGAAATATATGTTTGTGCTTCTTTAGGAAGCTCTTCAAATGTTTCTATTCCAGTAGTAGTGGTCTGCCACCCTTTGCATGTTTCATATATGGGTGTTATTTCATCAAGACGATGCATGACTTCAGACATTGATGTTGTAATTTTGCCATCAATTTGATATCCTGTACACACTTTGATTTCAGCGAATGCATCTAAAATATCTAGTTTAGTAAGAGCAATATCTGTTAATCCATTCACTCTAGCACTATAACGTGCTATAACTCCATCAAACCATCCACATCTTCGAGGTCTGCCGGTTGTTGCTCCAAATTCATGACCAAGTTTGCCTAATTTTTCGCCATCAGCGTCAAACAATTCAGTTGGGAATGGTCCTTTACCTACTCGAGTTACATATGCTTTCATTATCCCATATATTCTATCAACTTTGTTTAAAGGAAGCCCAATACCTGTGGTTATTCCGCCCGATGAGGGGCTAGATGATGTAACATAGGGGTATGTACCATGATCAGCATCTAATAATGTTCCTTGAGCACCTTCAATTAACATATCTTTTCCGTTTTCAACATGTTCATGAATTAGGGCAAATGTATCTGAAACCAAATCTTTAATTTTTTTAGATGCAGTATAAAATGCATCAATATCAACACGGATTTGCTCTACATCTTGCGAATTAATTTCGCACTTTTCAATTGCAGATTTTAATCGTTCATCTACTTTCTTTTGCAAAGTGTTTTTATCCAATAAATCCAATGCACGCACACCAATCCGATTATATTTATCTACATACGTTGGACCTATCCCTCGGCAGGTGGTGCCGATTCGATTATTAGATGCCTCTTCGCTAGTTCTATCAATTGCTTTATGAATAGGTGTGACAATATGCGCATTTAAGGCAATGCGAACTGTATTTTCAGGAATTAAGCCATGATCTCGAATCATATCCATTTCTTCTACAAGACCAATGGGATCAATGACCATTCCATTTCCCAAAATGCAGTAGCAGTCTTTTCGCAAAATTCCCGAAGGTATTTGATGAAGTACCAATTTTTTGTCATTATGATACACAGTATGTCCCGCATTAGCACCGCCTTGAAAACGAGCTACAATTTTTGAGTTTCTGCTGAGTAGATCAACAATTTTACCCTTACCTTCATCACCCCATTGACCACCAATTACTGCATCAATCGACATCTTATCTCCTAAATTTTATGCGTAAAAAAACCCCGTGTCCAGCGGAGCCTTTTTACCAAATGATATTATGTTTAAATTATATATTGAAATCACTTTTTTTGTTTTGATCGAATTTCCAAATCAAGCATTACAGGACTTGCTACAAACAAAGATGAATATGTACCGATCATAACACCAATAATAAGTGCAAATGAGAAGTATCGAATCACTTCACCACCAATGAAATACAAAATAAATACAACCATTAACGTAGTTAGTGATGTAATTACCGTTCTACTTAACGTTTCATTGAGTGACTTGTTGACGACATTTTCAAGGGTATCTTTTTTATCCATTTTAGTCATGTTTTCACGGATTCTGTCAAACACCACAATAGTATCGTTCAAAGAATAACCGACAATGGTTAAAAATGCAGCCACAATTGATAGGTCAATTTCAAAATTCAAAATTGAAAACACACCTAAGGTTATGAGTACATCATGTATAAGTGCTGCTACACTTCCGGCTGCATAAAATCTATCAAACCGAAATGCAATATATATGAGAATTAACAGAAGTGCCATTCCGATGGCTTGCAAAGCATCCGACTGCAATTCCTTGCCAATTTTTGGACCTACAGATTCAACTCTTCGCACTGCAAATTCTTCTTCAAAAGCACGATCTAATTTTTCAGTTAAATCTGAACCACTTCCTTTGAATTGAGTTTTAATTAGCACTTCTTCAGGGCTTCCAAATTCAATTATTTCAGTTCCTTCAAACCCATTTGATTTTAAATCTTCTCTAAGGTCTGAAATGGATACAGGTTTGTCAAACTGCAACTGAGCAATAGTACCACCTGTGAAATCAATAGAAAGTGCAGGCCCACCCTTCATAAATAATGAAACAAGACCAACGATAATTATTGCAAGTGACAATACTCCTGCCAACCGTTTTTGTTTTATAAAATTAATAGATGTTTTTTGTAGAAATCTCATTTAAATACTCAACTTTTCTAATGGTTTATTATTGCTAAATGTCATAAAAATTGTACGTGTTACAAATACTGCTGTAAACATTGAACATACAATACCCGTGCTTAAAGTTATGGCAAACCCCTTGATAGGGCCTGACCCCATTCCTGCAAGCACAAATGCAGCAATGAGTGTGGTAATATTTGCGTCAAAAATTGTGAGGAATGCACGTTCATAACCAGATTCAATAGCAGCTCGAGCTGTTTTCCCATTGGCAAGTTCTTCTCGAATTCGTTCAAAAATAATGACATTTGCATCCACAGCCATACCGATAGTCAAAATCAAACCAGCAATACCCGGCAAGGTTAATGTTGCATCAATCCCTGCCAATATAGCAATAACAATGATAAGATTTAAGAGCAATGCAATATTTGCTAATATTCCAGATCCTCGATAATAAATCAGCATAAAAATCATCACGCCCAAAAACCCGTACATCATGGCTTTTCGTCCAGACGTAATAGAATCACTACCTAAAGATGGACCGACTGTACGTTCTTCAATAATATTTACAGGGGCTGGAAGCTCACCAGCTCTCAATACATTTGCAATATCTTTGGCTTCATTTACATCGGCAAAACCACTAATTTGTGTTCGACCTGTGGGAATTTTATCTTGAATGGATGGTGCCATATACACGTGATTATCTAATACAATAGCAACTTGTTTTCCAATATTTGCGCCTGTAAATCGACTCCATTTTCGAGTGCCTTCATTACTCATCGAGAGATTAACTACCCATTGTCCAGATACATTTGAACCTGTTGAAGCGATAGTTGCTTGTGGGTTTTGTACCATTCCACCGGAAATTTCAGGTCGAGTAGCAATGTAAAACAATAATCGATATGTGATAAACGAACCATCATCCACTTGAATAGATTCAAACCTGCTTCCCCACAAGAATTTTCCTTCACGTGGAATTTGTTTTTGTACATCTTCATTTTCTAATATTGTTTTTACTGCATCATACTCGTTTTCAATAACACCAAATCCACCTGGTAAAGCTTTGAGATAGCCCGAAAATGGTTTTTCAGATAACACATCATCAGGAGTCGCAAAGGAATCACTTACATCTTCTAAAATATCTTCTGCTTCAAAAATAGCTTCTAAATCTTCTTCAACCTCACCTTCCGCTTCATTTTGAGATTTTTCTTCGGCTACATCTGTTTTGGTTTCGGGGGCATTTACTACTAAGTAATTATCAATTTTTTCAATAGCAGATGTAAACTGTTGTTCATTTAAAACCAAGTTAAACTCTAGTGATGCTGTTCGTTGAATTAGATTTCTTGCACGTTCAGAATCCTGCACACCTGCAAGTTCAACAATAATTCTATTGGCACCATATTTTTGGATAGTTGGTTCAGACACTCCAAATTCATCTACACGGTTTCTAATAATTTCCAATGCACTTGCAATTGCGTTATCGCGTTGGGTTTTGAGTGCATCGATTACGCTGGCATTATCACGTTGTGTTGCCAAATTTGTGTAGTATTTAATGAGTCGAAGTTCATTTTGATCTGAAAAAGCAAGAAACTCATCAAAGAAATTTGTTTGATTCGCAATAGAACTTTCCTCAGCCAACTTAATAACTTCTTTTAACTCATCGGGATGTTTGGATGCAAGTTTTGAGACCAACTCTGGTACATCTGCTTCAAGTAGAACATACATTCCACCTTGTAAGTCCAACCCTAAGTTTATAGAACTATTTCGTAACTCTTTAAGGTAACTAGAGTCCATTTCTGTTTTTTTGGTTTCATCCATTGAGTAGTAGGTGTATGTGGGCCAAATCATGTATCCAGCACCCAATAGAACCATAGCAACTATGAACCAACGAAAATTCAAATTTTTAAACATATATTTTCCTAATTTTGATATTAATATGAAGGTAAATTGTTAAAATAATCCCCTTCAAAACCTAGAAATTTAAGGGTATGTCTTGACCGCTTCAAACAATTAGTTTA
>CAZCRK010000002.1:0-38930 GCA_964501035.1 uncultured bacterium
TTCAAAGGTTTCAAACCTTTGAAAGGGTTTGCTGGAAACTAAGCTATTGGGTCTATCACACCTGCTTGTTTAAACCCTCTAGTACGCAGGGCACAGGAATCACATTTTCCACATGGGATATCTTCATTTTCGTAGCAACTCCACGAAAGTTTAAGTGGTGCTTGTAATGTAACCCCACTTTGAATAATCTCTTTTTTAGACATCTGTATTAATGGAGTAATAATGGAAATCTTGGTTTCTGGTTTTGTACCCTCATCAATTGTTTTTTCAAATGCATCATAGAATGAACGTCTGCAGTCTGGGTAGCCAGATGAATCTTCTTCCACAGCGCCAATATACAATGCTAAAGCATCGATAACTTCTGCCCAACTAGTTGCAATTGCCAATATATTTGCATTCCGAAATGGGACATAAGAAATAGGTATTTCCACAGAGTCTAAATCTGCTTGAGGTACTGCAATAGAATTATCCGTTAAGCAAGACCCTCCAATTGCAGAAAGGTGTGTCATATCAGCAACTAATCGTTCGGTAATATTATAAAAATTTGCAATATCATTGAATGCTTTAAGCTCACGGTTTTCGGTTCGTTGTCCGTAGTTAATATGTAAACATGCTGGTGTGTACCCATCCTTGATTGCATGAGCGAGTGTTACACAACTATCCATTCCACCAGACACTAAAACAACAGCTTTCATTAGACCCCTTGAGTGAGTTCTGGCCAAATATACTTTTGCATTTGCAATTGGACTTTAACAGGTAGATTATCTTGTAAAACAAGTTTTGATAATTCTTGTGGATGCATCGTTTCATGAACGGGTGAGAACAACACAGTATGAAATTGGGTTAAATCAAATTGCAAAATTCTGTCTTTTGCCCATTGATAATCTTCTTCATTTGCTATGACAAATTTAAATTCATCATAGGGTTGAGCATCTTCTAATATTGACCATAGATTATAGTGTGACATTCCACTAGATGGGCATTTGAAATCAATTACTTTTATCACTTCTTCTGGTACGTTTGCGATTGACAACGACCCACCAGTTTCAAGAAGTACTGTATAATTTTTCTCCAATAATATTTGCATTAGTTCGGAACATTTTGGTTGAATGAGTGGCTCTCCACCCGTTATTTCAATTAATTTACAATCGTATTGACTAACTTTTTCTAAGATTTGTTCAATGCTAAACTCTTCACCTTGGTAAAATGCATATTCGGTGTCACACCAATGGCATCGTTGGTTGCACCCTGTTAATCGAATAAATACACATGGATTGCCAGCAAAAGTTGATTCCCCTTGAATACTATAAAAGATTTCATTAACCTTCAATTTCATACCAAAATTTAACCAAAATATGGTATCAAAATTAAATATTCATTCTTTGATTATACACTAATTATTACATTAAGTTAAACCTCCTCTGAGCGGTTATTTTTATATTTTATGATAAATTGAAGGAATGATTATGGAATCATACCCTAAACTATTCATCCCTGGTCCAACACATGTTCCAGAGGATGTATTACAGTCTATGACAGAACCTCAAATAGGTCATCGTACGCCTGAAATGTCTGAATTGATAGAAATATTGGTGAGAGGTGTTCAACATATTCTCTACACTCAAAATCATATTTACATTACATCCCACGCAGCAACTGGGTTATGGGAAATGGGTATTCGAAATGGTGTGAAAAAAGGAATTTTGCATGCAGTGAATGGTGCTTTTAGTTCTAAATGGGCTACGGTTTCCCAAAAATGTGGTGTACATGCAGATTCCATTGAATATACGTGGGGACATGGAGTTAAAGCTGAAGATGTTGATGCCCATTTATCAACTGGTAAATTTGATGTATTTGCAATGGTTCACAATGAAACATCAACAGGGGTCCAAAGTGATTTAGAAGCAATCTCACAATTACTAAAAACAAAATATCCAAATGTGTTATTCATGGTAGATGCCGTGAGTTCAATGGCAGGTTCAAAAATTGAAGTGGATAAACTAGGTATTGATTTTATTTTATCCTCCACTCAAAAAGCATGGGGATTACCTGCAGGATTTTCAATGTGTGCTATATCCGATCGAATGATTGAAATTTCTAAAACTATTGAAAATAAGGGATATTTTTTGGATGTTGAAGTCTATGAAAAATACTTCGCTAAAATGCAGACTCCAACCACTCCATCCATTCCTCATATGTTTGGGTTGAAATATATTTTGTCTAAAATAGAATCTGAAGGGTTGGAGAATAGATGGGATCGTCATATTGAAATGTCTCAATATGCACAAAATTGGGCATTAAATCATGGTCAATCTCTTTTTGCTGAAGATGGATGTGCGTCCAATACGATAACATGCATACAAAATGACCAAGAATGGGATATAAACGCAATCAATGAACGGTTGTTAGCACGCGGATTCAGAATGGATAGGGGATATGGGAAATTACGAACCAAAGCATTCAGAATAGCCCATATGGGAAATGTGTATATGGAAGATTTACAGGAATATTTAAACATTTTTGATGGAGTAATTAATGGCTAAAGTACTAATAACTGATCCACTTTCAGATAAGGGGTTACACATACTGGAAGAAGCAGGGCTCGAAGTTATTTATAAACCTAAACCAACCGATGATGAGCTTCATGCTGTCCTCGGTGATGTGAATGGTTGGATTATTCGAAGTGGTACTACCATAACTGCTGACCATTTAAAAGATGCACGAAATTTACAAGTCATTGGTCGTGCTGGTGTGGGTGTAGATAACATTGATATTCCTGCTGCAACCAATCATGGTGTGGTCGTAATGAATATGCCGGATGGAAACACAGTATCTGCTGCTGAACATACATTGGCTTTGATTTCTGCAGTTTCACGTAATGTTCAACTCGGTCACTTTGGATTAATGAATGGTGAATGGAATCGTCATGCTTTGGTCGGTAATGAACTCCGTGGAAAAACACTTGGTGTTGTGGGTTTAGGTCGAATTGGTCGTGAAGTGATTAAACGTGCATCTGCGTTTGATATGAACATTATTGGATTTGACCCGTTTGTAAGTCAAGATATGTTTGACCCGGAATATATTCGAGTTGTTGATATTGATGAACTTACTGAAGAAAGTGATATTATCACGCTGCATGTTCCTATGTTGGATTCAACTCGACATCTGTTTAACGCAGAGCGATTAGCTCGAATGAAATCATCTGCCAGAATTGTCAATGTTGCTCGTGGGGGTATTATTCATGAAGAAGACTTAGCAGATGCGTTAAATAAAGATGTAATTGCAGGTGCAGCATTGGATGTGTTTGAATCCGAACCACTCGGAAATGACCACCCATTAGTGAATGCAAAAAATATTTTACTAACTCCTCATTTGGGTGCATCTACGTTTGAAGCAAAAGAGGGTGTTTCTTTGGGTATTTGCAATCAAGTTCGGGATTATTTAGTCAGTGAAAAATTATCAAACACCTTAAATATGCCCGTTTCTGATATGGGATTATTGAAGAAGTTAACTCCATTTTTAGAGCTAGCAGAAACGTTGGGTCATATTCAAACTCAACTTGCAAATGGACCTATCAAAAATGTTTCGATTGAATGTTACGGTAATGCTGACGAGTCCAAAATGATGCTTTTAGCATTTTTGAAAGGATTGCTCAAAGACATGACAGATAATCGGTTGAATTTTGTAAATGCAAGTGCCATCGCAGAAGAACGCGGAATAACCGTGTCTCATAGTTATAATTCAGAGTCTATGTCTTTTTCAAATTTAATTATGAGTCATGTCCTCACTGAAGATGGTACGTTAGAAGTTGCTGGATCTATATTTGGTGATCAGCACCCACGAATTGTTGACATTATGGGATTTGAAGTAGATGTGAAACCAATAGGAAATATGTTATTTATTAAGAATAAAGATGTTCCTGGTGTAATTGGTAAAATTGGAACCATACTGGGTGATTCAGGAATAAATATAGGTGGGTATCAATTGGGTCGTTCTACAGAAAGAGAATTTGCATATGCAATTATACGTTGTGATGAAGCAATTTCAGATGAGTTAATTACGAATTTAAATACACTTGATGAAATTTTAGATATTCAACAATTGCATATTTCATAAAGGTTGTTACATATGTCTGATATTTTTGAAAATATTTTAAAAAAAATGAATCAACTAAGTGAGACATTCACTAAATCCTCTAGTGAAGTCTTTTCAAAAGCTTTAGATAAAGGTGAAGATTTAACCAATAAAGGAAAGATTAAACTTGAGATTGAAAAATTAAAATGGGATATTCGGCAGTTATCCACTAAGTTAGGCAAATATTGCTCTAATCAAACTATTAAGAGTGAAATTAGTGATTTTTCTCATGATGATTCGTATTTCGAAATGATAGAAGACATTAGAAAAATGCAGTTGTACATTCAAGATTTAGAGAAAAAAAATAAAGTTACTCAATCTTTGGACGAACCATCAAAGTAAATTTACAGATAAATCTTGTTTGCAATCATATCAAGAAACTTTTAGTTTATATCCAATGAAAATGGGTATAATTTCATCAAAACACCACGAAAATATTAAATGTTGAAAGACGGCTACAAATTAATAGTCATTAAAGATGGCCAATTTGATTTAAAACAATACAATGTTTCACCCCTTCATATTCTACTTTTTGCGTTTCTTATAGTTCTGATGACCTCATCACTATTTGTTGTGTTTTCTGATGAATTTGTGGATTGGGTTGGTTCACGGGAAATTAAAAAGCATCAAAGTAATAATGAAAAATTAATTCTTCAAATTGATGAAAATCAACAACGTTTAGAATCATTAATCGATGAATTAGATAAAATTAAAGAAGAAGATAATAATTTAAGAAGACTAGTTAAATTGCCCGTAATTCATGAGGATGTCAGAAAAGTTGGGGTTGGTGGGGCGAGCAATAAGGACCAATCTGAAAACCTAGAATATTTACTCCCAAATAACTCTATTGATTTACTCCAAATCAACCAACAAATTGACTTTGTTAATCGGCTTGTCAATTTAGAAACATTAAGTTTTTCTGAGATAAGTAAAAAAATTGAAACAGATCTGGATAAAATTAGAGCATTTCCAGCTATACATCCTGTACCCACTGATAATATTAAGTTAACATCAACGTTTGGACATCGTAGAGATCCTTTTTCTCGAAGTTTTAAGTTTCATGATGGACATGATTTTTCTGCTCGAACAGGTACCCCCGTTTATGCAACAGCAGATGGAAGAGTGAAAACATCAAAGTACTATGGGACTTTTGGAAATTATATTGAGGTGGATCACGGTAATGGCTATGTATCAATTTATGGTCATTTGTCTCGCCGAAAAGTGAATAAGGGAGACAAAGTCGTTCGTGGTCAAAAGATTGGAGCTGTTGGAAACACAGGTCGCTCGACAGCACCGCACTTGCATTATGAAGTGCAATACAATAAGAAGAGCCAAGATCCTTCACAGTTTTACTTTGATTTAAATTAGTCCTAAAAATCAAAAATTACCGTTAAATTCAACACTTAACTATTCTTAAATTAAACCTATGTCGAATCTTCGATACATAATAGAAACATACGGTTGTCAGATGAATGTTTATGACTCTGAATTAGTAGCTAAATTATTACAAAATTTAGGGTATTCTGAAACGGATGATTTAGCCGATGCCGATGCTATTTTTTTAAACACATGTTCCGTTCGTGAAAAAGCAGAAGAAACGGTTCATAATAGGTTAAATAACCTGCACCACTTAAAACGCAAAAAACCATCTCTAATCATTGGTGTATTGGGATGCATGGCTCAAAATTTAAAGAATGATTTGCTTGAGTCTAAACCCTTTGTGGATGTTATTTTAGGACCCGATTCATATCGAAGAATCCCAGAAATTATTCAATCTCGACAGCAAGAACAAGACCATTTAGTGGATACTCGTTTATCAAAGTTTGAAGTGTATGAAGATTTGTATCCATCACGACATGATGGTATTAATGCATGGATTTCTATTAATCGTGGGTGTGATAAATTTTGCACATTTTGTATTGTTCCGTTTACACGTGGTCGTGAACGAAGCCGAACCATGGATAGTATTGTAGAAGAAGCAAATCAAGCTGTTCAAAATGGTTTTGTCGAAATTACATTGCTTGGTCAAAATGTGAATTCATATCGAACAAGTGATGGTGGATTTGCTGAGTTATTAGAACGTGTGGCTAAGGTAAATGGTGTACAACGTGTTCGATATACGTCGCCACATCCACAAGATATTGATGATGACTTGCTTCAAGTTATGCAAAATTATGACAATGTTTGCAACTATATTCACTTACCATTACAAGCAGGATCAGATAGAATTTTAAAACGAATGAATCGTACATATACGAAACGTGAATTTTTAGATTTAGTAGATAAAATCCACTATTATTTACCCAATTGTTCTATTTCAACCGATGTTATTGTTGGTTTTCCAGGGGAGACAGATGCTGAGTTTCAAGAGACTCTTGCTGTTGTGAAAGAAGTTTGTTTTGATGCTGCATTTATGTTTAAATATTCTCCACGCCCTGGAACCAAAGCGGCTGAATATTCTGATTCAATTGATGAGTCAGAAAAGCAAGCACGACTAGAACAATTGATAAAACTTCAAAAAGAAAATTCATTAAAGGCGAATCAAAAATATATTGGCCAAACAGTTGAAGTTCTAATTGAAAAAGAAAGTAAGAAATCAAAAAATCAATGGGCTGGACGAACACAAGGAAATACATGGGTTGTGTTTGATAAGACAGACGAAGCAATAAAAGATATTGTTCAAATTGAGATAAATGATGCTCAGGGAGTAACCCTGTTTGGACATAAAATTGACAAGAAGGATGAAATTCATGAAGCTGCTTAAATACCTGTTTTTTATTTTAATTTTAATTGGTAGTTTAATCTTTTTAGTAAAGTTAAATGATCTTAACTCATTAAATATTCGCATTCCGTACCTAGTGGATGTAGAAGGATATGAGGAAGGGTTTAATGTTTGGTTGGTTATGATTTTAACCTTTACTGCCGGTGTTTTATTAGGTTTTATCCTTTCATTATTTCAAATTATTACACAAAAGACAGAAACATTATCCTTGAAATCAAATTTGCGAAGAATGCAGGTTGAATTGGATAGTTTACGTAATCAAGCAATCGATGATGATATTGTATTAACCGATGATATTGAAAGTGAAAATTATGAGTGAGATTATTTTAACAATTATTATTCTCGGTGGTGCTGTAGCAGGAATATTATTTTTTGTTTTAAAATATCGCCCACATAAAAAATCTAATATTCGTGATTTATATTCTGAAGGGTTGGATATGCTTATTACTGGTCATCGACGCGGTGCATATCAAAATTTTAGAACAATCATTCAAAAAGATACCAATAATATTAAAGCCTATTTACATTTAGGACAAGTTATTCGTGAAGGAGGAAATCCCGAGCAGGCTTTAAAAGTTCATAAAGGAATTACATTTAGAAAAAATTTAACCCAATATGAGAAATTGGAACTCCATAAAAATCTTTCTCTCGATTATAAAGCATTATCTAACGTTGAAAGTGCAATTATTGAAGCACATAATATGCTCACATTGGATAAAGCGAATGAATGGGCAATTTCACAGTTAATTAAATTGTATCGTCAAAAAAATAACTGGGCTAAAGCAGGTGAATATTTGGAGCTTTATCAAAAAATAACAAATAAGATTGATAATCACAAAGTTGCATTGTTTAAAATTGAAGAAGGTAGAATCCATCTCCAAAACAAACAATATTCTGAAGCACGGTTAATGTTTGAAGAAGCATTAAATATTGATGATACTGTTGCATCGGCATACTATTTTATTGGAAATACATATAGTGCTGAAAGTGAAGATGCATACCAATTAGCCATGGATGCAGAGGAATTTGCAGATCAAAGTAATGATAGCGAAGTAAAATTCAAGGAATATGTAGCAGAAGCAAAACAATTATTGGGTAAAGCAATTCCAATGTGGATTAAATATACTGAACTTAGTCCAAATCATGCATGGTTGGTAATTCATTTGCTGAAAGATGCATTATTTGCGTTAGATAGATACCCTGAAGTGGAAAATATTTTAAAACAAATTAATCGAAATGACCCAGACAACATTGAAGTACTAGCAAGTTTAGCTGATTTTTATGCACATCGTGGCGATTCACAAGAAGCATTAGAGCTCATTGAAACAGCGCAGGATAAAGATAGTACATCATTATTGGTTCGTTTAATTAAGTTAAAATTGGAAGCAAGAAAAAATGGGGCAACTGATATTAACAAAGAGCTAGACAGCATCATTCACTTCTTGGTTACTGATAAACAATATCAAATTTATAAAAATACATCTACAGATTCTGATTTGATTTGGCTTTATGGAGCCACAGGGCAAGAGGAAAATTTACCTCAGTGAAAAATGTAATTGGCATCTTATTGATATCAATGTTTTGGGCACAATCAAGTGACATTAATGGATTAATTGATGCAGTATTAATTGGTAATCCTGAACCAGCAGAAGAAGCAATTTCATCATTGGTGAAAGAATACCCCAATCACCCTGGAGTTATATTTTTACAAGGGTTAATTGAAATGAATGGTGAACTTGCAAAAGATCATTTCAAGTCAATATTTGATAAACATCCCAATTCAGATTATAGCGATGATGCAGTTATGAAAGTTGCCGAATATTACTATGCAACGGGTTATTATATTCAATCTGCTGATTGGTTAAAGAAAATGCCATTATATTATCCTCGATCACCCCACATAGAGCGAGCGGTAAAGCTGTTTTTAAATTCTCTGGTAGTTTCGGGTAGTAAGGATACTGCAATATTTTATTCAAAAGTGTTTAAGAAGCGATTTCCAAATATGGATATAGATGAGAAAATTTCAAGTATCTTAAACAATGATGAATCATCAAAAAATGAAGATGTTCAGAAAATAGTAACCAAACCGCCTAAGGAAAATAATCAAGTTAATAATGGGAATTATTCTCTGCAAATAGGTGCTTTTAGTAAGAAAGAGAATGCAATATCTCGAAAAAAAATGCTCGTAAATTCAGGATTTAACCCACGTGTGGACAATGTAGAATCAAATGGAACTATTTTGTATGCTGTCAGAGAGGGATATTATTCTGATAAAGATAGCGCAAAGAAAATTGCAAAACAGATTAAAGCCCGTTTGGGTATGGATACGATAGTCGTAACCAATAAATAAAATTGTTACTAATGTAACGATGGAAGCGAATGCGACCCTGGTGGGCGTCACGGTCTTCAACACCGATGAGTGGCAGTAATGTCACTGGTGGATTCGATTTCCACACGCTTCCGCAAAATTTAAGTAGTTGAAAATTAAAAGTTTGTAAAGTTGAATGTTGAATGACGAAATTCAAAAACAAATACCGTACTGAGTCCACTCGTTTGAAATATTGGGATTATTCCAATCCCGGGTTGTATTTTGTTACCATTTGTACCAAAGATTTGATATCGTGGTTTGGAAAAATCAGCAATGATAAAATGGTTATTGTTTGCTCAAATCAATTTTATTCAGGAAATTTAAATCTTTCGTGCAGGATCGCTCTTGCATTGACTACATCAATTGACTGTATGATGCAGGTGATACTATTTACGGACGTGGAAATTGCATGAATGTTGATGTTTTTATCACCTAATACGGTGAAAAATTGAGACGCAATTGATGATTTCTCTGCAAAATGAGGACCATAAATAGTCAAAATAGTCAAGCCACAATCTAGTTTAATATTTTGAGTTATGAGTTTTGTTTTACTTTTTAAAATTTCTTTAGCTTGGGTGTAATAATTTTGCTTTACTGCTAGGGTTATACTACTCATCGAAGTAGAGGTTTGACTTTCGCTTATAAATTCAATTGGGATATGTTTTTCACCAAAGAAACCTAAAATTTTACCAGCATACCCAGGTTTATCCTCAATATCTTTTACTTTAATAATGCAGATATTGGGTTTTTCAACCAAACCACCAATTTCAATTTTTTCAAACATATTTATTAAATTCTAATGTAAATGTAGTCCCTTTAGAAATTTCACTTTTAACATGTACTGTGCCATCTAGAAGTTCAGTAAACCGTTTTACGATACTTAACCCCAAACCAGTTCCAATGCGTTCTTTTTCTTTTGCTTCTGAAGTACGATAAAATTCTTTAAAAATATTACCAATATCGTTTTTATTAATTCCAATTCCATTATCTTGAATCTTAATTAATATAGTTTCATTTTCATCCTGTACATCTATTGTAATGTATGCATTATTTCCAGAATAACGAACCGCATTGGAAATTAAGTTTGATAGAATCTTTTCCATGAGTTCAGGTTGGGTAATCAGTTCTAAATCTTCTGAACAGTTTAAGTTGATATTTATTGCTTTTTGTGTATGCTCATTTTCCACTAGATGAATTGCAAACTCAATCAACTTCTTAATATTTATTAAGGATTTATCGACTACCGAACGCTCTCTTCCTTGGGTCATATCTACAATATCTTTTACAGTATCTAAAACTTGTTTAGTTTTTGTAATAGATTTATTAATAAGTTTGTTAGCACGAACATCTAAAGTATTACTTGAAATAGACTTAATAGTCTCTAACGCACTTTGAATCGTTGATATTGGAGATTTCATTTCATGAGCAATGAATCTAAAAAAGTCCATTTTAGCTTTATCCGTTTTAATAAGTTCTCGTTGCTTTTTATATAGTTTATCTCGCACTAATCTATAACGTTGCATCATAGAAAATGCCATGTAAGCTGAGAAAGAAATAACCATCCAAAACATCAGTAACATCATTATCAAAAAGATTGGATCATGCATATGCTCACTACTACTGAAAATATGGTAGTGTGTTGTTAATCCGAACAATTCACAAATTACTTCCAAACTAAATAAAAGTATTGCAAGACCAGCAATCTTGAAAACTTCTTTACCAGGGAAAATTAGACCTGCAATATACACATGAATAAAATAAATAAAGAAAATGGGATTTTCCGCACCACCAGAAAAATGCATAAGAACTGTTAAAGCAAACAAATCAACCACCATCTGTAGTTTAATTATTTTGGATTCATTATAATTAAACTATATCGAACAATATAATTTAAACATAATAAAAGATATATAGGTAAAAATAAATAATTAAATAAAAGAATTTTTTTAATTCTATAGTTAAAACATGTGTTATTGTTTAAATTTTTCAATGAGTAATAAGATGAAAAAAGAGAATCTTACAAATGAGCAATTTGCTGTAACACAGTTATGCGGGACAGAACCACCATTTTCAGGTAAATTTAACAATCATTATGAAATAGGAATGTATCAATGTATTTGTTGTGAGAAAAACTTGTTTGCATCCGAGACAAAGTTTGATTCGGGCTCTGGGTGGCCAAGTTTTTTTCAACAAATAAGTCCAAATGCTATACATATGAAAGAAGATACATCAGCAGGATTAACTCGCACTGAAATAACATGTGCATCATGCGGTTCTCATTTAGGACATATCTTCAATGATGGTCCAAAACCCACAGGTAAACGATATTGTGTAAATTCCTTAGCACTAAAATTCAAGAAGGAAATTAAATGATTCATCCAATTTTGAAATGGTTATTTGTCCAATATAATAAACGTCCTTTGAAAAAAAAATATTTTCATGGCAGTATTAGCATTAAGGGTATTAAAAATGAGATAAGTGTTATTAGAGATACATGGGGTATCCCTCATATTAAAGCTGAAACTATCGAGGAGTTAATATTTGCACAAGGATGGGTGCATGCTCAAGATCGTTTTTGGCAAATGGAGTTAAATCGCAGAACAGGTCAAGGTAAATTAGCTGAAGCTTTTGGTAAAGCGGCATTAGATACAGATAGACTAACTCGTACCCTTGGGTTTAATAGATTGGCACAAGAAGATTACAATTTAATGGATGATGTTAATAAAAATTTACTTCATCAATATACAAATGGAATAAACTCATGGTTAACTTCGTCTAAACTTCCGATTGAATTTCTGCTTACAAAAATAAAACCTGAACCATGGACACCGATTGATTCACTCGCCTTTGGACGGGTTATGACTTGGACGTTATCTCATGGTTGGTCAGGGTCATTAACACGCCAAGATATTATTGAAAAAGTAGGGATAGAAATGGCAGAGGAATTGGCGATTTACTATCCTGAGGATAATCCAGTTGAATTACCTGAAGGACTTTCGATAAATTTAAACGTTGACAAAATGGTAGAGTCTGCAACAGGTCCATTTTTAAACAAAGATTTAGAGGGTGGGGGGCGAGGTTCAAATGCATGGGTAGTTACTGGCAAACTAACAGATACTGGAAGACCTGTCTTGTGCAATGATACACATTTGAAACTATCAACACCTGGAGTTTGGTATATCAATTATTTGAAATCTAATGATGGTTATAATGCTACGGGTGCATCTCTTGCAGGAATTCCTGGTGTAATGTTAGGTCATAATGAGTTTACATCATGGGGAATGACGTTAGCATTTACTGATGTGGAAGATATTTTTATTGAAAAAGTTGATGTCACTGATAAAGAAAAGTATGAATATAAAGGGGAATCAATTTCTTTAGAGTCTTTTGAAGAAATTATTTCGGTAAAAGGAAAACCAGACCATGTAGAAAATGTACGTAAAACAATTCATGGACCTCTCATCGGTGGGGTAACTGGAAGAGAAAAATTTGCACTTTCTTTGTCTTCAAAGTCGTTACAACCCAACCAAATTGTGCGTGGTTTTATGGAAATTAGTCAGTCAAAAAATTGGGATGAGTTTGTCATTGGAGTGAAACGAATTGAAGCCCCTCAACTTAATATTGTATATGCAGATGTTAAAGGTAATATTGGCCTTGCAGTTACAGGGAATATTCCAATTCGGAATAAAGGAAATGGCCAACTACCTGTTCCAGGTTGGAGTGGAGAATTTGATTGGGGAGTTGATATTCCACTAGATGAAATGCCTAAAGTTCTTAATCCTAAAGAAGGGTATGTGATTTCAACAAATAATGCAATTGCAGATGATTCCTATCCATACTTCCTTGGAAACTCATTTATGAATGGCTATCGAGCAAAACGAGTAAAAAGTGTATTTGAATCTTCAAAACCAATTACCCAAGATATTTGTAAGTCTTTGCATGGCGATGTATATTCAATTCCTGGTCAAGAATTCGTAGAAGGCTTGATAAAAGGATTTCGAACAGCAAAACCAAAAGCACAGAAGATGATTGATATTTTGTCAGATTGGAATTATGTTTTAGATACGGATTCAGTAGGGGGGACTGTATATCAAGTTGTTATATACTTCTTAGTGAGAAATATTGTTGAGCCAAAACTTGGAAAAGAGTTAACTGATAAATATTTGGGGGTAGGAGAACATCCTTTGTTACTTCCTGTTAGTGAGCTTTTGGGGCATACTACACCAGCTTTGTTTAGAATGGTGCAAAATACAAATTCCAAATGGATAAAATCAGATAAGGAGTTATTTTCATTAATTGAAAACTCTCTAAACCAAACATGTAATTGGCTTGAAAAACGGTTTGGCATTGATTCTGAGAATTGGAATTGGGGAGAAATCCATCAAGCACAATTTAGACATAGTTTGTCTATTCAGCCACCCATGGATAAAATTTTTGATATTGGTCCGTATCCAATTGGTGGAGATACAGATACGGTATGTCAAACAGCTTTTAACCCTTCTTCACCATACCACCCTACTGAATGGTGTCCATCAATACGATTTATCATTGATGTTGGAAATTGGGAAAATTCTCATATAATTTGCCCTCCAGGAATTAGTGGTATTCTTGGAAGTAAACATTACGATGATTTGGCAAACCTTTGGATAAAAAATGAATATATCCCGTTAAAGTGGAATTGGAAAAATATTGAAAAAAATGGTAGAAATCATCTTAAATTAGTACCACAAGGTTAATTATGGAAGATAAAGAATTTAAAGAACCAAATTTTACAATAAATAAAGTGTACACACGTACAGGTGATTCAGGCGACACCTCACTTGTTGGGGGACAGCGATTACCCAAAGATCATATTCGTATTGAAGCTTATGGTGAAGTGGATGAGTTAATTGCCGTGATAGGTGGTTGTCGAGAAGAAGCACGTAACTATTTAAAGCAATCATCCGATGCATCAGTGTTAGTTGATAGTTTGCATCGAGTGCAACATGAGCTTTTTAATTTAGGGTCATCACTCGCAACATTGAATGAAGATTTATCTAACAATATGCCAAAAATTACAGAAAAACAAATTGATGCACTCGAAGCAGATATTGATACGGCAAACGAATCACTTTCAACATTACATTCATTTGTTTTGCCGGGAGGTAATTCTGTTAATATTTGGTTACATATTGCTCGAAATGTTTGTAGAAGAGCAGAAAGAAGATGTGTTACTCTTCAAAGAGCTAATGCAATCGATGAAAATGCACTCAAGTATTTAAACCGATTATCCGATGCGTTGTTTGTCTGGAGTCGATGGGTAAATCATATATTAAAAAATGATGAAGAATTATGGAACCCTAATATATAAAAAAAGTCCGGCTTGACCGGACTTTTTTACTAATGTAATTCATTTCTTTAAATTACTTATTCAATAGTCCAGCTTTCCTGTAAATATTCATTTGTACTTCTGAAAACTCTCCCTGAATCTCATTTCCAGAAGGGAGCATAATGTTACCTGTTTCTAAGTCAACTTCAATTTCTTGATTGGTTTCAAGTCCTGTTGAAACTAAATCAGCACGCACTATTGGATACCCTTTATTGATTGCATTTCTCTCATATATTGCACCAAATGATTCAGCAATAATCATTGTAACACCAAGGCTTTCAAAACAATCTACAGCTTGTTGCCTAGAAGAACCGGCCCCAAAATTTTTCCCGGTAACAACAATATCTCCGGGCTTTACTTTTTTGGAAAAATCTTCATATCCAGATAAATTATCAAATGCGTATTGTCCCATTTCGTTAATGTCAGTAATGGTTAAATATCTATTATGGAAAATCATATCTGTATCAATATTATCTTGGTCAATCACCCAAACCCGTCCTTTAAACTTAGACTGTTTAGCATTCGCTTTAGAATCAGATTTCTGTGTGATAACTGGATTACTATTTTTAGAAGAACTAAACAGAATAGGTGTATCAGGAATTTCATTAGACAGAGTAATCACTCCTGCTATTGCAGAAGCAGCAACAGCTTTTGGTGATGTTAAATACACTTCACCTTTACCCTGCTTACCTGCATAATTCCGATTACCTGTACTAACCGTGGTTTCACCAGGACCATTTTGTCCAACCTGTCCTGCTGCACAACCCCCACAGCCAGCATTACTAACCAGCGCACCCGCTTCTTTAAATACTTTGATTAAGCCCTCATCCAAACATTGTTTCCATACTTCATCTGTACTTGGAACAATTTTTAAAACTACCCCAGGAGCAACTTTGTTTCCTTCTAGAATTTC
Organism: uncultured bacterium; assembly: GCA_964501035.1. Lineage (GTDB taxonomy): Bacteria > Fidelibacterota > Marinisomatia > SCGC-AAA003-L08 > D37C17 > CAYNTS01. The sequence continues at coordinate 15,566 of CAZCRK010000002.1, forward strand.
AGCTGCAGCACGCATATCTTCAATTCGACCATTGGTACAAGACCCAATAAATGCAGAACCAATTTTCTTACCTGCTAAACTTTTAATATCTGTAACATCTTCAGGGTGTCCAGGTCTTGAAATTTGAGGTTCCAACCCATCAACATCAATTTCAATAATTTTATCGTAAATTGCATCATTATCTGCTAGTACAGGTTCGATTTTTTCACCTCTTGCATTTGAACAAAAATCAAGAACATCTTGATTTGGTGGAAACAATCCAATGATACCACCCATTTCAGTTGCCATTGAAGACATAGTAATTCTACCTGATAGATCAAGATTATCAATTGCTTCACCATAAAATTCGGCTGCATACCCTAAAAGTCCATTTGCACCCATAACTTTCAAGACTGCTAAGGTCAAATCTTTTGGAGTAGAAAGTTGTGAAGGTTTTCCTTTTAAAACCACTTTCATTGATTTGGGTACTTTGAACCATACCTTACCAAAAGCAAAAGCATGGGCAATATCCACATCTCCCATACCTTGTCCAAAGGCACCAATTGCACCTAAAATATTTGCATGTGAATCTGTTGAAACGAATGTGGAACCCGGAACTACTAAACCGGTATCTATGGCTAAATGCGTTCCAATACCAGAGTCTATATCAAAAACTTGAATGGAATGCTCTCTCGCAAATTCTCTACAAATCTGCTGATTTGTAGCATATTTTTGGTCAGAACCACCTGGGTTTGTATCAAATGTAAAAAATGTTTTAGATGAATCATCAATATCAAGATTATTTTCTCTTAAATTTTTTACAACATTTGCTCCACCAAAATCACGAGCAACACGAACATCGATACCAATATCTACAATATCACCTGGTTTAACATTCTTGTTTGAATGTGATTCAATTATTTTTTCAATTATTGTTTTACCCATTAAAGATTCCTCAATTTATATGTATCCTACAGCGATGCAAGATTAATCAATCATCGCTGTAGGATTTGACTTTTATTAAATACTATAGTTTTGCAATAACTGCATCTGCCATTTCTTTGGTGGAAGCAGCACCGTTTTCAACAACATCAGCTCTACCTGACATTTTAGCCATATCATATGTTTGAACTTTGCCTTCAGAAATCACGTCTGAAACAGCATTTCTAATTTTCTTAGCAATGTCTTGTTCGTCAATAAAGTCTAGCATTTGGCAAGCGGTTTCAATCATTGCGATTGGATTTACTATCGAAGTTGGATAATCAGCATATTTAGGAGCAGAACCATGTGTAGGTTCAAACACACCAATACCTGTTTCAGGGTTAAACTGCGCTGATGATGCAAATCCCAATCCACCAATTAAACCTGCAAATCCATCTGAAACAATATCTCCAAACATATTTCCTGCTACAATGACTCCATAATTTTCAGGATTTTTCGTTAACCACATCATTTGAGCATCAATATTTGTGTTCCAGAGTTCAATATCAGAAAAATCTGCTTTTTGTATCTGTTGTGCCATTTTATACATCATTCCAGATGTTTCACGAATCACATTTGGTTTTTCACAAACCGTTACAGATTTATATCCATATTTTTTCGCATAATCAAATGCTGCCCGTAAAATTCGTTCTGTAAATTTCTTTGAGAAAATACGCGTAGAAACAGAAATTTCTTCAACTGGGCACCAACCAAAGTTTTTGGAAAACCGTGGATGTGACATTAATGCATCATACACTGGAGCAGGTGGATTACTCCATTCAACACCACCATATAAGCCCTCTGTGTTTTGACGGAAAATAACTGCATCAACTAATGGTTCTTCAATTGTATCATTTGGACCCCTTCGAATGAAGTTTAAAGGATTACCCTTATACGATTTACATGGTCGCATACAAATATCTAAACCAAAATGTTGCCGAAGTCTTACAATTGGACTTGCATAAACTAATCCTTTTTCTTTTAATTCAGGAGATAGTTCATCAAAAGCTTCATCCTTTGGTTTTGACGTAATTGCTCCAAATAAAGCAATTTTATGTTCTGCAATAAGGTCAATCGTTCGTTGGGGTAGTGGGTCTCCTTCATTGCACCAAAACTCCCATCCAATATCACCTTCCACATAGTTTGCATCAAACCCTGCAACATCTAAAACTCTTATAGTTTCTTCAAGTACATTTTTACCAATACCATCACCTGGCATTGTAACAATTGTTCTTTTATCCATTATTTTATCCTTTTCTGAATATTAATTACTACATTATTTTACGCAATTTGTTATTATTATATTAAATCTTTTCTTTCACCCAATTTTCCAGACCGCCAGTCAAAATTAACTCTTGTGCGGCTACTCCAACCGGAGATATAGCATACACTTTTTCATTTACCATTAATTCTGCTTTAGCAAAATTGAGTGTTGAAGTTAATCCTGTTTTTACCGTGAGTTTTTCTTCACCAAATTGAGATTTTAAATCATTCACCAGTTCAGGTGCTTCGATTACTAAAAATCCATTATTGATTGCATTTCGTTTGTAGGTTTCGGAAAATGAACCTGCAAGGACCATTTTAATTCCGCGATATTTTAGAGCAGTGGCGGCCTGTTCGCGAGATGAACCTGACCCGAAATTATATCCACCCACAACAAAATCACCTTCTTTAACTATATTGCCAAATTCAGTGTCATAATTTTCCATCACAACTTCTGCCTGTTGCTCTGGAGTAAAATCATCAATATAAGTGTATTTTCCGGGATAAATACCGTCAGTGTTCAAGTTATCTTGGTGGCAAAAAATCAATTCACCCGTTAATGATTCTGGAAAACCATCCATTATTGTAACTGATGCAGATCCACTTGTATTTTTATGATGTTTTTCCATTGTTCCAATCGGTTGAGTGTTGTCAAATCTCGCAGGCGAAGTAATTTCCCCTGCAATTGCCGATGCTGCAACCACAACAGGTGAGCCCAAATATGCTTTTGCGGATTTTGCACCCATTCTACCTTTAAAATTTCGGTTTGTTGCTGAGATTCCGATTTCATTTTCTTCTAATAATCCCACACCTAAACCGATGCACATTCCACAACCCGGAGGAATTGTTATTGCCCCAGCATCAACCAATTTTTGCCAATCACCTCGTCGTTCACTTTCGGCTTGAACTTCACTTGACGCAGCAGCTACATAAAACTCAACACCATCAGCAACGGATTTGCCAGTGACAACTTCAGCCGCTTGGGCTAAATCCTCAACTCGTGAATTCACACAGGAAACCAAATATGCTTTATCAATTTTCATATTCTTTGCTTCTGCATCTGTGATTGTCATTGTGGTTTTGAGGTTATCAGGACCAGCGATAAAGGGTTGAATTGAACCTAAATCGATAGTAAATGTTTTAGCATAATATGCATCTTCATCTGCTAGTGGGAGATTATCTAGTAATTCTTCTATGCGTATATGATTCATTCGTGGATGGAGACCATTTACAGAATCAATATCAGATTTTACACCTGCTAACCCACGTTCAGCAACAAAATCTGCACGATTTCTGAGCCAATCAATTGTAATTTGGTCGATTGGGAACACACCCGCCAACGCACCCCATTCGGTGGTCATATTGGCAATAGTTAATCGTTGATCAATTGAAAATTGATGTAAACCGTCTCCGCTAAATTCCAATGCGTGATTGAGCGCTTCATCCTTATTGAAATGTCCACAAATGGCTAAAATCACATCTTTACCTGCAACACCCGGTTTAAGCGTTCCGTTTAACGCAACTTTGGCAACTGGAGGAACTTGCCACCATGTGCGACCTGTCGCCCAAAGTGCAGCCGCATCCGTACGGACAACCGGAGTTCCAAGAACACCCAAACCACCATACATATTCGAATGACTATCAGAAGCAACCATCATTCCGCCTGGGAATGCATAACCTTCTTCACACATAATTTGATGTCCAATTCCACGACCTGCAGGATAAAAATCTACACCCATTTCATCGGCAAAACTTTCAATTCCTGCATATTTCTTTAAATTGGCTTCGGATGTGTCTTGAACATTATGGTCAAGAGCATATACCGGCAAGCGTGGGTCTGCCATTTTGGTGGCACCAATGGATTTAAATTTATTCATCACCGCACCTGTATTATCGTGAGTCATACAGTGATCTGGTTTAATAGATATAAAATCTCCACTTTTCACAGTATGTCCGTCTTCTAAGCCAACTGCATATTTTTGGGCTATTTTCTCAATTAAATTCTGTTTCATATATCCTCTCTTTTTAACCGCGAATTGCACTAATTGCGCTAATTAATTTGTTAAAATGATTCTTTCATATTTGAGTGATTCTTCACCAAAGTTGATTAATATTCCAAGTTCTATACCGGTTACTTTCAAATAGTTAATAACCTGGGCTTTTTCAATATCACCTAACTTCTTGACTTATTTAAGTTCAAGTATTATTTTACAGGCTAATTCTTTGTGAATTAATGTCATTTCATTTTTCTTTCGCGAAATTAGCGTAATTTGTGGTTCAGTTTTATTTAAATGGTTCGAAACTCACAAAATCTGCGTGATGTACTATGATAGATTCAGTGGTTCGTTTGCCTAAATCACCTTCTTTTGAATGTGTTCCAATAATATGTTGGATTTCTGGTGATAAATCAAATCGTGCTGCAACGGCTAAACCACTGAATGGATGTCGTACAATTTTACCATAATTTGAAGTGGTTAATTTTCCATCTACAATTTCGTATTCAAACAATTTGCCAATGTCAATTAAGATTGCACCTGAAATGAGTGTATCCATATCAATTTCAATTTCATCACCAAAATTATCTTGCATTCGTTTGGCAATATCCACTGATAAATGCACACAAGTGCGTTTATGATTCATAAATGACACATTACAGTCTTTAATGAGCAAGGAAAACGGAATCGTTTCCAAATCTTCTGGAGTTAATACCGAGTTTTCGATTGCCCACACCCACGCATCAAGTGTTTTCTGTTTTATGGTTTCATCTTTAATCCAGTTTATTTCTGGCCATATTTTTAGTACTTGTTCTTTCATTTCATTTTCTCCTTTTTTACCCGCGAATGTCGCGAATTCATTTTGAAATTTCGGATTCTAATTTTCTAACCAACTTATTGTATTGTCCCTTACTTAGATATATTCGATGATAGGGATTCTCCAAAGTTTGCTTAAGGTCTTTTTTTATGATCAAACTGCCATTCTACAATTTGTTGAGTTTCTAAGTTCACATCCACAACATATCTTATATCTTTAGTCTCTTTTTGCATTATATCTTCTCTTTAGCGAAATTAGTGTAATTCGCGGTTTACTTCTTTACTTTAAATATTGAATCAATGACGGTTCCGTCCACCCATTTGACCACACCAACGACTTCATCAGTAAATTCTGGTTTTTGAGGTGCACCACCAAGCATATCATCCACTTCTGCTTTAATATCTTCAATGGTTCGTATGGGTAAACCACTATGTTTGGTTGCTTCAATTAAATCTTGTCGTAATGGATTGATTGCTATTCCACGCTCAGTTACAATTACATCAATAAGTTCACCTGGTCCAACTATTGTCGTAACTTCATCAACAATAATAGGAAGTCGATTTCTAAATGATGGAATAGGTAAAATGGTGCATTTTGAGAATAAACAATTTTGCCAACCACCAATACCGTGCAACATTTGACCATCAGAATGTGTTACCACATTTGCATTAAAATTCACATCTACTTCCGTTGCACCTAAAACAACTGCATCAAGTATTCCAGCAAAATTACCTTTTCCGTGCCAATTATAAGATGTAAATGGAGATGTATTTTGATGTCCACCGTTTTCTCGCATTGACCGTACACCATCTAAATCAAAAGTTTGCCCATCTAGGATATAGTCGGTTAATCCTTCTTCTAACATTTCAACCAAATATTTATTGGACCCACCTCTAATAAATCGTGCTTTGATATTGGCTTCTTTCATCATTTCTTTTAGGTATATTGCAAATGCAAGAGATGTTCCACCTGCACCTGCTTGAAACGAGAATCCATCTTTCAGAATTCCTGCTTCCCTCACAAACTTTGCAGTGAGTTCAGCAATAAAAAGTCTATCGGGTGATTTAGTGAGTTTGGTTGTTCCTGACACAATTTTTTCAGGTTCACCGATTTTATCCAGAACAACAACATAATCTACATTTTGCCCTTGAATCTGCCACGGTACACATGGGAAGGGTACTAAATTATCTGTTACTACAATCACTTTATCAGCATACATTGAATCTACTAGTCCAAACCCGAGTAAACCGCATGCTGAGGGACCGCGATCACCCGTTGCATTTCCCATCATATCAGCGGTCGGTGTGGCGATAACAGCAATATCAATATGTACTTCACCATCTTGTACAGCTTGCCAACGACCTCCATGAGATCTCAAAACTGCCAATCCGTCCATATTACCTTCAGAAGCATTTTTACCAAGTGGACCGTTTAACGATCCTTCAATATGATGAATCACTCCATTATTCATATGCTCTATCATTGGTTTGTGACATGGAAATGCAGCAGATGGAAACCACATCAAATCTTTAACACCCTTTTCAGATGCGATATCAAAAACTTGATTCATGACTAAATCACCATTTCTGAAATGATGGTGCGATGAAACAGTCATTCCATCTTTGAGTCCGCATTTTTCCAAAGCTACTTGCAATGAATCCACAATTTTGTTTCCATCTAATGGATAATCATTACATGAACTGATTGGAGGAGCAGCCTTGGTGCCTGTTGGTGAATGTTTACCCACACCTTTAAAAGGTATTGTCTTTTTTCCATTCACTTCTGTTGGAACCATTCTTCCAACTGCATTTTTTACTAAATCTAATCCTTCCATTTTTCCCCTAACATTCCTGATGCTATTGCTAAGTTAACAGTATGAATTGCCCGTTTTACGACTGGCGGATCAATCATTTTTGAACCAAGTGAAACCACTCCTAATCCTTTTGCTTCTGCTTCATCAAACGCCAGTACAATTTTCTTTGCTTTTTCGATTTCAGATTCTGATGGAGTAAATTCTTCGTTTATTGGATTAATTTGTCGTGGATGAATGCATCCCTTACCATCAAAACCAAGTGATTTTGCTTCCTGAACAGATGCTCTTAATCCTTCTTCATCATTTACATCAGAGAACACAGTATCTATCGGTTGTATTCCTGTCGCTCGCGCTGCATTCACCAACATTGAGCGCGCAAAAAATGACTCATTACCTTTATGGGTTCGTTGAGTTCCAATATCTGCTGTATAGTCTTCAAGTCCAATCGCTAATGCCACATTATGTTTGCTGGCTTGAGCAATGGATAGAGCATTTAAAATTCCGAGTGCTGATTCTAAAATTGGCATCAAGTAAACAGGTTTTGAGCGTCCGCATTTTTTCATCACTTCTGAAATTTTGTTGTCAAACTTATGTAGTTCTTCAGGAGTTTCAATTTTAGGGATTAAAATTAAATGAACATTATGTGGGACAATTGCTTCGATATCTTGTAATCCCAATTCACCTTGATTGATTCTCACCATTCGTTCAGCGCCAAAAAAGTCAAGTGTTCTAAGTGCATTTCGCACAATAAACCGAGCCGACATTTTTTCTGATGGTGCTACAGAATCCTCCAAATCCAAAATGATACCATCCGGTTTGTGAATTCCTGCATTCATCATTAATTTTGGTTGTGAACCGGGTAAATATAATCTACTTCGTCTAAATCTATCGCGAGTAGAATTATATGTACAATGTTCCTTCATTTCAGGGAGTGACTCTAGTTTTAAGCCTGGGTGGGCTGATTTTACTGTGGCTTCAATACGTGCCTTCAATACAAAATACTGTCCGCCATTATCCTTGATTAAAAACGTACCGGATGTAATGCCTAAATCCTTCAATGTAGAATGCACAACTTCTGTTAGTTTTATGTCATGGAGTATTTTTGTTTTAGAAATGATATCTATCTGAAGTTTATCAGATGTATTTGGAGTGTATGAAATAAAAAAATCAGATTTTGTATTTTCATTACCGCTTGTATAGGTATTCATCTAACCCTCTCATTATGTTCAAGTATATGTTTTTTTGGTTTAAACATATAGGGAAAATTTCACAAGAATAGATATATATAAAAAGAAAAATATAACAAAAAGCACCGAAAAAATCGATGCTTTTTATATTGTTACTCATCAATAAGTGTTTCTAATTGGTCAATTAAAGATTCAATGAATTTGACGCTTTTCCTCCAAAAGTTTGCATCATTAATATCTATACCCAATCCAGATGTTAACTCTGTTGGGCTTGCAGATCCACCAGAAGCTAAGAACTCCTTAAACTTAGGAATAAAATTATCACCTTCATCCAAGAATTGTTGATATAATGCTAACACCAACAGATTAGCAAAATTGTATGCATACACATAAAATGGTACATTTAACATATGAGGGATAGTTGACCATTCCCAATCATATTCATCGGTATATTCAACTGCATCACCAAACATTAACTCAAGTTCTTTACGATACAAACCACATAATTCATCTGATGAAGCTAGTTTATTTGAAATTAAATCATGTGAAGCAATTTCAAATCTACTAAACATATTTTGTCTATGACTTGTTGCAAAAATATCTTCAAGCTTGCTCGTTAATAGTGTCATTTTTGTTGATTTATCTAAATCTTGATTTAACAACATATTAGTTAACACCATTTCAGAGAAAACTGAAGCTGTTTCTGCAAGTGGTAGTATTGAATGATAGTTAAACAATGATTGCTTGCTTGCAAGCATTGCATGAATTGCATGCCCTAACTCATGAGCCATTGTTGAAACATCTCTTAGATTTCCAGTAAAATTCAGTAACACATAGGGTTTTACATCTGGACTTGAGCTAGAACAAAAAGCACCGCCACGTTTATTTGCTACAGCTGGTGCATCTATTCTTTGTTCATCAAACATAGACTTTGCCATTTCATAAAAATCATCATCAAATGACTTGAATGCATCCAAAACTAGTTGTTTTGATTCTTCATACGAATATTTTTTTGATACATCCGGCAACGGTGCATAGATATCAGCTAAAGTTAGTTTTTCTAAACCTAACATTTTCTTTTTCAGCTTATAGTATCGTTGAACCAAAGAATACGACTCCGTTGTAACATCTATGAGCGCTTGAACTGACTTATCATCTAAATCATTGTTAATATTCATCACACTAATAGGTGAGGGATAGTTTCGAGTATCTTTATTAATGTTGAAATCTTTAATGATATTATTGAAAATATTCGTAAAAATCAACTTATTATCTTTGAAAGTATCTAAAACTGTTTTCATTGCACGTTGTCTAACTTTTGCATCAGGGTGCTGTCTTAATGCACGAATTTCTTCTAACGTCATTTTTTTTGTTTTACCATCAATCTCAAAATCAAATGAAAAGTTAGATGTAAACTCACCATATAATTTTTTAAAAGCATTTTTCCCTGTAATGTTTTTCAAGGTTGATAATTGCTCTTCTTTTTCAGATAGATTATATTTTTGAGTTTTTCTAGTTTGTTCGAGTGAATATTTATAATTAGACAAAACCGCTGAATTTTCTAATGTTTCTAAATTATCCAGTTTAGCTAATTCTAGGTTAAAGAATACCAATTGATTTGATATATTTGATAGTTTTTCTTCAACAGACATTTCTAATGTTTTAGTAACATCATCACTCGTATTAACTGAAACCGCAAGTCCAGAAAATTGACTGATTTTATATAAAGGGGTGAAAATGCTTTCAAATTTTTCAAATGCATCTTTAAGATCAGTATCTGATAGTGTGTTTAATTTTCCTTTATAATCTTCAGCAAACTGCTTTGCTTCTTTGACTCCATTATTCAGTACGGCTTCAATTTTTGGATCACCAATTCCATTACATAAATCAGTTAAATCCCATCGTACATTCTCAGCACCTGTTTTTTGAGCATTTTTAGTTAATATTTCTGTCATAATATCCTTCTTCTATTTAGTTTAGTTTAAAACTTGAAAACCAGTTTTTCATAAATGATGTTGATTTGCCTCTTTCTTGGAACATAATCAAGATTGCTGTTAATAGTATGCTAAAGAAAATTACACCGTAAACAATAGCTCTTATTTCTTCAAACATAACTAAATAATGATCTTCGAAACCCATATGCATTGGAACCTCAGCAAGCACTGCTGCAGCCAATCCTTTTGGAACAATCATTGATATTAATGATGCATCCAGCACTGTGGTATTTTTGTTTACAATAATGCGTGTTAAAACTAATCTACTACCATAAATTAGAAATGTTAGAATCAGTGCAAACAATAATATTTTTACTTCTCCAAATTGAATTGAAATACCTAGAAAAATAAAGAAAAATGTTTTAACTAAGAAAATAACTTCTGAAAAAAGTGTCTTTTCTATATTGGTAAACTCAACTAGGTGATCAGTGCCAAATTTTTGAATAAAATGTAATGGAATTTTTTGAGAATTTGCAAGAACCAGTCCAAAAACAAGAATTGCAAGAGGACCACTATATCCCAAACTTTCAGAAAAACCATAAAGGATGAAAGTAAATGCTAAGGAAGTAAAAATTGTATTAGGGAATTTTCGTAGTTTTTCTAAAATAGCTGACCAGATTAACGCACCACCAAAACCCACAAGAAGCGACATAGCCATGGTTGCTATTAAATTAGTGCCTATAAATTCAACCAATGAGGTTTGTCCAAATTGAAATGCTTTAAGAACTCCCAAAGCCAAAACAATACTCAATACATCTGTAATTGCCGATTCTACAACAAGTAAGGATTTTGTTTTTTCTGATACGTTTAACATTTTAACAATTGGAACAACAACTGCAGGGGATATACTGCCTAAAACTGCACCAGTAAAGAATGCAGGTAGGATTCCTCCACCAAAAACATAATAAATGGTGCAAGCTGAAATTACAAAAGTGAAAATAAAAGTTGACACAGCAAGTGAAACACAATTTTTTAATGTAGTTCTTAATACATCTAACGTTAAATGGCTACCGCCTTCAAATAACATGAGTATTAATGCAATAGCACTTAAAAGTGGTCCCACATAACCAAAATCGTTTACAGATACAATGTTAAACATTGTTGGACCTATAATAATTCCCAAAATGATTAATGGAAGTACATCAGGTATTTTGGTGCGTTCAAAAATAGCTGTAAACAAATGTGCAGCAAAAATAATAAGTCCTACCGAGAGTACGAAAGGTGCTATATTTTCCAATAGTTCTCCTTTTTCTTAAATTCTTTTGACGGAGAAAAAACACCCTTGTTCCATGATTTATTCTTCCGCATGCTTACCTTCAGTAATATTATTGTAAAATCTAGTTGTTGGATATGCAAAATCAATGTCCTTATGTTCTGCAAATTCAATCAATACATCTTCCCAAATTTCTTGTTCGCTTTTCCGTCGTTTTCGTGGATTACACAAGTATCGGATTGTTAGATTTATTCCACAATCTTCTACTTTAGTATATACTTCTGGTTTAAACTGAGGCATCAAAATCATAAATTGTTTTGACGTTTCTTTTAACCGTTTTGTAGCTGCCTTTGTCAAATGGGCTGCATGCTTTGTACCAATCTTTTCCAGAATATCTTTTCCTTTTTCCCAATCACTTTCAAAAGTGAGTAGTACAGGAATTTCATTCCAAATATATTTAAATCCTTTACCGTAATTGGCCACTGTTTCTATAAACAATTTACCATTAGGTATATGAATAATTCTTCCGGTACTTTGGTCTGCGTCAACCCAGTTACCTATTTCCATTAATGTAAATTTAAATAAATTTACATCAATAACATCTCCAGCATGCTCGCCAATTTGAACTCGATCACCAACTTCTAGTGGTGACCTCCATAAGATAAATAGAAAACCAAAAATATTTGTAATAGGGTCTTTTAAAGAAATCGCGATACCTGCAGATAAAAGTCCCAAATATGTTGCAATAGATTGAACCCCTTTAAACCATATACGACCAATAATTATAAATCCCAGAATAAATACAACATAGCTTGAAATTTTATTCCATTGGTATCGTACTTTTATATTCTCTGTACGATTCATTACGAGTTTGAGAATAATTCTTCTAATTATAAAAAAGAGTAAAATTGCTAGAATTGAAGCAATAATCTTGACCTGGATAGAAGAATAGGTGAAAAATTTTGTTAGCCAATGAAGCTCTGTATTAATGCCCATTTATATCCTTTTGTTTATAATGAATGATAAATGCTTCAATTGAATGTCTGCTTAAATATGTTGAAATTAATGCCATTATGAGGGAGGGAATATACACAGTTCCAAATAGAATTGTAAACAATGGTGTTTGGGAATACACAATTGCCAGGAAGATAAAAAACAACCACAGTTCTATTCTCATCCAAATGCTTAAGGGTTTCAGCAGCCAAGTATGTCCTATAGGGTGAGACATTATTGTGCGCATCAAAATGTATCCATAAAGTCTAAACAAAATAAATTCCAAAACCATTAGTAATTGGTGAATTATGTTCGGAATATCTGCAAAAAACCATATATCAAAATGTGATACGGGTAATGGCCATAAAAAGTGAATACTTCTAAACCACAAGAATGTATCCAATACTATGTGAGAAAGCATGCCGATAACAATGCCTTTCCCAATAATTTTAAGATTAGGATTTTTTCTAACTTCACTCAGTATAGCAAAGACCAAAAATAAAATCAAGCACGTAAATATACTATGGGAAAACGTTCTATGATATAATGAAATGGGGTTCTCAACATTGGTAAAGATGGTTGCAAAAGCAACAATAATTGAATCAAGGTCTGGTAAAATAGAACCAAAAATGATAGAGGTATATAGCCATTTCTCTTTTGGAAATAGTTTAGAAAATCCAAAGCCAACAATTGCATGAATTCCTGCTTGTGGCATATCTTAATTTTTAAGTGGTGAAATCACAACGGAAATTTAAGGTAAATCACATGCAGGATTAAACATATTTACACATTGGATTTTATGGTTAAATTTAATTGCAATATAAATGGTTACGTGAATGTTAAATAAAATAGGCAAATGGAAATTAACAGTACTTGAAACTGGTACCTTTCGGTTAGATGGCGGTGCAATGATGGGTTCTGTTCCCAAAGTTTTATGGGAAAAAACAAACCCACCTGATACATTAAACAGAATTGAACTTGCAATGAGATGTTTAGTATTGGATGATGGTGTTTCAAAAGTTCTAATTGAAACTGGGATAGGTGATAAGCACCCGGAATCTTTTTACAATATGTTTGATGTAAAACATAAAAATAACATATCAAGTAATACTTTAAGCAATAATGAATATAGTCTTAATAATATAACAGATATAATAATTACACATTTGCATTTTGACCATGCTGGAGGTGCTACAAAAACAGGTGATAACGATGAGAATATTCCAACATTTTTAGATGCAACATACCATATTTCAAAGGAAAATTGGGATGCAGCAGTAAAGCCAAATCCGCGGGATAAAGCAAGTTATCTATCTGAAAATTTTATACCAATTCAAGATTATGGAATTTTAAATTTGGTCGATTCCAATGCAGAAATATTGCCTGGTGTTTCTGGAATCAGAGTTGATGGACATACGCCTGGTCAGCAGTTGGTAAAAGTTGAAAGTGATGGTGACATTTTAGTGTTTTGTGGAGATTTGATACCCCTTAAATCTCATTTAAAATTACCATGGATTATGGGCTATGATTTACATGCACTGCAAACATTAAAGGAAAAAACAAGATTCTTAAACCAAGCAGCAAAAGAGGGGTGGTGGTTGTTTTTTTATCATGACCCAGAAACTGTTGCAGTTAAAATTACCAAAGGCAAAAAATATTTTAATATAATTGAAGAAGTCAGGCGATCTGATTATGTTTGAAGGAAATTATAAATTTTACGTTGAGACAGATGACATGTATTTATCATCTATTGTTGCCAATGTTTGCAATATGTATTCATGTGAGTTGGAATTTGTAGAAGGTGATGAGCCATTCTTGTTGGAATGTGATACTCAAGAAAAACGAATCATTATTTTAAATATATCAAACTCAACTAAAGACAAGCTGCAAAGAATCAAGCAAATTAGAAATTGTTCTACATCAATGACAATTGGATATATGGATACGTTTGATAAAACCCTGCAAGAAATGGCATCTAAGGCCGGTTGTGATATTGTATTTGTACGTCTATCACTTGTTAAAAATTTAGGTAAAACAATTGAAAAGTTAATGAGTAATGCATAACTCACTTCAGAAAGATAAAAATAGAATTGCCCAAGTAATTCAATTGCTTAAAAAGGAATACCCAAATTCAAAATGTTCATTAGAATTTAAAACTCCCTTTCAGTTATTGGTCGCAACTATTCTGTCTGCTCAATGTACAGATGAGCGCGTAAATAAAGTTGTGATTCCACTGTTTGAAAAATATCCAACAGCTTATGATTTTACTGAGTTATCTATTGAAGAGATTGGAAAGGAAATTTATTCTACCGGATTTTATAATAATAAAGCTAAATCTATTTTAGGGATGTCTCAGGCTTTGGTAAATGAGTATAGTGGTAAGGTCCCAACTACATTGAAAGAACTTATAGCCCTTCCAGGCGTTGGAAGAAAAACTGCCAATGTGGTCTTGGGGAATGTTTTCAATATCCCAGGGATTGTAGTCGATACACATGTTACACGAATTTGTAATCTACTGGGATTTGTAACATCTAAAAATGCGGTAATAATTGAAAGAGAATTAGAAAAAATCATTACCAATAAGCAAGATTGGACTCTTTTTACACATTTAATCATTGACCATGGTAGAGCAGTGTGCATAGCTCGAAGACCTCAGTGCAATGAATGTGTATTAAACAATTTATGTAACTTTTATAAAGGAAATACAAATGAAAGAACTATTTAATGCTTCAGAGATGTTTTTAGCATTTAAAGCTGCTGGATTAGGTTTGATAATAGGTGGCGTATTCGCTTTTTTTAAATTTACACCACCTTCACCAGATAACTTAGCTGGGATTTTTGGTATTATTGGAATTTTTACAGGATGGGCTGTAATTAGTTATCTTATTAATTAGTAAAACACATTGAAACCCCCCGGTTGATATTGCGTCAATGGGAAAATACTGACTATTCTAGATTTGTCCAATGAATGCAGATCCATTGATAATGAAATATTTTCCAAATGTGTTGTCCCAATTTGAAAGTAATAATTTAGCAGATAAGATTCGTTCAAACATTGATAATAATGGGTGGGGGTTATGGGCTGTAGAATTAAAGAGTATTGAATCGTTCATTGGTTTTATCGGCCTACATAAACCTGATTACCTACCTTTTTCTCCATGTGTTGAAGTAGGGTGGCGATTACCTTCAGCATTTTAGGGTAATGGTTTTGCCACTAAAGGTGCATTTGCCTCATTACAATTTGCATTTAAACAGTTAAAACTTGATGAAGTTGTATCGTTCACATCAAAGCTAAATACAGATTCTATTCGAGTTATGCAGAGGGTGGGTATGCAAAATAGCAAACAGAACTTTTTACATCCAAAGCTTCCATCAAAGCATAAATTAGCTGAACATGTTTTATTCAAAGTTACCAAATCTCAATTTGATGAGATAAAATTCAACAAGTGCCCTAAATGCGATACACCTTTTGTTTGTGATATAGAAAACAAGCAAGATTCCTGTTGGTGTTTTAGATTTCCAGTACAATCTATTGACAAGAGATTGAGTAATTGCTTATGTCAGTCCTGCTTAAACCCTGACCAATAAAGACATATTGACATACCATGCAGACAATGTGACATTCCATTAATACATTTTGTCTTGCTTTATTAATTGGTACTTTATTTGTAACTAAAAAATCGAGTTTAATTTTAATTTAAAAATAAAAGGAGAAAAAAATGACACTCGTAAAATGGACAAATAGATTGCCAATAAATAATGTTTTTGATGATATGGATACAGTATTTCATAAGTTGTTCGAAAAAGGTATTGGTGATAATGGTTGGGTACCTTCATTCAATATAAAAGAAACTGAAAAGCAATTTGTATTATTTGCAGATTTACCTGGACTCACCAAAAAAGATATTGAAATAGATGTGAGTGAGGGTGTATTAAGTGTTTCTGGAGAACGAAAAAATGAAGAATCACAAGAAAATGATGTTTGGCTAACTTTTGAACAAAACAGAGGTGCTTTCAGTAGAGCATTTAATTTGCCAGAAAATATAGATGAGAGCAAAATTAGTGCAAAGTTTAAAAATGGAGTATTGAAGGTTGAACTACCAAAAACTGAACCCGTTCAACCAGTGGTAAACAGGATTTCAATTAAGTAACATAATTGAATCTAAAAAAAGCCCAGTTTAAACTGGGCTTTTTTATTATTCCTCATAAGAGTAGTTCATATATTCTGGCCAAAACATTTTATGTTTCACAAAATCATACATCCCTGAAGAGGGCAACGTATTGTTAGCTAAATTATTATCCCGCATATATCTACTTACTTCACTTGCAATCTCAGTTGAAATTGCTCGAATTGATTTAATATCTGGATATACACGGTGGTAGGATAGTTCTTCATCCGTAACCAATTCAGCCAGTTTTTTTGCAGCAACATAAAACACGGAGTTAGGAATAAATTTTGCTTGACTTAAAATTGCACCTAAACCAACCCCAGGAAAAATATACATATTGTTTCCTTGCCCCGGAATTAAAGTTTTACCCTTAAAATTAACAGGATTAAATGGACTACCGCTTGCAAAGATTGCTTGCCCATTTGTCCATTTATATGCTTGTTCAGCTGTACATTCTGCTTTAGAAGTTGGATTTGATAATGCAAAAATAATAGGCTTTTCGACATGTTTGGACATTTCACGAATGACATCTTCATTAAATGTGCCTGGTTGACCACTTAATCCCATTAATATAGTTGGCTTTACGTCTTTAACTACTTCAAGTAACGATTCTTTAAAATCTTCATTTCTTGCGTATGGAATTTTATGTTCCGCAAGTGTGTCACCTCGTCCATTGCACACTAAACCTTTAGAATCTAAAAACCAAAATTGTTTTCTTGCGTCTTCTAAAGCAATTCCTTCTCCATCACGAATTCCAGCTGAAATTGAGTCTGCAATTCCAATACCTGCAGAGCCAGCTCCTAAAAATATAATTCGTTGGTCAGATAATTTTTCTTTAGTAATTCTAAGTGATGCTAAAATTCCAGCTAATGCTACAGAACCTGTGCCTTGAATATCATCATTAAAACATAGGATATTCTTTCTATATTTTTCTAATAGTTTAAATGCATGATCATTGGTAAAGTCTTCAAATTGAATAAGCACATTTGGCCATCTGTGTATAGCAGATTGAATAAATTCATCCACCATTTCATAAAAGACATCACCTGCAAGTCTGGGGTGCTTTGCACCTAAATATAATGGGTCTTGTTGGAGAGATTGATTATTAGTTCCTGTATCCAATAAAACAGGTAGTGTATTTTTAGGATGTATTCCAGCACATGCAACATATAGTGAAAGTTTACCGATTGGAATACCCATTCCATTTGTACCTAAATCGCCCAATCCCAAAATTCTACTACCATCAGAAACAACAATTATTTGCACATCATCATTTTTCCAACTTTTGGTCATTTGCTCAAAATTTCCACGATCACTTGTACTGAAATACATTCCGCGAGAACGTCGATAGATATGATTATATTTTTGACAAGCTAATCCGACGACTGGTGTATAAATAATGGGGGTGATTTCTTCTACATTTTCAACTAATATTCGGTAATATAATGTTTCATTCCTATCATGTAAAGATTCTAGATGAATGTACCTTTCAATATCCGTTTCTTTGGAATGAAAGTTTTCCATTACACGCTCAACTTGATCATCGATACTCACAACTTGAGGTGGTACTAATCCTCTTAATTCTAATGCATCTCTTTCACAATCCGGGAAGCCACTTCCTTTATTTAAAATTGGATCATGGATAAGTTCAATACCTTTTTTATGAACTTTAATAGTTTTATCTTCAATTTCTAACTCAGCTAAATCATAATGCATTTTAAAATCTCCATTTTGCAATTATTTGCTTGTAGTATAAATTAAACAAATAAGATATAATAGTCCTATTTAATATTATTAAAAAATGTGTAAATTTATTTAATCAATTTAATTAGAATGGGGGAAATATGGTAGAATCAACCAATAAGTATAAAAATATTATGATAACCACTGATTTTTCAGAGTTATCTAATCATGCAGTAGAGCATGCTTTGATGTTAGTAAAAAAGTTAAATTCAAAGCTTTATGTGTTACATGTTGTTGAACCTATTGAGCATTCGTATGATTACCAATGGGCAGAAGTTCCTCCCATTGAAGTAGATACAAAACGTTCTGAATCTGCTCAAGAGCGATTGATTGAGTGGTGTGACAATCAAATTCCTGAAGAAATTGCAAGCAGAATAATTGTAAAAAATGGTAAAGCAGTTTCAGAAATTTTGGATACAGTTGAAGAATTTAATATTGATTTAATTGTAATGGCTACACATGGCTTAACTGGACTTTCTCATTTGTTTTTTGGAAGCACAACAGAACGTATTGTTAAAAAATCTAAAGTACCAGTTCTAACAGTGAGATAATTCTTATTTAGATATTCATTTCATTGATAAATTTTGCATTAATATTTTGAGGAAATATGAGTTATAAAGTTTGGAGATTAACACACAGGTACGCATTTAGTAATTGGAAATGGTTGATGACAATCTCTTCCATAATTTTGATTATTATTTCGATTACTGGTATTGTTTTGATACATGAACATGATACACAATTTTTTGCTAAAACACGTGTGCCAACATCCATTTTACCTGATAGTTATCAGACAAAGTTAGATAATATGCGGGCAGCTCAGGGTATCACAACCCATTACAAGAAAGATGCAGACTCTGTACCCCTTTCTTGGTTAATGTACGATTTACATTCAGGCGAGTTCTTTGGAAAATGGGCTTGGATTTACTATGATTTGATATCTGTAGCACTTATTGTAATGTCTGTAACGGGAGTATATATGTTTTTTGTTTTAATAAATTCTGAAAGAAGAACTAAGAAAAGAAAGGAAGCAAAGTGAAGAATTTTAGTATTTTATTATTGAGTTTAATGTGGCTTATATCGTGTGGAAACAATGGTGTTGAAGCTGATTATTTTGGAGATGAAATTACGTTAGAAAATTCAACTTCAATTCAACATATTGTACGTAATTCAGTGGAGAATGCTGGACAAGAGTTTCTAATACAAGGAGTAATGACCGAAGTATGTCAGAAAAAAGGGTGTTGGGTGGATGTAAAAGATGGTGAAGAGTCAATCACAGTACGCTTTAAAGATTACGCCTTTTTTATGCCAAAAGACGGTGCAGGAAGAAATATAAAAGCACAAGGGGTCTTTAACATTGGTACATATGAAGAAGAAGTTGACGGTAAAAAAGTAGAAAAAGAGTACTTTACTTTCACAGCGAGTGGAGTTGAATTAGAGAAAAGACAGTAAAATAAATTTAATAAAAAGCCCAGAACGTTCTGGGCTTTTTTATATTAACCAATAATAATATTTACTAAAGTCACAATATCCAATACATCTATTAAGCCGTCATTGTTTAAATCACCTGCTTGCATCTGAATTGCAGACGGATTCACAAGACCAATCACAATATTTACAGTTATAACAATATCCTGAACATTTACCAGTGTATCATTATTTAAATCACCCTGCAAAATATTGGTTAAAATGGATTGAAAAGAACCTGTTCTATGCGTGTTCCCTTGATACATATTCCAATAATTGATGTCTGATGCAGATTCCTTTATATCAATTACTGCGAGTCCAACATTTGTGCCATAGAGTAGCTCCAAATCACCATCACTATCTAAATTAAAAACAGATGGCGAAGATTCAAAACTATATTCAAAATTCAGGAAATTAGAGGGATAGGGTGTCCCATTCAATTGAAAAACAAGTAAATGGCCATCATCGGTTCCGGAAATTACCTCAACCTCACCATCATCATTTAAATCAGCAAAAATGGGTGAACAATCAATATCAAAGTTTCCAATGTATTGAGGCCAGTTTGGGAGGTGTTGACCAAATTGATCAATTCCATATAGATAACCATCTTGAGAACCAAAGAAAATTGCAACCCCATCTGCAGTTTCTAAAAATCCAACAGATGATCGTATTTTATCTCCCGTTATAATATCAAAAAGGATATCTCCATTTGCATTCATACCATAAAAATGACCATTTTCATTTCCTGCCATAATAACGTGCTGACCATTGGCTTCTAAAATAGATGGAACAGTTTTAAATTTATCATCTGCAGTAAAAATATCTTCAATTTCACCGTTATCAAAGATGATAGATAGAAGTTTTTCATTTTCTGTAGCAACAATTATATCATCTTTTCCGTTAAAGTCAATATCAGAGATTGCAACACCTTTTAATACTTTTTCGTTTAATTGTACAGGGAAATTTGCAACATTGGTTCCATCATGATTTATAGCAAAAACATCCCCAGATGTTGTATAGCCAGCTATAACAATTTCTAATTCTTCATCGTCATCTATATTTGCTATAGATGGTGTTCCCATCAAATATTGGTCAGCAAAATATTCCATTTCAATATTTCCAAATCGATTGATTACATAACAATGTTTGTTTTTTGATGTAAAAATAATTTCTATATCACCATCCAAATCTAAATCTGCACCTGCAGGAGCGCCCCAAATTTCATTACTACTTCCGGGTACTTGAAATGGAAATCCAGACAACGAATTACCTTCTGAATCCAACCCATGTAGTTTGCCTGCATGGTCACCGAAAAAGATTTCTTTGTCTCCATCATTATCTATATCGATAACAAGTGGTGATGATTCTACTTCACTTGTCACATTGTATGGAAATCCTACTTGATACATCGAAACATTAACTTGAATTTCAACTTCATCTTCAAAAAATGTATCATTTGCTCCCATGGCAAACATATGTAAGTGCAGAGTATGATTATTTAAATCAATACTCTCAGATGCAGTGATAACAAATGGTTGGCTTGTATTTTCATATTCTTCACCTGCTTCTAACCCATTGATGTTTACAAAATCATGTTCAACCGTAATGTCTTCACTATTTGAGCTAAGTGCTAAATCAATGGAAACAGCATCATTCCATGGAATTAAATTTTCAATATTTACTATCAAATTCATACTCTCACCTGGATTAATCACAGAATCACCATCGCCATCAATTTCTGATGTAGAATAAGAATTTAACACTAAATGAGGAGTGTTTAAACTTTGTGGTTGAATTTGAATAACTGCAGCTTGTTCACTTGTAAAACCACCCAATGTGCTTAATAGAAAGTAACCGTTATCATAACCGCCCCAACCCCAGTTACAGTGAAAATATTCATCATCATAACCATCTATATTCCAAGCATGACCACCATCACTACTATATCCACGGTATATAAGTGGACGGTTGTTATCTAATTCATCTTGAAGTATATTTCTGTATTGAGATGTGGAATATTGATAGGGATAGATGTAATCCATACTATTATCAAAAAGAAAATAATTTTTCATAGCATAATATGCAGATGGATTTCCACCAACAACCCATGCACCTGAACCATCAGCACCATAGTCCATATTCACTGCAACACCCGCGTGATACAGTAATGTTTGTGACGCTAATGTTCCATAGTTGTTAGGCATATTTTCAAAATCGTAGAATGTATCACCAAAGTCAGCACTTAAATATCCATATTGCCAAGAATTATATCCATGAGAGCCAGAACCTTGTTCGGGGTATGACCAATAATGCATGATTTGTGACATTGAAACTGCAACACATCCAACTAAAGCATGGTTGCTAGGTCCATCAGGGTCATCTGGGCATAATGCGTTCCAACCTGAACCTTGGTCAAAACGAGCTGAAATTAACGGTGCTACTCCTCTATCATTTCTATCAATAAAAGGGTGTGAGTATTGTTCCCAAGCTTCGCTAACATGTGTCGGAATATCACCACTATTAATTTGATTTGTTAATTCTTGTGAAAACTGATCAAACAACCACTTAATATTTACTGGGTGATTTCCAGATTTAAAAGAATTTTCAAAACTATATCCGATTATAGGGAGTATCGCATCATCTGCAGAAACTAAAATGAATCCATCTGAAGATAAGTGCATAACATAAAATAGTTGAATGCTGTTTTGAGTGTATGCTTCAATTTGGTCAATTGAAACATCATTTCTACTTTGAGAAAACAAAAAATTATCTGCAACTGAAAGAGCTGTTTCTTGATTTATAGGTGCAGCCATCAGTACCTGAAACCACATTAAAATCCCTAAAATATTCAATTTTTTCACAAAATCCCCTAATTATTAAGTAAATGCAAGGCTTCATTTTACTAGATTATAAATAAAAAGTGGGAGGATTTAATTGTAACATGTTTTTACAAAGCATTTGCAAGATTGTTTAATAAACAATTATCTTCTAAATTAAGTGCTTTGAAAATGACAAGTTAAGGAGAACATGTTAAGCACAGCTCAGAAAACCACATTATTTATTCGATTATTGGGACTCACCAAAATTCCAATGATATTTTTTTGCAGACCAAAAGTGACCCATATATCGGATGAATGCTTATCTATTCGAATCAAATTGAAACGAAAGACACAAAATCATGTAAAATCAATGTATTTTGGTGTGTTAGCAGTTGGAGCAGATTTGGCTGGTGGAGTCTTAGCAATGCATCATATCAACAAAATTGATAAAAAAGTGGTACTTGTGTTTAAAGATTTTAAGGCGGAGTTTCACAAAAGAGCAGATGGTGATGTTGTGTTTACCTGTAAGGATGGGAATGCAATACGTGATTTAGTCCATAAAGCATCTGAAACGGGAGAAAGACAGAATCTTCCTTTACATTTAACAGCGACAGTTCCCAGCAAATATGGTGATGAACCCGTTGCGTCATTTGTGCTAACATTATCCATCAAGAAAAAGTAAATTAATTATGAAAAAACTATTAATGTTATCAATAGGGTTATTAGCACTTACATGTGATGAACCCAAAGAAGTGTATGGTTGTACAATTTATTCTGCATGTAATTTTAATGCTGATGCTAACGTCTTTGATGATAGTTGTTTATACTTAGACTGTAACGATGAGTGTGTTGGAACAGCAGTATTAGATAACTGTGATGTAGTTTATGTTGCAGACCAAATGAATGATGAAGTCGTTATTGTAAATCAAATTA
>CAZCRK010000002.1:38940-75275 GCA_964501035.1 uncultured bacterium
CAAATATGGTGATGAACCCGTTGCGTCATTTGTGCTAACATTATCTATAAAAAAAATAAATGAATAAATTTCTGCTTATAATTTTGGTTCTTTTGTTGGGGTGTAATCAAGAAATTGATAATAACAATGTTGTGTATGTTGCAGACCAAATGAATGATGAAGTCGTTATTGTAAATCAAATTACAGGAAGTATTGTTGAAACAGTTAATATTGACGATGATTTACAAGACTATCCAGACGAAGTGGACCATACCCCTCATTTTATAGTTATAGATAATACAAATAAATACTGGTTTGTAACATGTATTTCAAGTGGTCTTGTATTGCAATATTCAATCGAAACCAATTCACTTATCGATGTGATTGAAGTGGGGGACTCTCCTGCTTTAATGGCTGTTGATGAATTACGTCAGATTTTGTATGTATCACGTATGATGCCTATGGGAGATATTGGTGCAATTTCAAATCATATCCAATCAATTGAATATAACTCCACTGGTTTTTCGGATAATACTCACGTGTTTGATTTAGATTCCCCAGCTCCACACGGCATAGCTATTTCTGATGATGGAATTGAAATATTTACAACAAGTAATACAGCAGATTGGCTTTATAAAATAAATACAATAACTCACGAAATAATTGATACTTCACTTGGGGTTAATTTTCAACCAGATTTTGCAATAAAAAGATTAAAACCTATTCAATGTGTAACCCTACCTAATAATAAATTGGTTGTGAGTTGTTCTGCAGGGCTATATCAGAATTTTTACACAGGAGAATCCGAAGAAATAATGGGGCAGATTCAATTATGGGATACAGATACCATGTCACTTTTAGATACGCTTCAATTTGACTGGAATTC
This sequence comes from uncultured bacterium, assembly GCA_964501035.1. Classification (GTDB taxonomy): domain Bacteria; phylum Fidelibacterota; class Marinisomatia; order SCGC-AAA003-L08; family D37C17; genus CAYNTS01. Next base: position 39,806 of record CAZCRK010000002.1, read on the forward strand.
CAGTCCATGGCATATTCAGAAAAATTCATTTGGCGATAAAGTATATATTGCGCTCTCTGGTGATAATTTATATGATGGGAGTGCTGGTGTGGCATCAGTTTTTGTAAACGGTGATTCTTTGAATTTAGATTGGATAGTGAATGACAATAGTTTTCAAGGGTTGCATGGTATTGATATCTCCCAAGATGACGAAACCATATTTGTATCTGGGAGAAGCGATGGTTACCTACATATTATCGATGCACACAATGGTGAGCTGTTAAGTTCAATTCCAATTTCTCCGACAATGCCAATGTTAGGTGGTATAGCAACAGTAAGTAAATAATGATACGATTTATTTTATTTATAGTTCTAATATTCATAGGATGTGATTCAAATACGTCCAATGAAATCTCTTGGTCTGAAAAGCTATATACCTTAGATGCAAACGGACACGTTATTACCACTGAAATTGAAGTAGATGATTTTACTCCTGCAACTGAATGTAAAGAATGTCATGAAGAACATTATGATGAATGGCAACATTCAATGCATGCCTACGCAATGAAGGATCCCGTGTTTTTTTCTGGATGGAATGAAGAACAGACACATAGACCAAATACAGGAGAACGGTTCTGTATTCAATGCCATTCACCGGTTGCATTTACAACAGGGACTGATTTGAGTGAATTTGAAACTCCTGAATCTGTTGCAAACTCTAGTTTGCCTGAGAGTATTAAAGAGGGAATTGCATGTGATTATTGCCATAGTATAACAGGTTTATCTTCAACCGTTCATGCAATGGATGACATATCTGCAAATGCGGAGTTTCATTTATTCCCAGGTGAAAATATTAAATTTGGGTCTATTCAAAACCCGGAGCCCACTGCATTTCATGAATCAGAATATTTACCCATTTATAAAGAGTCAGACATTTGTCTCCCGTGTCATGACATTACGGTACGTGGTGTGGAAGCTGAAATCACGTTTACTGAATGGAGTAGGATTAATTCACTTGCAATGAGTGGAGCATTTTCCTGCCAAGATTGTCATATGCTTGAAAAAGCTGATGGAACTCACGACCACAGTTTTGTTGGTGTAGATGTAGATTTAAGTCTAACCCCAGAAGAAAATCCGCAAATTGATCAAATTAACACTTTATTAGCGAGTGCGTTACAGCTTGACTTTAAATCTCTATCAAATTCCTTGGCAGATACCATCTCAGTTGTTGATTCATTGACTATTCCGATTGAAGTTAAAAGTTTAACCGGACATAGCATTCCATCTGGAGTACCATTTGCACGAGAAATGTGGTGTGAAATTGAAGTTACAGATGAGAGTGGTGATGTAGTATTCTCAAATGGAAAGATTGAATTAAATTCAACCCCTTTAGATTATACTGACCCAGAGCTTTTACTTTTTACGGCACACATGTTTGATGAAAATGAAGATACAACATTAGCCGTTACAGATGTACATAGAATGGAAAATTACTCACTTCCGGGAATGGGTGTTCGATATCATAATTACTATATTGAAATTCCAGAAAATTCAAATAGACTAACTATTACTGCAACAATGAACTTTAGACCATTCAAACCTGCTATTCTTCAAGGAGGTCATGAGGACTTATTATTAAATCTCCCCGTGTTTGAAATGACTACTATTTCAAAAGAAATTATCATCCAGGAATAATGCCACTCTTTTTACTAGTTTTCTTGAATATTTCTCTTTTTGGGTTTACAATTGAATTTTCTACAAATCACCCCGAAATGATATTAAATGAAAATAGTGTTGAATACCCTTTTACTGGAGGGTTTAATACTCCCAAAATTCAATGGTTAGATTGGGATAATGATGAAGATTTAGATTTGTTTCTTCTCGATGAAGGTGGAACTATTCGATTGTATGAAAATGTTGGAAATCTAAATAATCCCTCATTTCAATTATCCACACCATCCTTTCAGAATATCCAAAATATTCGATGGTTTTATTTTGCAGACTTCAATAACGATGAAAATTTAGATTTAATGATTCAAAATCCTGAATCAACCAGTCATATTTTAATGCTGGATAATGTATCTCAAAATTCTGAGGTGTTTACAGATATTATTACCGATGAAGGAAATCCTGTACTAAGCGATGGTGTAATGACACCTACGTTTGTGGATATTGATGCAGATGGCGACCAAGATTTCTTTACGGGTAATATGTATGGAACGGTAACTTTTTATGAAAATATTGGACAGAATAATATGACTCCGATATATCAATATATTTCTAATACATGGCAGGATATTTACATTGTGGGACCATCACACACCCAACGACATGGAGCCAGTGCAATTCACTTTATTGATTTGGACAATGATGGTGATTTTGATTTATCATGGGGCGATTACTATCAGCAAAGTTTGTACATCATTTGGAATATTGGGACAGCATCACAGCCCCTTTTTGATATAGAAAATATTTTAAATCAATATCCCTTAAATGACCCTATTGTATCGGCTGGTCAAAATATGCCTACATTTGCAGATATTGATGGTGATAATGACAAAGATTTATTTATAACAGTGTTATCAGGTGCGTATGGATTCCAACTCACGAATAATTTTTATTTTTATGAGAATACAGGCGGAGCAACGAGTCCGTATTTTGAACTTCATACCCAGAATTATTTTGAAACGATTGATTTTTTCTCTGATGTAGCTCCCGAATTTGTAGATATTGATGCCGATGGTGATATGGATTTATTTATTGGTACTGCTTTTGATATGTCTGAAATCCCATGGACGGGACGGATTAAATTTTTTCGAAATATTGGCTCAAACACTACCCCTATGTTCAATCTTGAAGACACAGCATTTTTAGGAACGAATATTGGAAATAATTTAGTACCCGAATTTGTAGATATTGATGCCGATAACGATATGGATGTGTTTATTGGTGATGCTAACGGTCATATTTGGTTTTATCGAAACCAGGGTGATGCATTTCAGTTTGATTTTCAATCTGAAGGATTGTTTGAGAATATTGATTTATCTGGATTTGCTGTGCCACGATTTCATGATATCGACAACGACGGTGATGTTGATTTGTTCATAGGAGAATTAACGGGAAATATCCACTATTTTAATAATATGGGTACACCTGAAATGTATGATTTTGAATTTATAACCGACCAATTTCAAAACATACATGTGGAATATAAATCAGCTCCTGATTTTATTGATTTGGATGCTGATGGTGATGCTGATTTACTCATTGGTAGTGGAAATAATAATGTAGTTATATATACAAATAATGCTCAACAATTTGAACTAGATAACACTACAGAAATCCCATTTTTAGGACAAAATATCATACCTGCAACAACGTTGTTCGGTACAGAAAACAACCATCTGTTTACAGGGATATCGACGGGGGGGATGTTTCATCTTAATATTTATTCATGCGAAAAAGGGGATGTTAACCAAGATAGTAGTATCAATGTGAATGATATTCTCATTATTGTCAATTTTATTATAAATGATATCCAGCCCACCCAATTAGAAAACTGTTCAGCTGATATGAATTTTGATAGTATCATCAATATTCTGGATATTATTGAAATAGTACATCAAATAATTGTTAATTATTAATGTTTAATGATTAATGATCAGAATCACTATTTTCTGAATTTTGATTTTATTTAAACAGAAATACTGTATTTAAGTAATAAATAGAAAGTTGAAAGTAAAAAGTTTATAAACCTTGCGAAGGTGCTGTGCTAACATATGTAGAAACCTTCGCAAGGTTTAGATTTTAATCCCTAGAACCCAGAATCCAGTTTTAACAATTACTATTATCTGAATTTTGATTTTATTTGAACAGAAATACTGTATTTAAGTAATAAATAGAAAGTTGAAAGTAAAAAGTAAAAAATACAAAGGAAAATTTTACTGATTTACATAGTTTATGCGAAGAGATATCCAAAATATTATCAGGCTTCATAAAACTTTATAACTTTATGAACTTTCAACTTGATAAACTTTTCACTTTTAACAGACCTAGAACCAATCGAAGGCCTCACTTTTCAAACTTCAAACTTCCCCATTCAAACTTCTCCTGAGCTTGTCGAAGGGCTTCCCCTTTCAAACTTCTTATTTCCTTCATTCAGACGAAAAAATAAAAAAGTTATGTCTTTTTTGTTGGCTTAACACTCATATATAGATAGTGAGGAATCACTAGCTCAGTAAATCTAATTGATAATATGCCAAGGTTAAGGGTAAATTAAAGAGCAATTTTAAATGGGAAGTCTATGCGAGATTTCTCATAAACAACACCTAACCTGAACTGGAGATGTAGATGAAATTCTTGACATTGATAATAAGTTTTCTATTAACTAATGGGTGTGCTATTTACAATACAGCTACATCATGTAATGCTGAGTATAATCGTTATATAGACTGGAAAGAACACTTAGATAAAGCTGAAACAAATTATAACATACAAATTGAAGCTGGAAATTTAACATCCGAACAAAAAAATGAGTTTGAACTTGATATTATTGATTTGCAGATAAATGTTAATGAATCCTTACTTGATTTTCAAGATTGTAAAATGAGATATATACAAGAAAATGAGTTATATTAAATTGGAAGATTTGTATTAAATATGGCTGATATTTTAATCAAAGTTAAACGTGAATCTTGTTTTGGAATGCCACATGAACTAAAACCAAAAATCATTGATATTGAGAGGACTGCAGACAATATATATTTTGCAAAGTTAACAAAATATAATTCAAACAACTTAAAAGAAACTTATAAAAACGAACTCAAGAAATCTGATGTTGATAGCATACTTAAAGAACTTCAATCGATTACAATACCTGCATTCCCAAACCACTTTATGGGGGATGATGGTGGTTTTACAGAAATTATAGTAGGTGGGTATGCAGGAAAATCTTCATTTAGGTGGTGGTCTGGTACACCTAAAGGATGGGAGTGCTTAGATGAAATCACAAACAAAATTGTAAAATTATCAGGATTCACATTTTATTAGACTGTTACATCCACTTCTCTTACTCTTTTTTCTGTACCCAGTAAGGTTTGGAGTACATTTCCCTTCAAATATATTTTACTTTCAACTTTATAAACTTTTCACTTTTAACAGTTCCTAAACCAGTCGAAGGGTTTCCCCTTTCAAACTTCACCCTTCACCCTTCAAACTTCCCACTTCACCCTTCGTTTGTAACAGTATGTAAAATGTGACCCATGCACATTGTAGGGATGTCATTCTATGTGTAATTTTTATCAACGCCCAATGGGGGTGTTTTTATCATTTTAAGGAGAACGAAGTGGCAACATTTACCAAATATTTATTATTTATTTTTATGACTGGGTTATATGCACATACTTGGGTCGGAATTCAATCTGATTACCCAACGAAAGCAGAACCCCAATTAGTTTCATCAAATATTGAACACAGTGTGATTGATTTTAGCATCGATGGATATAGTTTAATTCCTGTACATACTCAAAACGGAGATGCACATATTGTTCGATTAGATGGTGCTTCATCATTATTGGACTTGGGTGCACCCGATCTGGTAAAACTAACATCATCCGTTATAATTCCTGATAACGCAAATATGAAAATTTCTGTTATTTCCTCAGAATATCAAGACTATGAAAACGTAGAAATTGCACCTTCTAAAGGAAATTTATCACGTAAAATAAATCCAAATGATGTTCCATTTATTTATGGAGATATGTATAATCAAGATGCCTTTTTCCCCGGAAAGCTTGCAGAATTACGTAAGCCATATATTTTACGAGAACTTCGGGGGCAAACTGCTATTGTGTATCCATTTCAATATAATCCAATTTCAAAAGTACTTCGTGTATATACCCATATAACCATACAAATTGAATCAGATGGACAAAACCCAGTTAATGCTTTTCAGCGGTCACAGAACTCAATCAAAGTCGATGCTGAATTTGCTTCGCTGTATGCAGAACAATTTGAAAACTATGATGAAATTCGCTATGAACAAGTGGGAGAAGAAGGGTCTATGCTCGTTGTCTGTTATGATGGATTTATGGATGCAATGCAACCATTTGTTGATTGGAAAAATATGAAAGGAATTCCAACAGAAATGGTGAGCTTGTCGAGTATTGGTGGATCGGAGTTTGATATAAAAAACCTCGCACAAGAACGGTATTTAAACAATAATTTAGCATTTTTATTGTTGGTTGGAGATATCAATCAAATGCCATCATTAACCGTGGGTAGTTCAAAGTCAGATAATGCATTTGCCTATGTAGAGGGAAATGATTCCTATCCTGAATTCTTTGTGGGTCGGTTCTCAGCAGAAAGCATTGCTCATGTAAATACACAAGTGGAACGAACTATCAATTATGAACGATATCCAGATGCAACCGCAGACTGGTATCATAAAGGGCTTGGGATTGCATCGAACCAGGGACCAGGCGATGATAATGAATATGACAATGAACATATTGAGAATATTCGTGAATTATTATTGGATTACAATTATACCGAAGTAGATGCACAATACGATTACTCAGGTTCAGTTACGGGTGGAATAAACACGATTAACGAAGGAGTAAGTGTTATAAATTATTGTGGACATGGATCCCTTACCGCGTGGGGGAATGGTGCACCTCTATCCAGTAATGATGTTAACAACCTTACCAATGTAAACAAACTACCTTTTGTTTGGTCTGTGGCATGTGATAATGGTGAATTTCATTTAGGTACTAGTTTTTCTGAAGCATGGTTACGTGCAACAGATAATGGTGAACCTACGGGTGCAATTGCAACACTTATGTCAACAATCAGTCAGTCTTGGGCGCCTCCTATGGATGGGCAAGATGAATTCAATGATATTTTAACTGAGTCCATTGAAAACAATATTAAACGTACGTTTGGCGGTATATCTATGAATGGGTGTATGCATATGAATGATAATTATGGTGGAGCAGGTGAGACAGAAACCGATTATTGGACTGTTTTTGGTGATCCATCTGTGGTTGTTCGAACAGACACACCAACACCAATGACCCTATCATATGATGAAAGCATTTTAATTGGTTCACAAGAATTTATTGTGGATGTCGGTTTCGATGGTGCATTAGTAGCGCTTTCTCAAAATGGGGAGTTAATTTCTTCTGCATATTCAGATGGTGGAATTGCTATATTAGATTTAGCGGATTTTGCAAATACACCCAGTACGTGGAACTTAGTGGCAACTGCGTATAATAAGCTTCCTTATGAAACTGAGTTAAATGTTATTGCTCCTGACGGCCCTTATGTTGTGTTTGATGGGTTTATCATTTCCGATACAGACGCAAATGGACAAGCAGATTATAATGAAGATGTACATCTTTCGATTTCAGCTGTCAATGTGGGTGTCGAATATGCCCAAGATGTTTGTGCCTATATTGAATCCAATGATGAATATGTTACCATATTAGAAGAAGGTGGATATTCCTGTTTTGGAAATCTAATCGCAGGTGGAGAAAATGTATATAGTCAGAGTGATTATGTTATTAAATTGGCTGGAAATGTTCCAGATGGACATTTTATACCCATTGATATTACATTTACATCAGGTAGTAATTCGTGGACCTCATCATTTACTTTAGAGGCACATGCACCTGTGTTTGAAGTAGCAAACCCAATTGTAATTGATGAAAATAATGATGGTGTTTGGGATCCGGGTGAATCTGCGCAAATTCAAGTAGAACTCATTAACTCCGGTTCATCAGACTTCATGTATTATCCAAGTGCAAACATTTCAACAAGCAATTCAAATGTTACATTTTCAGTAGATTCTGAAACGTATTATGGAATCTTTGCTGGCGAAACTTATATTGCTGTATTTTCTGCAATAGCTGATTCTAATACACCAACTGGTACGGAAGTAGAATTCACTATTGAATGGGGGGCTGGAATTAACAATGATTGGTGCTTAGATGCGTGTCCTGAGATTGCCATAGAAACATTCGGTGCTGTGATTGGTCATGCAACTATTTTAGTATGGGATGCATCTTCTGTGCATACGTCTGGTGATCGGTTGGTAGAGTACTTTGATTCTCATGGAATTGGAGGATATGACTATATTACTTCCAATTCTATTCCGTCGGTAGAATTTTATAACACAGCTTTTGTGTTTTTAGGGATTTACTCTGATAATCATGTTTTAAGTGAAACCGAAGCAAGTAGCCTTGTGCAATTATTAACAAATGGTGGAAATGTCTATTTAGAAGGCGGTGATACATGGTATTTTGATGTAGCTACCAGTTTGCATAATATGTTTGGTTTAACTGGAGTTTCAGATGGCTCATCTGACCTTGGAATCATTCATGGAGTCAATGGTACGTTTACAGAAGGAATGTCATTTAACTATAATGGTGGAAATAATTGGATTGATAATTTGCAAGCTACAGATGGTTTTGCAATTTTAATGAATGAATCACCAAACTATACAACTGCAGTTGCTTATGATCATACAGAATATCCTACGTATCGAACTATAGGTGCATCTCATGAATTAGGTGGTTTATCTGGTGTTGATTCGGATGCATATATTGCAGGTATATTAGAATTTTTCAACACTGGTGGAACAGATCCAAATGAATGTGTAGGTGGTGATATTAATTATGATGGCAGTAATGATATAACTGATGTAGTACGTATGGTCAATATTATTGTTGGCATAGGTGATATTGCAACCGATGATGAATTATGTGCTGCAGATATTAATACCGATGGAGAAGTTAACATATTAGATGTTTTGTTAAACATTAATATTATCTTAGGTGCTAACAGAACTTCTTCAAGAGGTGAATTTATAGCAGAATCTGTAATTATTAAATCTTCTGAATCAGAAATGTATATGAATTCCCAAGGTAAAATTTTCGGAATTGAATTAGTTATCGAATCAAGTGATATCATCTTTAATGAAAATTTGGATATGGACATCATCTACAATACAAAAGATGGAATTACCCATGCACTTATCTTTGGTTTTGATAAACAAAGTATAGAAGCAGGTGAGATAAAATTGTTTGATGCTCCGGATGGATTTGAAATTGTTTCTTCTATTTTTGTAAATTCTTTGGGTTCGGTTGCAACAACTTCAGAAGAGGAATACATTCAACCCGATAATTTTAGTTTACATCAGAATTATCCAAATCCATTTAACCCATCTACTCAGATTAGTTTTGAGTTAAGCTCTGCTCAGTATGTGACCTTGGCGGTTTTTGACATTACTGGAAGAGAAATTAAAACTCTTTCAAATGGTGTATTAGAATCAGGTTCACATACTTTCTCGTGGAAAGGAAATGATGAAAATGGTCAACTAATGCCAACAGGGGTGTACTTGTATCGGTTGGAAAGTGCACAAAAAGTTGCTACCAAAAAAATGGTATTGATGAAGTAATAATTACTTACTTGAAGGGAAAGGGGGATGTCAATTGATGTCCCCTTTTTTTATAGCAAAGAAAATTAATCATCTAAAAATAAATCAGATGTAATTTCATCTGTGAGTAGTATCCCTGAATCTGTTAATTTTAAGTAATTATTTTCCATTATTAAGTGAGATTCCCATTTGGCTAAATAAGGTGATAAGTATTGATGAATGTCTTCTGTGATAAATGTAGATAACTCATTTAGATTAACTCCGGAAGCTAATCGTAATCCATTTAACACATATTCATTGAAATGCATGGAGTCTGAAATATGTTCTTGTCCGTCTATAGGGAGTTCATTTTGTGATAATTTTTGTGTGTAATCGACAAGTGATCGATAATTCCACCAACGATTTTGACCATCATAACTATGTGAAGATGGTCCAAATGAAATGTATGGATTCATTTTCCAATAGTGGTTATTATGTTTACATTCAAAATTGGGTTTAGCAAAATTTGATGTTTCATAGGGTAGATATCCAGCATTGTTAAGTATTTTTCTTGTGGTTGTAAACATGGCAATATCTAAAGTTTCCGAAGGGAGTTTAACTTTTTCCTTTTGAACTAAACGGTATAACAATGTTTCTTTTTCAACGGTAAGTGAATATGCAGAAACATGTTGAGGATTTAATTCAATAATTTGATGTAAATGTTTTTCCCATAACTCCAGAGTTTGTCCAGGAATATCAAAAATCATATCTATACTGATGTTATCAAAGCCAGCTTTTCTTCCATAATGAAATGCATCAATACAGTCTGATGGTGAATGATGTCTGCTTAAAAACGTGAGCAAATGTTTGTCTAAGCTTTGAAAACCAATTGATAACCGATTTATTCCTAACTTTCTAAACTCAATCAATTTTGTTAGAGAAATTTCTCCAGGATTTGCTTCAATTGATATTTCCTTTAACTCAGAAAAAGAAACAAACTTGCTTAATGAATTAAAAATAGTTTCGAAGTGTTTAGGATCTAAAAGAGAAGGGGTGCCACCACCAAAAAACAATGAATCAAATTTCCAATTATGTTCAAATAATTTATGTGATAATTCTATCTCATGACAGATAGATTCTATAAATTTTGGAATTCGATTATTTTGCCCGGCTATTGAATAAAAATCACAATACATACATTTCGATTTACAAAATGGAATGTGAATGTATATACCAGCAGATTTCACTGTGTCTTTTTTCTAGACTGTATAGAAATAATACCTTCGATTATCATCCAGATTATCAAAGTAGTCATTACCAATGTTATACCAAGTAGTAAAAAGTTTCCTTGGCTAAAAAAAGTTTGAGCTTTAACGATAAGTGAAATAAATGTAACAATCATGATGAAAAACATGGGTATGATCAGAGGTAAAATTGGTTTTTTTCGTTGCCAAAAATATAGAGTTAAAATCATTAAGGTTAAGGCGGCTAACATTTGATTGCTCGCTCCAAATATTGGCCATAATACCCATGCTGTTTGCTTTAAAGCTCCTGTTGTCGGATCTGGAACAGACCAAAGAGTTAAAAATATTGCAGGGATTACTGCTATTGCTGTTGCGATATATCTGTTTGTAAGTTGTTTTACTTTGATTGCACCACCAATTTCTGAAATGATAAACCGTTGAATCCGTGTTGCTGTATCGAGTGTAGTTGCTGCAAATGATATAACTAAAACAGCCATAAGGGTTTTAGCCAAAGATGCTGATAATCCAAGTTGTTCTAATAACGCACCACCACCTAAAACAAATGCAGTTGCTTTATTAGTAGTTGCATGTGCCCATGAATCATAATAAACAGCCCAATTTAAATTGGATACTGCCCCGATGGAAGGGAGATTACAATTTGTTACCAATGCAATACCAGCGACTGCAGCAATTGTGGAAGCTACAGCAAGGGTTCCTTCACCAAGCATTGCTCCATATCCGATCATTCGTGCATCAGATAATGAGTTTACTTGTTTAGAAGTAGTACCCGAAGAAACTAATCCATGAAATCCACTAATTGCCCCACAAGCAATGGTAACAAATAACAAGGGGAAAATAGGGGGGGAACTAGCATCTATCCCAGATCGAATTGCGGGAGCATCCACAACAGGTTGAGCAATAAAAATTCCTAGGAAAATTAATCCTAATCCGACAATTAGTTGGTGACTATTTATAAAGTCCCGTGGTTGTAGTAGTAGCCAAACTGGCAATAAACTTGCAATTGATGAGTATGCAAACAAAAAAATAATCCAAACAGTTTGAGTATTTTCTGACGCAATACCGAAGGTAGTCAAAGATATTGGTACTTTTGTACCAATCCACACAAATAAATATAGCACTGCAAGCGCAATTAGTGATGGAATTAATGCATCAATTCCTTTTTTGTAAATAAGATACCCAATCAGAATTGCTAACAAAATTTCAATATTAATAGGTAAAACTGATGTTGGTACGGCTTGAAAAAGTCCTGCAATTGCCATGGCAAATACTGCAAGCACTAACCATACCATCAACATTACAAATATAAGAAACATTAATCGAGTCCGTGAATTAATAACATTTGAAGTAATATCAGCAATCGACCGACCTTTTTCCTTTAAGCTGACGACTAGAGCTCCAAAATCATGTACAGCTCCCATGAAAATAGTACCTAAAACAATCCATAATATTGCAGGTAACCACCCCCAATATGCTGCAATACATGGACCTATTATTGGTGCTGCACCTGCAATTGATGTAAAATGATGTCCAAATAAGATATGTCGTTTAGTAGGTACAAAATCTACACCATCTTCAAATTCATGAGCTGGAGTTGTTAAAGTGTCACTTAAATCATATATTTTATTGGATAAATATTGACTATAAAATTTAAAAGCCAATCCGAACGCTGTTAAAGCGAGTATTGCAATTAATGCTGAATTCAAACCAATTCCTTAGAAAATAATTCCAAAAATTAATTGTAGTTTATTATTTCTGCCTAATGCTTTAAATAAAATCATGGAATATTAATATTTTTCATTCCAATATAAAATAGTTTCGTCATATTTTTGACCTGCGTTTTCGGGTAAAACGCTTCATATTCAACCATTTATTTTCAACAACCACAAGGACACCAATGTCACACTTTGATATTGAAACCAAAACCATTAATACTCTTAAAGGATTAATAATGGATATGGTTCGCAAAGCTAATTCTGGTCATACAGGAGGTGCACTTTCATCACTTGATTTTACATATGTCTTATACAATGATTTTCTAAAATTTAATCCTGATGATCCAAATTGGTTTAATAGAGATAGATTTGTGCTCTCGGCTGGACATGAATCAGCATTACTCTATTCAATTTTTACTCTAATAGGTTGGATAAGTGTTGATGATTGTAAGCAATTTCGACAACTTGGTTCAAAGACTCCTGGTCACCCAGAACTTGGTGTTACGCCAGGTGTAGAAGCCACAAGTGGACCACTAGGCCAAGGTGTTGGACATGCTGTTGGAATGGCAGTTGCAGAAGCTATTTTATCTAAACAATTCGGCGAAGATGCAATAAATCATTATACCTATGTTTTGCATGGTGATGGTGATATACAAGAACCCGTTGCACAAGGAGCAATTGCCTTAGCAGGACATTGGAAACTTGGAAAACTAATTGCTTACTATGATGCCAATGAAAAACAAATTTCAGGTCATGTTAATCGGTCAGACTCTACAGATTATGCACAAATGTATGCTTCACATGGTTGGCATGTAATTGAAGTAGATGGTCATAATCGCGATGAAATAAGGTCTGCAATCCGTCAAGCACAAATGGAAATTGAAAAACCCACAGTCATCATAGGACGTACTATTATGGCGAAAGGGTGTGCAACAATGGAAGGTGATCATAATACACATGGTGCACCATTGTCACCGGAAGAAATTGCTCAAACCAAAAAGAAACTTGGACTAAACCCAGATGAACACTTTGGTTTATCAGAAGATGTTGTTGACAATTTTCAACAGTCGTACAAATATGTCAGACAAGAAGTATCTGCATGGAATAAAGTCATTCAACAAAAATGTGTAGTTACAGAGTTTGAAGTAAAATGGAATCAAATGCTTGATGGTGAATTTCCTGATATTGAATGGCCAAGATATGAAGCCAATCAAAGTGTTGCAACACGTAAAGTTTGGGGCGGTGTAATTGAAGCAATTGCTGAACAATTTGAGCAATTAGTTGGTGGTTCAGCGGATTTAGAACCTTCTAATGTTACTGCTGGATTTGCAAAAATGGTTAATGACTTTAATGCTGAAAATCATGCTGGACGAAATTTTGCATATGGAGTTCGAGAATTTCCCATGGGTGCTATCAATAATGGAATTGGTTTGCATCGTGGTTTAAAAGCATTTGGGGCTACATTCTTTGTATTTTCTGATTATGAACGACCTGCACTTAGAATGAGAGCTTTACAGAACTTACCTGTTGTTTCGGAATACACACATGATTCTTTTTATGTGGGTGAAGATGGACCAACACACCAACCAATTGAACATATTATGGCATGTAGGGCAATCCCTAACTTGCTTGTACTGCGTCCGGGGGATGCAAATGAAGCTGTTGTTGCCTCACGAATTGCTTTTGAACAGAAAAATAGACCTTCAGTAATCCTGCTGACTCGTCAAGGTTTGCCTGTATTGGATAGAAATATTCATCCGTCAGCAGAAGAGTTTAGAAAGGGTGGCTATATTGTATCAGATTGTAAAGGTGTTCCTGAAGTTACAATAATTGCAACTGGTTCTGAAGTTTGGGTAGCTCTTGAAACCAAAAAGTTGTTATCTGAGAAACAAGTAAGAGTAGTTAACCTGGGTTGTTGGAAGTTATTTGAAGAACAATCTGCTGATTATAAAGAGTCCGTACTTGGTAGAAATTCTGGTTTTAGGGTTTCTATTGAAGCCGGAATTACTATGGGATGGGAGCGCTATACTGGCATAAATGGTCTAAATATTGGAATTGATACATTTGGTGAGTCTGCTCCGGGTGATGTTCTCGCTGATTATTTTGGATTAACTCCTGAAAAAGTTGCTCAAAAAATCGCCTCTGAAATTTAATAATATTTCCTATAAAACTCATTGGAAGCAGGATTATATTACCAATAAATTAATACTTTGTTTCTCGATATAAAAGGAGCGGTAATGAAAACACTAATTATATATGTATTTGTAATCTCGTTGATTTCTATGTCATTTATGCAAGATGATTCAGACCCCGTTATGACGGGTACAATAGGTTCTGTCACTATTGATGGACAAATATACAATCAATTTGCGTTACGTCCTGAACTTTCGTTTGGTAAAGTTGGAGTAGGCTTAGACATTTATTTATACATCAATGAAGATGGTGGTTTGTACGAAGGGAATTGGGATTTCTCCGATGCTACATCAGCTTACCAAACCATTATTGACAAGATTTACTATATCAGATGGGGTCAACCACAAGATCCATTTTATTTCAGAACGGGTGCATTGCCTTCTGCAACTTTAGGGCATGGTATTTTAGTAAATAGATATTCAAATGTAATGGAATATCCACAAGTTCGAAGAGTTGGGCTAGACCTAAAAGCTGAATTTAGTGGGTTTAAATTAGAATATATTCAATCTGATTTTAAACGAATACCTGGAGTGATGGGTATTCGCGGTTCAGTTGAATATTTTCCTAAAACCAGTATAGGAATCTCCTATGTAAGAGATGTTAACCAAATGGCTGGTTTGGTAGATTCAGATGATGATGGTAGCCCTGATTATTTTGATGAAACTGATTATGATGACACAAGCATTATTGATGAGAACAACTATTATTCAACTTATCTAGAAATTTATACTGAGGTTAATGGTGATACTGTAGGCTTTTTACAAAGTTTTTCTGATTACATTGATTCGAAAGAAGTAGATCTTAAGAATGGTCTTAGCTCAGATGATGTTTCTGCAATTTCATTTGATATAACTTATAAACTTAATGATAGAATTTCATTGTATTCACAATTTGCTAAACTTATTGGTGAAACACGTAGTATTGATTTAAATGATTTTGATACGAGTTTAGGATATGGGTTAGTTCCTCTAGGATTATCTGCTAAACTTGGAAGGATTCAATTTAATGCTGAATATAGGCAATCATCTCGTAACTTTGTATTTAATTATTGGGATCAGGCATATGATTTAGAACGGGTCATTATTGATACTAATAATACTGTACAAACTAAAGAAAGTCAATTATATAAGTATGGTGCAATGAAAGGATTTTATGCTCAATTCACGGCTGATATTTACAATGTAATTGATATTGGGATTGGATATCAAGATATGACAGGGAAGAAAATGAAAAAGTTTTGTTCTGAAGAAGGAGATATTTTTGAAGAAAATTGTTTAGTTGTAGATGAAGATGATGTGTTTTATGCTTTTATTGACGATGATAACAAATCATTTATTGCTACTGCGAACTTAAACACATCCATTATACCTAAGTTAAGAAAGGCAGAAGCATTCTATCAGCAATCAAATGTTGAAAATCCATTTGATTTTGAAAAGACTCCAAGTACGATACATGGCTACGATATTGGATTTGAAATATCAAGTGGTGTTTTGTTTGTGTATAAAGGCCGAACATCATACGATGCACATGGTGAAGCCATGTTTACATCTCAATTTGAAACACAAATTTTATTTTAGTTGAAATTTTACAAGACGAAAGTAATTAAGAGTAAATGACAAAATCACCATCTTTGAAATTATCTTCTAACGAAATTCGCCAGCAATTTATTGATTTTTTTCTTGCTAAAGAACATCAATTTATTCGCAGTTCGTCCGTAGCACCAACTGATGACCCCACATTATTATTTACTAACGCAGGAATGAATCAGTTTAAACCTATATTTTTAGATCAAGAAAAGCCTAAAAACACCCGAGCAGTCAATTCTCAAAAATGTATTCGTGTGAGCGGAAAACATAATGATTTAGAAGAAGTTGGTGTAGATGATTATCATCACACATTTTTTGAAATGTTAGGAAATTGGTCCTTTGGTAATTATTATAAAAAAGAAGCAATCTCTTGGGCATGGGAATTACTCACTGAAGTTTGGAAAATTGATAAAAATCGTCTTTGGGTTACAATTTTCAAAGATGATGATGAATCAGGCGAGATTTGGAAACAAGTAACTGATATAAATCCTGAAAGAGTTTTAAAATTTGGGCATAAAGATAATTTCTGGGAAATGGGAGACACTGGTCCATGTGGCCCATGTACTGAAATTCATTATTACACAGGTGAAAATATTGAAGATCAAGTTCCTGAAGGTGTTAATGTTGAAGCAGAATATCGTGAAATTTGGAACTTAGTTTTTATTCAATATAATCGAGATAAAGAAGGTTCCTTACATGATTTGCCTGCAAAACATGTTGATACTGGAGCAGGATTTGAACGATTAGTTGCAGTACTTAATGGGAAGTCATCTAATTATGATACTGATTTATTTACACCCATCATTCAAAAAATTGAAAATGTATCCAAACAATCTCTAGAATTTGAAAATGGTGTTCCACATAGAGTCATTGCAGATCATTTACGAATGCTTTCATTTTCAATTGCTGATGGAGCAATGCCAGGGAATGATGGTCGTGGATATGTACTTCGAAGAGTGTTAAGACGTGCTTGTAGATTCGGCAGAGTGCTAGGAATGCATGAGCCTTTTATCTACACTTTAGTTCAATCTTTAGTTGATATAATGGGTGATGCTTATCCCGAGTTAATAGAAAAACAAAAACATATCGAAAAAGTGATTAAAGCAGAAGAAACATCTTTTGGTGAAACCTTAGATAGAGGTTTAGAAATGTTTGATAAAACAATTTCTCAGTTAAAAGGTGATGTTATTTCTGGAGAAGATGCTTTCAAACTATATGATACCTATGGTTTTCCGTTAGATTTAACAGAACTCCTCGCTCGTGAAAATGATTTAACAGTGAATATTGACCAATTTAATTCCTGTATGCAAGACCAAAGAGATAGAGCTAGGTCAGCAGGGAAGTTTAAAAATGAAGATAATTCGGAAAAGTGGATAGTGGTTAATGATAATAAAAATTCACAGTTTATTGGTTATGAAAGTGAATCAACAGAATCTGAAATTTGTAAGTATAGATTTAATGAAGATGTTGTTGAAGTAGTTTTAGATAAAACTCCATTTTATGCAGAATCAGGCGGTCAAATTGGTGATGAGGGTGTTTTGAAAGCAGACGGATTCAAAATGGATATCCTCAATACCGTTAAAATTAATAATTCGATTTGCCATATTGGTAAAATTAATTCTGGGGATGTTGCAAAGCTATCCCATGTACAAGCTGAAATTGATACCAATAAACGACAAGCAATCCGACTAAACCATACTGCCACACATTTGTTGCATAAAGCATTAAAAATAGTATTAGGAGATCATGTCCACCAGGCTGGATCACTTGTTACTGATGAAAAACTGCGCTTTGATTTAACGCATTTTGAGAAAATCACATCAGAACAATTAATTGATATTGAGAATATGGTTAATGATTTGATACGTCAAAATATTGAAATTAAAACTTCAATTCAGGATTATGAAGAAGCTCGAAAAAATGGTGCAGAGGCATTGTTTGGTGAAAAATACGAAGATAAAGTAAGGGTTGTTGATATTTCTGGGTTTTCACGTGAGTTATGTGGAGGAACACATGCATCTAGAACGGGTGATATTGGATTGTTTACAATAACCTCAGAGTCATCTTTAGCTTCAGGTATACGGAGAATTGAAGGAGTAACCGGTTTATTTGCTGAAAAACAAAAAACAACACAATCTAAACTTCTTGCTTCTTTGCAAAATCAAGTAAAATGCAATTCAAAAGATTTGTTACAGCGTGTTATTGAATTACAAAATGAAAATAAAAAATTAACCAAAGATTTAAAGGAATTAAAAAAAGAGGGTCAAGGTTCTGTCATCAAATCCATGCTGTCTTCAGCTCAAAAGTATGAAAATGTAAGTTTGATTGTTCAACAAGTAGATGAAATTGACGATTTAAAAATATTTGGAGATGAATTCAGAAATTCAATTTCAAAAAAGGGAGTTATATTGATTGGAACCATTCAAAATAATAAACCAATGGTAATGTGTGCTGTAACGGATGACCTAACATCAAAAGTAAAAGCAGGGAATATTGTAAGAGAAGTTGGAATGTTTATGGGCGGTGGAGGTGGTGGAAAACCTCATCTCGCTACTGCTGGTGGAAAGGATGTTTCAAAACTTAGTGAAGCATTAGAAAATGGGTTACAACTAATTAAATCACAATTGAAATAATGTTTGTAGAAACACCAGTTATATTTACAAAATCAAAACCGGGCAAAAAAGGTTATTCATTGCCTAAGACCGACGTTCCAGAGGTGGAATTGTCAAAACATATACCTAAAGAACTATTACGTCAAGAAAAAGCTGAGTTACCAGAAGTTTCTGAACCAGAAGTGGTACGACACTTTACTAATTTATCTGTAAAAAACCATCATGTTGATAGAGATTTCTATCCGTTGGGTTCATGCACAATGAAATACAATCCTAAGGTAAATGAAGTGACATCTGCATTACCTGGTTTTGCACATATTCATCCATTACAGTCTGAAGAAACTGTGCAGGGTGCATTGCAGTTAATGTATGATTTGGAAACAATGTTGGTTGAAATCACCGGAATGTCTAGAGCAACTCTACAGCCAAGTGCAGGATCACAGGGCGAGTTTGTGGGAATATTAATGATGAAAAAATACCACGAAAGTAAGGGTGAAGACAGGAAAATTATTATTATTCCAGAAACAGCACACGGTACAAATCCAGCAAGTGTTGTTTTGGGTGGGTATGAAACCTGTCAAGTGAAGTCTGATGAACGTGGCCGTGTTGATATTGATGATTTAAAAAGTAAATTATCTACAAATGTAGCAGGAATGATGTTGACGCAGCCCAATACATTAGGGTTGTTTGAAGACCGAATAGAAACCATTACAGAATTGGTTCATGGTGTTGGTGGGCTCATGTACATGGACGGAGCAAATTTAAATGCATTAATTGGCTTAGCCCGACCTGGAGATATGGGATTTGATATAACTCATATAAATTTACACAAAACATTTTCTACTCCACACGGAGGCGGGGGACCAGGGTCTGGCCCAATTGCTGTTACTGAAGAGTTAGTTCCATTTTTGCCAGTACCTATGATTCAAAAGCGAAATGACGGTACATATTATTTAGAGGTTGATAACAAGAGTTCAATTGGTCAACTTCATTCATTTTATGGTAATTTTGGAATTTTAGTAAGAGCATATACCTATATTTTAATGATGGGTAAAGATGGATTATCACATATGACTAAAAATGCAATTCTAAATGCAAACTATATAAAACATACACTTCAAGAAAAATATCATATACCATTTTCAGAAGGCACATTACATGAGTTTGTAATTTCTGGCACCAAACAAAAAGAGCGTGGAATTAAAGCACTAGATATTGCAAAATCATTATTGGATTATGGATATCATGCACCAACTATTTATTTTCCAATGAATGTTCCAGAGGCCATGATGATTGAACCAACAGAATCTGAAAGTAAAGAAACGCTAGATGATTTTATTGATGCTATGCTTGAGATTGATGAAAATTCAATTCTTAATCCTGATGTTTTAAAAGATGCTCCTGTAAATACTGTCGTTAGTCGTATGGATGAAACAAAAGCAAATAGAGAATTAGATTTAAGGTGGAAACCGTGAATTATCGAGTAGAGAAAGATAAAATATTTATATCACTTGATCGTGGTGAATTTATCAATTTATCGTTAACGGAAGTTGCCAAAAAAGTAGGCCTTAGTGCTGGATGGATTAATGGAATTGGCGCATTAGAAAATGCTGAATTAGGATATTATGATTATCCATCTAAAACCTATGTAAAAAAACAATTCTATGATGAATATGAATTGACCAGTTTAAGTGGTAATATTTCAATAAAGGAAAATGAAGTATTTGTTCACACACATGTTACGTTAAGTAATAAATCTTTTGAGGTTTTTGGTGGTCATCTCTTTGATGCTCAAATATCAGCTGCGGGTGAATTTGTCATGTATCCCGGATCAAACGAAATTAATAGAGAATTTAATGATGATATTGGGTTAGCCTTGTGGTGTTTAGGAGAATCTAATGCGTAAAGTTATCTCAACAGACAATTCCCCAAAAGCTATTGGAACTTATTCTCAGGGTATTCAAATTGACAATCTAGTTTTTACTTCTGGTCAAATTCCTTTACATCCTGAAACAGGAAAGTTAGTACAAAATGACTTTAAATCTGAAGTCAATCAAGTTATGCTAAATTTAAAAGGTGTACTTGAAGAAGCCGGAAGTTCTTTAAAAAGTATTGTAAAATGTACCGTGTTCTTAACAGATTTAACTTTATTTCCTCAACTCAATGAGGTGTTTTCTGAATATTTTATATCTGAACCACCTGCTAGATCTGCAGTTGAAGTTTCAGCACTTCCATTAGGGGTTCGTGTAGAAATTGAAGCCATCGCATTAAAGAATAATGATAACTAAAATTTTGTCTTTATTTTTAGTTATTTGCTTTGTAACTGGTCAAGAAACTTTTATTGATTCTTCAAAAGTGAAAAACCCACAGATAGCTTGGAAATTGGGAGCTATCCCTGGAGTCGGTCAATTGTATAACCAAAAATATGGTAAAAGTGTAGCATTTATTGCTACCCAATCCTATGCGTATAAGCAGTTTGTTACATTTAAAAATGATGGCAATATTTCAAAACGAAATACGTATGCATGGTGGGTGTTTGGATTATGGGTGTTAAGTATGTTAGATGCTTATGTGGACGCCCAGTTAACTACATTTCCAGTTGAAATAGAAACAGATGAGAGTCAACCAACTCACAAAGAGGAGAACTAAAATTATATGTGTGGGATAATTGGTATATATAATAATCCTGAAGCAGCTACCTTGGCGTATATGGGGTTGTACGCACAACAACATCGAGGACAAGAAGGTGCAGGGGTTATTTCTTCAGATGGTGAAAAGTTACATCAACATATGGGTCAAGGATTAGTTTCTGATGTATTTTCCGATTCCTCTGTATTTAATAATTTAGTTGGTGAATATGCCATTGGTCATGTTCGATATTCAACAACTGGGAATTCAAACCCTCAAAATGTTGGACCACTAACGTTTAATTTAAATGATACACCAATTTCTATTGCTCATAATGGTAATTTGGTAAACTTAAAAGAGACTCGCAAAAAACTCCAAAAATCTGGTGCTTTATTTCAAACAAGCACAGATACAGAAATCATTATTCATCTTCTTGCTAGAGAAGAGACTGGAAGCTTAGATCAACGATTAGAAAGAGCATTAAAGCAGGTTGAGGGAGCATTTTCATTATTATTAATAACACCAGAAGAAATGATAATTGCACGCGACCCTTTAGGGATACGACCTATATGTTATGGAATGTTAGATGATACATATGTCTTTGCTTCTGAAACGTGTGCTTTGGATTTACTCGGTGCAAAGTATGTTAGAGAAGTTAAACCAGGAGAAATGATTGTTCTAAATAAAGATGGTTTATCATCACGACAGTTTGTAGAATCCCAAAAACCAAAACATTGTATTTTTGAATATATTTATTTTTCTCGACCAGATTCAAAAATATTTGGTGAGAGTGTAGATAAAATGCGTCGAAGGTTTGGGAAAACACTAGCAAGTGAAAGCCCTGCTGAATCAGCAGATATTGTAATATCCGTACCTGATTCCAGTAATACCTGTGCGTTAGGTTATTCCTCTAAATCTAATATAAAACACGAGATAGGTTTAATTCGAAATCATTATATTGGTAGAACATTTATTTTTCCTTCACAAAGATTACGTGACATCTCTGTAAGGTTAAAGTTTAATGCTGTTCAAGGTGTAATTGAAAATAAAGAAGTGGTTATTATTGATGATTCTATTGTCCGTGGAACAACACTTAGAAAATTGGCAAAACTTTTAAAAGAATCCGGTGTTAAAAAGGTTCATGTTCGGATAAGTTCACCACCTGTTGCAAATCCTTGTTTTTATGGTATGGATTTCCCGACAAAGGAAGAACTTGCTGCAGGAAATAATTCAATTTCTGAAATTCAAAAAACCTTGGATGTGGAGTCTTTGGGTTACTTAACTTTAGATGGTTTGGTGTTATCGACTAAAATGAAAAAAGAAAATTTTTGTACTGCTTGTTTCTCTGGTGATTATCCAATAGATATAAGGAATTAAATGATTAAAAGATTTTTCAAAGAGCATACTGTTCATAAAAATATAGTTCCGATATTTGATACATTATTTATACTAAGACCAACTTTGTTTTTCTCCGTGTGGGTTATGATTACAATTGGTATGGCTACAGCAACATTGAGTTTTAATCAACATGCAATTTGGTTAACAAATTTACATCTTTCAACCCTGCTAATTTATATTGGTGTTACATGTATTGCAAGTAGTACGTTTATTCTGAATCAAATTCAGGATAAAGAGGGAGATGAAATAAACAATAAACTCTTTCTAGTTGGCAATTATGTTTCTAAAGATAAAGCTAGCAAAATTATGAATACAATTGGACTCTTTGGATTTATTTTATTAGTGGTTTCTGATTGGAAAATTGCAATTTTTGGCATTTTGTTGTATTCTGTATGGGGTGTTTTTTATAACTATGAATACTTTTATTGGAAAAGTAAACCTGTTTTAGGTTTAGTTGCCAATATGCTCGCAGGAATTATTTTGTTTATGATTGGTTGGTTGCACATTTTTCAATGGGATTTTTTCACCAATAAAATTATAAATGAAATGTTAGTTTCTTCTATCCCGTATGTTCTTTCTTTTACATCCGTTTCATTACTCACAACCCTACCAGATATTGAGGGTGATAAACAAACTGGGGTACGAACATTTCCAATCGTTTTTGGAAACAAGACAACAGTGTTTCTATCAACAATTTTAGTGGCTGTATCCATTTATACTGCGTTGATAAATCAAGACCCAATTGCTTCAACAGCAACAATTGTATCGTTTCCATTTTTTCTTTTTGCTTTGTTAAGAGGTTTAGAAAAAGATATTCTGCGTGCAATTAGATATCCTATATTTATTCTAAATTTCTTTGTTATGGTTGTTTATCCTTGGCTGTTTCCAGCCGTTTTTATTGTATTTTATTTGAGTAAATATTATTATTGGCATCGATTTGATTTACATTATCCAACCTTTATAGTAGAACATGATCACGATACGTAAAGATAGATGTGATTTTTGCGGTACTTGTGTTGCAGTATGTCCTGAAAATTGTATAGAAGTTCGAGAAGCCTCAATACACATTTATCATTCAGAATGTATTGATTGTGATTTATGTGTAGAAATATGTCCCATCACTGTTTTGGAATCAGTAAATGAAAAATAGTTATGATATTATAGTAGTTGGTGGTGGCCCTGCAGGATCGATGGCAGCTTGGGAAATTGCAAAAACCGGACTGTCAGTTTGTTTACTAGAAAAGGATAGAGATATTGGATATCCTGTTCGATGTGGGGAAGCAGTTGCTCATAATGGTTTGGCACAATTTGTTGAACCAAAAGAAAAGTGGATTGCAGCTACAATTGATAAATTTAGATTGGTTTCACCAAATGGGACTAAAATTGATGCCAATCTCACAAATGAAACAGGCTATATTCTGAATCGAAGAATATTTGATTATGATTTATCAAGATACGCTGCAAATGCTGGTGCAGAAATTTTTACAAAATCATTTGTAAAGGACTTAGTTATTGAAGATAGTTTTGTTTCTGGTGTTGTTGTGGATTATTTGGGAGAAGAAAAATATATTAAATCTAAGATGGTAATAGGAGCTGATGGTGTGACTTCATCAGTGGGTAGAATGGCTGGTTTACGAACTCTTATTCGAATGAAAGATATGGAATCTTGTGTTCAATACACTGTAGCCAATATAGATATTGACCCAAACCGGTTAGATTTTTACATGGGGTCAAATCATGCACCAGGGGGGTATTTATGGATATTTCCTAAAGGAAATCGTACTGCAAATATTGGGCTTGGAATTAGTGGAAAATATAGTAAAGTAAAATCTGCACAATTATTTCTTGATGAATTTATGAAAGAAAACTTCCCCAGTGCATCTATTTTGACAACTATGTGTGGAGGTGTACCCTGTGCTAAACCAATGCAAAATCCAATAACTGATGGGTTAATCCTTATCGGTGATGCTGCGCATCATGTAAATCCAATGACTGGTGGTGGGATTATATCTGGGATGAAAGCTGGATTGATTGGGGGACAAATTTCTGCTGAAGCAGTTAAGAATGGAGATGTTTCTAAAAAATATTTAACTAAATATTCTGATTTAATTCGAAAAGACTTTTGCAAAAGACATGATAAACTCTATAAAATAAAGGAAATGACATCCAATTTGCCCGATTCAGATTTAGATGCAATTGCAAAAAAAGTAGAACAAATTCCAATAGAAAACAGAAGTCTAACTAATATTTTCAAAGCAGCAGTTTTTCGAAAACCAACTTTAATTGTTGATGTTATAAAAGTGTTTGCTGGAATATAATTTGAACATAGCCAGTCTTTTAGAATTATTACATCTTCGTGAGTTTGTTTCATTTGATTTAGAAACTACTGGATTAGATGCTAAACATAATAAAATAACAGAAATTTCTGCATATAAGTTTAAAGATGGGAAACCATCTGAAAATTTCACTTCACTAGTTAATCCAAAAATTAGTATCCCCAAAGATATCGTAGAGCTTACTGGAATTTCTGATGAGATGGTGAAGAATGCACCAACCATTGAAGAAGTATTACCACAGTTAACAGAGTTTATAGATGATTTACCCATTGTTGGACATAATGTTCATTTTGATATAGGTTTTTTAAAATTTAATCTTGAAAAGTCAAAATTACCATATACTCAAAGGTCGCTTTATGATACGGTTACTCTGGCAAGAGCATTTATGTATTTTAATAATGAGTTTAACTTATCTGCTGTTAGTCAATATTTTGGTTTTAATACTGAAAATGCTCACAGAGCTAGTGCAGACACACTCAATACAGGAAATATTTTTGTTAAATTAGTCCAAGAGTGTGCTTCATATCCACTGACAATCATTCAAAAAATATATAATGTGATTTCACATACAAATATCCCAAATATTGAGTTGTTTAAACATATTGTTGAAGCTAGTGCCGAAAGACATACTGTAAGTGGTTTAACACAATCTGTTCCTGAAATTAATTTTGAAAATACATCACATATTTATACTCATACTTCAAATTCAGAAACTGATTTACCATCAACACCGGAAACCTATTTTGAAGAGGGTGGAGTTTTACAACAAAATTGGACGGGTTACGAACCTAGACCTTCACAAGTTAGTTTAACAAAAGATAGTTTTGATTCATTTATGGGTGATGGAATATTAATTGCAGAAGCAGGTACAGGATTAGGCAAATCATTGGCTTATATTTCAGCAGGGCTTATTGCAAGTAAAAAATTAGATATTCCGTTAGTAATTTCAACATATACTAAAAATTTACAAGATCAATTATTTCATCATGATATTCCTGAGTTTGCCCAAACTATCGATCAAGATGTTTCTGCTGTTATTGTAAAGGGAAGAAACAATTATTTATGCAAAACTAGATTGGAATGGGTAATTAAAAATAGTAGTAAACTTTTGAGTGAAAAAGATTGTGAAGACATATTGCCTGTTTTGATTTGGTCTGAATTTACCAAATCTGGTGAAATTAGTGAGTGTAAAGGATTTAGAAAGCAATTTGCGTTTCGAGTTTGGAAATTGATACGAAGCGAGACTGGATTTTGTACATCAAAAAGGTGCAACAGACACAATGGATGTTTCTTAAAAAATGTTAGAGAAGATATGAATCATGCTGATATAATTATCGTGAATCATTTTCTGCTAATGAGTGACGCAAATCAGTCACAATCTAATCTACCTGAACGTTTCATTTACGTCATTGATGAGGGGCACAATTTAGTATTGGCAACTCGGGATCAGTTAACAGACCAAATTGGTGAAGATTCTTTTAACGAAAGTTTCACATTTTTCAAACGTAAACATAAGATATTTTCAGATACATTATCTGAGATAGTTGATAAAATACCAAATATACTCCCAATTCTAGATGAATTAGAGAGAAATTCAAAAGATTTGAAATCAATATTAAATGATTTTTTTCAATCGTATTTATCATCTAAAAAATCTGAATTTGAACAATCTGATTTTTATGAAACAAATGTCCGATATACGAACGCCCTAGATGAATTTATTGAGGTTTCTCCGATTCCAGATGATATTATTAACAAGTTAAAGAAATATTATAACCTAGCTATGGGTTATTCCCAAGAATTGCAAAAATTTAAGGAAGAACTGAAGGGCACTTATTTAAGCGAAGTTTCTATTCAGATAGGTCGTTTAGAACAGTTTATCTCAGTGTTTAGTAAATGTTTTACAGATTCAGTTGATACCATTATGTGGTCATCATTTATTCGTTCATCATTTAAACGAAAAGTATTCTTAAACAATGCGCCTTTACAAGTTAATTCATTTATCGCAGATAATATTTTTTCTCGAGAAAATGGAGGAATTATTTGTTCTGCAACTTTAACAGTGGAAGATTCTTTTTCATATATTAAAGAAACAATAGGTCTTGATAAAGTGAATCATTTTAAAAATGTTGACGAAAAATTATATCATTCACCTTTTCATTATGAGGACCAAGTTTCATTATTTGCATTAAAATCTGATTTGAATGCAAATTCATCAGAATTTCTTCGTTTAATTGCCAATCAAATAGATGAAATCACCCAGAAATATAAAAAACGAATGTTAGTTTTATGTACTTCCTATAAACAGACAAAAGTGTTAAAAGATGTGTTGCATCCAAAAATGTTTCAGTTAGAAAGAAGACTTTTAGTTCAAACCCCGGGTGCCAACCGGAGAGCTTTAGTTCAAAACTATTTGGATAACCCTCAATCAATATTGATTGGAACATCCAGTTTTTGGGAGGGGGTAGACTTTCAAGGGGATAAAGTTGAAATATTAATGATAGTAAAGATTCCATTTGGAAACCCAAGTGATCCGCTAGTTTCTGCTCAGATAGATTTATACAATAGCGAGGGTAGAAATGCTTTTATGAAATATCAAATTCCCGAAGCTGCAGTGAAATTTAAACAGGGATTTGGTAGATTAATTCGAAGCTTAGAAGATTCTGGTATATGTATTCTTACAGACCCAAGATTATTAAAAAGTAGATACGGTCATGTTATTTTAGATTCATTACCTGTAGATGTAGTTCCATATTCTTCTACGCCGACAATATTTCTAGAATCTCAAAGTAAACTTGGCTATTAGATAACTCAGTTTAAATAATAAGATAAATAAAATTGATAGTTGAATAACTACTTTAGGTGTAAATTTACTGGATTGTTTCAATCGACAATTATTCAAATACATAATTAATGAGTGTTTGATTTGATGATTTAACAATTAGCTCCATAAGTTAGATGGAGATACAGATTAATTTATTAATTTGTAGTTTTTTAGTTTAAAAAAAGGTAGAAAATGTCAGAGACAAAACAAGGAACCGTAAAATGGTTCAATAATACTAAGGGTTATGGATTTATTGAATGTGATGGTGAAAAAGATCTTTTCGTTCATATGAATGATATAATCATGGATGGTTATAAAACACTATCAGAAAATCAAAAAGTTGAGTTTGAAGTTGGTGAAGGCCAAAAAGGACCTGCAGCAAAAAATGTAAAACCTTTATAGGATTTATAATCAATTTTTGAAATAACTAAAGGTCATCTTTCGAGATGACCTTTTTATTAATATGGAGTTTTCAATCATCTAATGAACATAATTGAAAAATTAAAAATATCAGGAGAATATGTTTATCCTATTATAGAAGGTGGTAAAGGTATTGGTGTAAGTGATGGAGTTACTGCAGGTTCATTTGCACAAGCAGGTGCAGTTGGAACAATTTCTGGTGTGTTTCCAAACATGCTTAATGAAGTTGGGAAAGTCATATTCCCTCAGTTTATTGGAAAAACTCGACTTGATAGATTTAATGAACTGGTTGAACAATGTATTACTGGATGTTTAGATCAAATTGATATTGCAAATAAAATCTCTGATGGGAATGGCCGAATACATTTAAATATTTTATGGGGTATGGCTGGTGCAGAACGAATTTTAAATGATGTGTTAGAATCTGCAAAGGACAAAATTCATGGAATTACATGTGGTGCTGGTATGCCATACAAACTTGCGAATGTTGCGGAAAAGTATAAAGTGTACTATTATCCAATTGTATCTTCAGCTCGTTCTTTTAGAGCATTATGGCTTAGGTCATATAAGAAATTTCCAGATTTTCTAGGAGGGGTTGTGTATGAAGACCCATGGAGAGCTGGTGGCCACACAGGTATCACTCAAAAAGAGAACCCACATGTTTTTGAAGATTCTTTTCCACGAGTAAAAGAGTTAAGAAATTTTATGAATAAAGTTGGATTAAATAAGACTCCGATTGTTATGGCTGGTGGAGTGTGGTATTTAAATAAATTTAAAGATTGGATAGATAATGTTGATATTGGTCCAATTGCATTTCAGTTTGGAACTAGACCTATGTTAACAAAAGAAAGTCCAATTTCTACAGCATTGAAAGAAAAACTGTTAAAATTAAAGAGGGAAGATGTAGAACTAAATAAGTTTAGTCCAACAGGTTTCTTTTCTTCGGCATTAAATAATTCATTTTTAAAGGAACTTAAAGACAGAGCATCTCGGCAGATTGCCTTTAGATTAAATAAGGATGAAACGTTTGATACTGAATATCCAGAAACCAAGTCAGCAAAATCATCATTTATTGAAAGTTCGAACTTAGATAAGGTTAAACAGTGGTTTAATAATGGATTTACTAAATTTGTAAAAACACCAGATTCAACATTTTTGTTTCTTAAACCTGAAAAAGCAAAACAAATACGAGACGATCAAAAGAACTGCAAGGGGTGTCTTGCAATGTGTGGGTTTAGTAGTTGGCTTGAACGATCTGAAAATAATTATACTACAGGTGAAATTGCTGACCCACGAAGTTATTGTATCCAAAAAACTTTACAAAATGTAATTTTAGATAATGATATTGAAAACCAGCTCATGTTTGCAGGGTCCAATGCCTTTGAATTTTCAAATGACCCACTTTTTAATAAAGCTGAATTCCCATCGATTAAAGAGTTGATTCAACAAATTTTATTAGGGAAGTAGTTTAACAACTGGAATCAGAGTAAATAGTCAATCCTTTTCCTCTATAATCATCAATATAATCAATTGTAAAGTTTGACATATACTCTTCATCTCGTTTGCTTACTAAAAAGTCAATACCATCAATATTTATTTTTTTATCATCATTTTGTAACTCATCCAGAGTCATACCATAGTTGGGGCCACCTCAGCCAAATCCTGCCATAAAAACACGAACGAATTTGTTTGATTCCTGCTTCAGAATATTAATGATTTCAATTTTTGCTTTTTCAGTTATTTTCATAAATCCCTTTAAAGTGTTTTAATATTGATATGAATTGTTTCAAAAAGTTACATAAAAAGTAGTAGAAATATTTTTCTTTGTATTTCGTTAAAATTATTTTTAACTTCCTCATAGTAGTGTTGAACAAGTCTTTCACATATGGAATTATTCAAATTATGAAAAGAGTTATAGTAACATTACATTAATTGATTAATCTGATTTAAAATAGGAATAGAAATGTCAGAAAAAGAAAAAGGAACCGTAAAGTGGTTCAACGCAAAAAAAGGGTTTGGTTTTATTTCTAGAGAAGATGGAACAGATGTGTTTGTGCATTTTTCAAGCATAAATTCAGATGGATATAAATCCTTAAAAGATGGTGATTCAGTAGAATTTTCTGTTGTTGAGGGTGAAAAAGGCAAACAAGCCGAAGACGTAACTGTAGCCTAACTAACGTACACTAATTAAATATCAAATATTTTAGTTTTATTCCAAACTATTGGCGTAAAATTAAATCCGACCAAAATAGTCCTTTTTATTTAATATAAATAAAATGTAACTTTGTTTGTTCATTACTTTATAATAAATGGAGGGGAAAATGTATAAATACTCAATCAAATTAATATTAATATCAAGTACTCTTTTTTGTATGCTAATAGCAAATTCTAATAACCCACCAAATGCTAGAACAGGTGCTCCTGGAGAATCAACTTGTATAGACTGTCATAGCAGTTATGGACTAAATTCAGGGTCAGGTTCACTTTCATTATTAAATATTCCTGCTGAATATGAAGTCGGACAATCATATCTAATCAATGTTGAGTTAACTCATTCAGGACAAGAAAAATGGGGTTTTGAAATCTGTGTGAAAGATGAAGATCAAAATCAAATTGGAGAGTTAAACGTCATTGATAACTCTACAACAATGTCGGGTACCCAAAATGGCATTACGTACATAAAGCAACGAAGTGCAGGTACATTTGATGGACAAATGCATAATGCAACATGGACAGTAGAATGGATAGCACCATCAGAAAGTATAGATAATATTACATTTTACGCATCTGGAAATGCTTCTAATAGTGCTCAAGGCAATAGTGGTGACTATATTTACACTACCTTAGAAACTACACACGCTGTTCAAATGGAATGCCTTGGAGACGGAGATGCAAATCTAGATGGGGTAGTAAATGTTATTGATATTGTAAATACTGTAAACTACATCATTGGAAGTGTTGAGTTTCAGGATGAAAATTTTTGCCATGCTGACGTTAATGTTGATGGTTTAATTAATGTTATTGATATTGTAAATATGGTCAATATAATTATCGGTAATTAGTGTTTCTTAGATTTATTTTATGGTTGTTAGGATTACTACTTACTTCATGTTCATACGTTTTTCAACCCAAAGATTTGAATTGTGAGGATGATACAGGAGAGTATTGTGCTGTATATACTATTTTAGAATCGAAATGTTTAAATTGTCATTCAAGTAATAACCCAGAAGGTTCTCTTGATTTGTCTACCTATGAGGAAATTATAAGCAGTAATGTGATTAATTTTGATGATTTAGAAAGCAGTATTCTTTTAACTAGAATAGCTGATGAATCAAATCCAATGCCACCTCCTGAGTATGATACACAGTTAAATGAAAACGAAATTCAGGTAATAACCAATTGGGTTTTGAATGGAGCACAGCCATAAAGTTATTATTCATTATTTTAGTATTTCCAATTATTCTAATTGCAAATGAGTTTACAATTGTAGATAGCTTACCGTCGAATTTACCTGTTATTAAGAAAATTCTTTGGGGTGAAAAAGGACTGATTAGACAAACTCCATTTGCTCCAAAAAGTAGAATAGAAGAATATAAATTGCGACGTAAGATGTTACAAACACATCAAAAGTTGGGTACAATTACATTAGGGTTAATGGCTATGCAAGCGTATTATGGACATCAATTGATTGATGGAAATTATGATAATAGACATATACATAAAACTTTAAGCTATGCGTTAACTGGAACATATTTTACGACTGCTTCATTTTCCATTTTCGCACCACCGGCAAGAAAATATTCTCAAAATATATCATCAATAAAATTGCACAAATGGTTATCAATTATTCATTTTACAGGTATGATTGTTCAACCATGGTTAGGGTATCAGTCTGCTAACACATCAAATGGGTTTCATGCAAAACAATATAAAGACTGGCATGTACAAGCAGGAAACATCACTTTTGTCAGTTTTGCTTTAGCATTTTTAACAACATTACTTCCGTACTAAATGATGAAAATTATTTTACTATTTGTTATAATTTCCTTTTCAATTGCACAAATTGAATTAGTCTCTTCTACTATAACATACCATGGAAGTCATCCTTTGCATGATTGGAGTGGAACTAGCATTTCTGCGCAAATCAAATTTGACTGTAACGACTCAAAAGTTTGTTCGGTAGTTATGAATATTCCTGTTGACTCATTTAATAGTAATAATGAAAATAGAGATTCAAATATGTATGATGTGCTCGAAGGGTATTACTATCCTCAGATTACCTATATGTTTAAGGATTTAAATTTAATTTCAATTCAAGATTACTATAAAAATAATGGGGTACTTACTTTGCATGGTGTCTCTAATGACCATAATCTAAATGTGCATTGCACCAAAAATAATTCTGATATTTTTTGTGATTCAGATTTCGACATACGTTTGACAGATTTTAACATTGAAAGACCTTCTCTATTGTTTATGAAAATTGAAGATTTAGTTCAAATAAATTGTTCGTTTCATTTCAATATAAATCCATAATTCTTCTTTAATATTTTAAAATTTAGTTTTTAATTTACATAATGAAAATTATGTCAATAATTACCCTTACTATTGTATTAATATGCTTAAATAGTTGCTCTCATATTTTTAGGGTTAAGGATAACTCAAACACACCACAGAATTTTGTAGTTTCATATTACGAAAATGGAAACATAGAGTATGAATCAGAGTATGAGAATGGGAAGTTGCATGGTGTGTCCAAGCATTGGTCAGAAAATGGTATTCTTTTAAATAGTGTAGAATATAAATATGGTAAAACACATGGTTCTTGGATACACTACTATCCCAGTGGAGTCATAAAACAAATTACGGTGTATAAGTTTGGTAAAAAGAATGGTGATGAAAAATGGTTTTATGAGAATTCTCAATTACAATCCGTAGTAACATATGAGAATGGGATGCAAGTTTCAAATATTGTTCGGTATGATAAAAACGGAAATTTGATTTATTAAATAAAGTTCGTAAATCGAAAGTGGCGGAGAGAGGGAGATTTGAACTCCCGGTAGGCTTTTGACCTACACACGCTTTCCAAGCGTGCACCTTAAACCACTCGGACACCTCTCCATTATTAACACATAAATTGATTGAAAAATTACATGTTCACTAAAACATATTACAAGAGATTACAATTCTAATATATAAATATATTTATGACCTTCCGCAAAAAAATTATACCACATATTAAGTTGCGGTTTTTGTAAAAATGAGTAGTTTGCCAAACACGGTATATTTGTAAAATGTTGTAAATTAAAATAGATGATTTAGTGGTTTTTTCTTTCGTTTCAAGTA
Source organism: uncultured bacterium (assembly GCA_964501035.1). Taxonomy (GTDB): domain Bacteria; phylum Fidelibacterota; class Marinisomatia; order SCGC-AAA003-L08; family D37C17; genus CAYNTS01. The sequence goes on from CAZCRK010000002.1 coordinate 73,520, forward strand.
AAAAAGGAGTTTTATAAAATGAAACACACAATCAAACATATCTCAACTTATCTTATTTTTATAATTACAGGATTATTTGTTTTTACATCTTGTGATGACCCAGTAGAACCCGATACAACTGCACCATTAGTTGTCATCACATCCCCAGTTGAAGATGCAACATTGTCAAGTGCAACGACTATTCGGGTAGATGCTACAGATGATACAGGTGTAGAAAAAGTAGAATTTTTAATTGATGGGCAAACGGTGGCGACTGATACTGAAGAACCGTGGGAACACCTATGGCAAGTGAGTTATTACGCTGATGGTGAAACTCATTCTATTTTAGCCAAAGCCTCTGACGAAGCAGAGAATACAGGGCAAAGTGATTTAGTGCATGTCTTTGTATCAGAAAATGCACAGGAAACGCCAACACTACAAATACCCTTGAATTACACTGTTGAAAGAAACACTAATATAATTGACTTTATTTGGTCAAGTATTGCGGGTGCAGAGGAGTACATTGTAATAGTTTCCTCCAGTTATAATTTCACAGACACGGAGTATAGTATAACAACCTCAGACACAACTGTTACTACTGATGCTTTAGTAGAAGGAAATCATTATTGGAAGGTTCGTGCAAAGAATAGTGTTGGTAACTATGGTGAGTGGTCAAGTTATTATACATTTGAAATAACAGGTCCTGAAGCACCTACATTAATAACACCTGAGTATGGAGAACAGATTGCAGATGCAGAAAACGCTGATTTGGTTTGGTCAACATCAGAGTTTGCTGAAACTTATGATGTAATAGTTTCCTCCAGTTATAATTTCACAGACACGGAGTATAGTATAACAACCTCAGACACAACTGTTACTACTGATGCTTTAGTAGAAGGAAATCATTATTGGAAGGTTCGTGCAAAGAACAGTGTTGGTAATTATGGTGAATGGTCAAGTTATTATAGTTTTAGAATCGGTGAATCAGCATTTACTGGTCAGATGGTATCCCTTTCCGGTGGCACTTTTGAGATGGGCGATATTTGGGGAGCAGGATATAGTAATGAACAACCGACTCATACCGTTACCTTGAGCAGTTTTGAGATGAGTGCTACAGAAATCACCAATCAGCAGTATGCAGACTATTTAACAGAAGCATTAGCAGATGGCAGTATATCAGCCACAAGTGGCAGTGTAACTGGTACTTGGGAAGGCAATACTTATGAATTTTTAGATTTAGATGATAGTGATTGTCAAATAACCTATTCAAACGGTCAATTTACTGTAGATGCAGGTAAAGAGAATTATCCAGTCATTGAAGTAAGTTGGTATGGATCAACAGGTTTTGCAGAGTATTATGGATGCAGACTACCTACCGAAGCAGAATGGGAATATGCATCAAGAGGTATATCAGCAGGAGAAGACCATAAATGGTCAGGCACAAGTACAGAGAGCGAACTTACAGATTATGCGTGGTACTATGAAAATTGGGATGGAAACTATCACGGAAGAGAAGTAGGTACAAAACTTCCGAATGGCAATGGATTATACGATATGAGTGGTAATGTATGGGAATGGGTATCCGATTGGTATGATGATAGTTACTATTCTAATAGCCCCCAGAACGACCCACAAGGACCTTCAAGCGGTTCTTTTCGTGTTATACGCGGTGGCCGTTATTATAATGATTCCAACTATTTGCGTTGTTCAAATCGTAACGGCAACGATCCGAGCTACACGGGCTACGGCATCGGTTTCCGTATTTCCAGGACAAATT
>CAZCRK010000002.1:75285-75892 GCA_964501035.1 uncultured bacterium
CACAAGGACCTTCAAGCGGTTCGTTTCGTGTTTTACGCGGTGGCGATTATGATGATGTTTCCGGCAGTTTGCGTTGTTCAAGTCGTAGCAGCGTCGGGCTTCCGAGCAGCGCGTTCAGCAGCATCGGTTTCCGTATTTCCAGGACAAATTAGTTACACTATGCACTTTAATTCTTTTACCAGCCTGCTCCACGCTGTTTCGTGGCTGGCAGGCGCTTTTTTCTTTTGGTTCTTTTCTTTCAAAGAAAAGAACAGAATGTTAATATGATTGAGAAAGAAATAGAAATATTACCGAAAGTTTATGATTTAATTTTGTGGTATTCACCTAAAATAAGCCAATATCCAAAAAAGTATAAATACACAATTGGTGAGAGAATTACGAACACGCAGTTGGCGATATTAGAGCGAATCATTGAAGCAAAATACACAAGTGGTAGTAAAAAGAAACATTTTCTTCGTCAAGCAAATCTAAACCTTGAAAAACTTAGGTTTTTAATAAGATTAAGTAAAGATTTGCAGTGTATATCCATTAAAGAGTATGAATTTGTATCTAAAAACATCAATGAGATTGGTCAAATGGTAGGTGGCTGGGAGAAATGGACTTTAGT
>CAZCRK010000003.1:0-72687 GCA_964501035.1 uncultured bacterium
ATCATCTAGCTTTAAAGCCATTGTAGTATTAACATGGTAAGTTATCAATTTTTGAATATCATGCGTACGTGTTTGATGATGTCTAATTGTTTGTGATTTTGACAACTCTATATCATAATCTATTTTTATGTATTTACTTAAAGTTGAAACTGTCTTTTGTGATATATTTCTAAAAGTAGTTAACTTGCCGCCAATGACAAAAACTATGGGTTTTTTTCCTGTTAATATTTTTTCTTCTCTTGTATTTTTTCTAGAATTTACGTCCTGGTAAATAAGTGGTCTTAATCCTGCCCAAGTAGTAATGATATCTGTTTTTTTAAGTGCTAAACTAGTTGGGAGAAACGGATTGATTTGTTCGAGAAGGTAGCTAATATCTTCCTTTCTAACATTTACTGAATCATAACTATCTGTATAATCAGTATCTGTAGTGCCAATGTAAACATATTTACCAGCTTTGTTCATAAAAATGATTCTATTATCTGTTGTTGGTATAACAATCGAACAATTTATTGGTAGATTCTTATGTTTTACAACAATGTGTATTCCCTTAGTAGGTCGTACATATTTATTTTGTTGTATTTCATTAATCCAAACTCCAACGCAAGAAACAATCGATTTTGATTGGAACTCTAGTATTTCACCATTTAATTCATTTTGAACCGTAATCTTCCATATTTTGCCATTAAATTTATAATTCAATACTTTTGCATAATTAACTGCATTTAAATTATTATCATTAACTGAAGTAAATATTGTTGAAAGAGTGAGCTGTGAATCATTTACTAAAGCATCAGTGTACAGATGTGCCCCAATTAGATTTTGCGAATTAATACATGTTTCCCTATTCAAGAACTGTTTTTTTGACATTGATTTGTGTTTTGATAATTTTTTTGTACCAGCTAAAAAATCATACAAAACTAATCCTAGTTTGACAAAATAATAAAAAATTCTGCTTTTTATAATAGGAAACACAAACTGTTGGGTTTTTGCGATTTCAGGACAAAGTTCTAACAATAAGTTTCGCTCTTGGAGTGCTTCTTTTACTAATTTAAATTTACCATATTGTAAATATCTCAATCCACCATGTAGCATGCATGAAGAAGTAGACGATGTTCCAGATGCAAAGTCGTTTTTTTCACACAATATTGTTTTGCAACCAGCTAATGAAGCTTCACGAGCAACTCCAGCTCCATTTATACCACCACCAATAACAAAAACATCATAAATTTGATTTTTTGAATTAGAAAGAATATGTTTTCGTAAATCAATCGAGTTCATTGATTTCAGTTTTTAAAACTTTTAACTGTGTTAATACCTTTTGAAGAAACAATTTATCATTTTCAACATCGTTCAAAGTAGGCAATTGCTTTGCAAATTTAATAGAATCTGCTCTTTCCAACAAGGCGACAAGTTCAAGTAATAATTCTGTATTTACATTTTTTACACTTTTGAGAAAATCCACTAATTCAATTGTAGTCATTTCTGTGGAATTGATAAAAAATTGAATTTTTAAGAATTTTTTAAAAATTGTAGTTATTGCAAGATAATATTTTTCTGCATTTATATTATTAACGGGTTGATTTATTTTCAGATTGTTTATTTCTGTGTAAAGTGATTCAAATGTATTTGAATAAGATGATGAGGTTTGTCCTCTTTTGAATGGATTTGAGTTAGTTTTATTATATTGTAAATAAATTAATATTAATATCGCTAACACACTCAACGAATAAAAGAAATACCTCTTCCATACATCTATTTCAATAGTTTTATTTTGTTTAATAGATTTCAATTCATTAGTGGATTTATCAAGTGATGACTTAATTAAAACTTTTATACTGTCTAACACTATAGCTGTTTCAGTGTTTTGTAAATCACTTACTATTACAGTTAATGATGGCAACCAAATTTCGCCAGTTTCCCAACATTGAATATTATAAATTGCTGAATTGCTAGTTGTAGTATTTAGGGACATATCGTATTGCTCCGTGGAGAGCTTTTCGTTCGGGAATTGTAAAAAATACCCTGTTGTATCAGATACTAAATTAATGGAGTATTTGATTATAGAGCCGATGTAATAATTTTCTGGCTTTATATCCTGTTGTAAATGGAGTTTTGCAAAGAGAAGCTGAGTATTTAAAACAATAAAAAATACTATAGGAATCAATTTCATTTTTGAATTCTATTGTTGAAAAAAATTACAAGAGGTTCCATATACCCATCTTGAATATCTACATTTATTAAATCAACATTATGTTTTAAACAATATGAATTGAAGTTTTTTACAACTTGTCTAGTATCCTTTTTCATTTCTGTCAGCAATTTAAAACTATTCGAGTCAACTTGAACAGTTTGTTTTGTTTCACTATCATGAAATGAAATCGTTCCTATCTTAGGCATCTCATATTCCATTGAATCTAGAACTCTAACGTTTACTAGGTCATGTTTTTTACTTGTAAGTCTCATTTGCTTCTCAAAATCATTATCCCAAAAATCTGAGAAGCAAAAGATAACCGACTTTCTTTTAAGCATTTTTTTAACATAGTCAAATGCAAATCCTATATCAGTTTTAGTTTTATATGCTGAATGATATATAATCTCTCTAATTACTCTTAAAACATGAGACTTACCTTTTAAAGGTGGAATAAATTTTTCTATTTCATCTGAAAACAGCACCAATCCAACTTTATCATTATTTTTAATTGCACTGAAACTTAAAATAGATGCAATCTCTGTAATGATATCACTTCTCAAAGAACTTCCAGAACCGAAATGGCTAGAGGAACTAACATCAATCATTATCAGAACTGTCAATTCACGTTCTTCATCAAATTTTTTAATAAAAGGTTTACCAGTACGAGCAGTTACATTCCAATCTATTGAACGAATATCATCTCCAGGTGTATATTCTCTTACTTCTGCAAATTCCATACCCATCCCTTTAAAAGCAGAGTGATATTCTCCTCCAAATAAGTCATTTACTAAATGTTTTGTTTTTATTTCAATTTGTCTAACTTTTTGTAGTATTTCTGAAGGGATCATTAAGGAGTTGGAATGGAATCAAAAATTTGGGTAATTATTTCTTCTGTTGTTATCTCTTCAGCTTCAGCTTCGTAAGATAGGATAATTCTGTGCCTTAATATTGCTCTGCCAACTGACCGCACATCTTCGGGGATCACATAAGCTCTATTATTCATAAACGCTTGTGATTTTGATGCAATTGCCATAAATATTGTAGCACGAGGTGAGGCTCCAAACGTAATCAATTGCTTCAAATTATTAAGATTATAATCTTTAGGAAAACGTGTTGCAAGAATAATTGAAACAATATAATCTTGAATATTATCAGCCAAATGTATTTGATCCACTACCTTTCTAGCACTCATAATTTGAGAAACATCAATAATTGGTTTCAAACTTGTAGTTTGGTTAATATGTCCCATTCTCTTTAAAATTAATGATTCTTCACTTTTTGTTGGATAATCGATTAATACTTTAAACATAAATCGATCAACTTGTGCTTCAGGAAGTGGATAAGTCCCCTCTTGTTCAATAGGATTTTGAGTGGCCATTACTAGAAATGGTTCATTAAGTTTAAATGTTTCATCACCAATTGTTACTTGACGTTCTTGCATCGCTTCTAATAATGCACTTTGCACTTTTGCTGGAGAACGATTGATTTCATCTGCTAGTATAATATTAGAAAATACAGGACCTTTTTTTACTTCGAATGTACTTTCTTTAGGATTAAATATTAATGTACCCAAAATATCTGCAGGCAACAAGTCTGGTGTAAATTGTATTCGTTGAAATTGTGTAGAAATTAGGGATGCCAATGATTTAACTGTTAAGGTTTTGGCTAATCCTGGCACTCCTTCTAGAAAAATATGACCATTTGCTAATATAGATATTATTATTTTATCTATTAGGTCATCTTGGCCGATAATGACCGTATGTAGCTTTTCTTTTAAGTCATTAATAAACTTAGATTTAATTTTAATTTGTTCATTTAATTCCTCTAAGTTAAACTCACCCATTAATTTTCCCCTTGTATTTTTTTTGCAATAGAATTAAGTGAATCAATTTTTGACTGGTATTTGCTTAAAATTTCTAATTCATAATCAACTGATGCAATTAACTCATCATTTGGATACTTAGCTTTAAAGTCATTATAATAATCCATTGCAAAGCTATACGCATCGAGATTATTGCTATATATATATCCCATCATAAATATTGCTTTTTTAGCCATCTCAGATTTTTCATAATTATCAATAACTTTTTGAAATTCAATTAATGCAATATCATAATCCTTGACATCATTCAAATAAATATCTGCAATTTGAAACTGAGCTTCAGCAGCTCTATTTGATGAATTAAAATTATCAATAATTTTTTTTAAAGACGTTATAGATTGTCCTAAATTATTTTCTTGTCTATCTATTTTGGCTTTTTCCCATAAGTTTTCTATTTCAATTGATTGATTACTGCAACCAACTAAGATTAATACAATTACTGAAAATGTTAAAATATTTTTCATTTTTTCTCCAATTTTGATTTAAATATTAGTTTAGAATTTATTACCGTTAACTAAGTTGTAAATAGTAATTTTTATAACTAGAACATATAAGCCATCGATAATGTGAAGTTCCCTTGATTTTTATCAGCAAATGGGTATGCAATATCAAATCGTGCAGGACCTAGGGGTGTTCTGAATGTTAGACCATACCCTATATTCCAATACCATTTTATCTCATCTTTTAGGGTATTTGTTAAAAAACCACCATCATAGAATATTTCACCACCTATTTTCCAAAACATTGGAAATCGCAGCTCAAAGTTACTTAAACATCTTATTTTTGAACCTATATTATCTAGCGTTGAATCTTGGGTATAAAATTCTTCAATAGAACTCCATCCTCGCAAAGTTGATTCACCTCCAAGATGAAACAATTCATAGTGACTTAAACTCAAATCAGTAGCTTCATTTTCAACATCAAATGTATAAATTGTATTATAATTTGTTCTAAATGCTAAAATGACTGGTTTTAATACTTCAAAATACCTTCTATACTCGAAATCAAATTGAATGTAATTTCTATTCCCACCTAAAAAACTTCCATGAAACGTTGGTGTAATTGATAATGAATGCCCTTGTTCTGGGAACATTGGATTTTGTATTTTTTGATTTAAATATGTTACACTAATATTTCTATCTTCTATTATATCATTAGTTGCGGATATAAAATTTAAATTAAAATTAAATAAAAGATGTGAATACTTACTTTTACGATAAGTGATAGATGAAATTAATCCATAAGAAATTACATGAGTTACGTCATTTAAATCTTCAAAATATAGTTTATTAGTAACTGGTGCTCTATACTTCCATATCCAAGGTGAACTTAGCTTAATATGGGTATATTTTCTAAACAAATTGAATTGTTCAATATCGTTTGCTTTTAGACCTAACTCAAAACCAAAACCGAGTTTAGTTGTAGTTTTAAATATATTTCCAATTTGCCAGTCTAAGGATGAATTAAAAATTGAAACTGGTAAATTTCCATCAATCGTCGATGGAACTTGATCAAATCCAACCTCAGCAAAAATACCACGAGATTTCAACTCTCTTAGATCAATAACAATATCAATATATCTATTGTTATTCTTATTTTTTATACTATGTATTTCTACAAAGCTAAACAGTCCTATTTCAAAAATATTATTTTTTGTTTCATCAATTTTTTGAATATTATAAGGCTCATTTACATTAAATAAAATTTCCCTTTCAATAAACTTTTCTTTAACAGATGAAATACCATTTATCTTAATTGAGTTAATAAAAAATGAAGGTCCTTCTGCTATTGTAATACGTAAATTGACTTTATTATCAGTAATCTCTGTTTCATCAATAATACTTATATTTTTCTTGCCCAATGTCATATAGTAATACTTTAATGTTTTTAAATCTTGACTAATTTTAACAGGATTATAAACTGATTCTCTCTGAGAATCTAAATATTTATTTATATCATGTTGAGTTAATGTTTTATTTCCGACAATTTCAATACTTTCCAAATAAAATCGTTTTCCTTCATTTACAATAAATTCAATTGTAACATTGTTTTCACTAGTCTTTGAAACATTTGGATTTACTTTTACATTTATAAAACCACTTGCTCTATAAAATGCTTCTAGGGTAATCTTGTCTAAATTTAGGATTTTAGAAGTAAAAATTGATTTAGTTAACAATCCAGGATTTTTAAGGCGTATTACATCATGTAATTCTAATGATGAAAATGATTCGTTGCCAACAAACTCAATATTAGAAATATAGTATTTGCTATCCAACGCAAACACATTAGACATAAAAATAATAAAAATAATTGATAAATATTTAACTCGTTGCAAATCTAATAATGATATTTAAAACGATAGTTAAAGTGCCAGTTATTTTCTTCATCAACTCTTGCAACTATTGACATATTTCTATTAACTCTATATGCTATTTCATATTCATTCAATAGTGTTTCTGAAAAGTTAATACTTGTGTTTAAATAAAGATTTTTTGAAATTTGCTTTCCAAAATAAACATTTACATCTGAGTTATTTTGATTCGAATTTAAAGTTCCATTTTTGTTTTGAACTTTAAATTCATCTAAAATACCATATTGTTGAATATTCTTTTCAATTTCATTTTCAACATAATTAGAAACCAAATCCCCCACTCTTATGGTAACATTATCTTCATCAGAAATGGTACTGAAAGCAATCATTTTCAATATATCGCTCTGTGAATAAGTAGCACTTGTTGATTCTAATATTATATTTGGATTAGATATTGGTCCCACAAATGCAATGTTAATATCCTCATCTATTAATAAAAGGCTAGCTTTTACATCTACAAATGGAGATTCATTACCTGGGTTCAAGTAAAATGTCCCTTCGGTATTTTCAAAAACATTTCCATTAAAATCAAATTTTCCATCAATTATGTTTATAGTACCTGAATAATCAAATTCATCACCACCAGTTGAAGATAAGTTTAACTCTCCATCTACTAGAATATTTAAGTTATCAGTAGTTACCTTTACTTCATTATAAAGGGGTATAGTAATATCATACTCTGTAAAATTTGCATTGGAAATGTTACTTTCAAAGTAATCTTCTTCTGATGTAAAGCCATACAAAGTAAACTCATGCGCATTAGGAACAAACTCTCCTGAAATTTTAATTGTATCTTTACCAGTCATCCAAAAATCTGCATTTCCTGTACCATAAAATTGTCCGTAGGAGCTGTTTACATAAACTTCATTTCCAGTAAGATGAAGTAAGTAATCTGGTTTAAAAAAAGAATTTAAATCCATTGCACCAGTAATAGATATATTAGCTAGTTCTTCTTTTTCTTTTTGTGTATCCGAAAATAAAAGTTTTAAATCATTTAAGGCATTGATTATGAAATTTGACTTTAAATTTGGTTTATTCATTTTACCTTCAAATTTATCAATAACTAACTTATTATTTGCAATCTTTGCAATAGCATTTATAGAAGTAATTGGATTATCAAGTTGTATTAAATGGATTTCACCATTTCTAACAATTACCTGACCTTCTCTTATCGGGTTCTTGAGTGTTCCTGTAAGGTTTAACTGCATTGAAAAATCACCAGAAAGTGAATCTATATTTTGAATATATGGAGGTAAAAACTCAAGATTAGTAGAAATACCAGTAAACATAAAGTCAATTGGATTATTATAAAGATTGTTCACATTGTCTTTTATTATATCTAAATTAACTGGAAGAGATCCTACACCGCTATATTCACCATCATTAGTTTTAAAATTTAAATTTTTAAAATACAGTCTTTTATTAGAATAAACTAAAGAACCAGTTAATTGATTACCTGTAATTTTATCAAACACTGGATTATTAACTATCAGATTCATCTGAATTTGTGGTTGATCAACTTTATTATAGATTTTAAAATCACCGGATAACAAACCTTTGCTTTCCTGTTGCCATGGAAAATATCTATTCAATGAAAGTAACTCGAATTTGTCAAAGTTTCCTGAGAAATATAATGAATCATCTTGCGCAAAACCTTTTTGCAGGTTATAGTTAGCCCAACCTTGAAATTTTACTTCGCCCAATTCAGTAACAAAATTTAAATTACTAAGTGATAGCCTATTGTTTTGAAATGTGAGTTGACTTGAAAGTTTTGAAAAACTAATATCATCAAAATACCCATCAAAACATGAAGCATTCAGCAATACGATTGGAGAAGACTCCCATTTTGATAGATAAATATCACTATCGCAAATTGCTCCCAATCTATGTGTTTTACCAAAGATGCTTGAAACATCTTTTAAATTTAGGTTATGTGTTTCCCCATGAAACTTATATTTATCATCATTAAAATATTCACCGGATAATTTTATATGACCATTTCCAATATTAATATGAGTATCTTCTAAATCAATCTTACTCTTTTCTAAATTTAAAACCATTTTATTGCCATCAAGTCGAATGTTATTTATATAGGCATAATAATCATTTACAAATATTTTATCTTCTACATATTCTCCTGTTATTAAAATAGAATCCTGTTTAGCGCTGTTTGCTACTATTTTAGTAAATATATTGTTATATTGTTCTGTCCATACATCTAAATTAATTTGTTCAAATATAAGTTTATTAAATATAAATTCCTGCATTTTAGCATCTATTGTAACATGATTCTTTTCATTTAAATATTGCCAATATACCTTGGCTTTTAAACTATCATAAACAGATGAAAATAGTTTACCATTATAATAATCTAATTCAGCATTCAAACTAAACTCACCATTTCTCATAGTTGTTTCAAAATTCGTTAGACCATTTACGACTAATTCAATGGGAATCAAATTTTTGTTTAACACCTTTAAGTTTTCAGAATTTATTTTACCTTTTATATTAAAGTTATTCAAATCTAAGGCTGTAAAATTTGATATATTTGTTAAAGTATTTTTATACAATAATTTCAGGTCGTTAGCAGTTAATTGTTTGTTTTTATTAATTTTTAATTTTCCAAGTACCTCTACCTCTTGATTATCAATTCTAAATAACTGAGGTTTAAGAATCAACTCTTCATTAACATTTTTACTGATTTCAAATTTTGCATATAAAGAATCAATAAATGAAACACTATTTGATTGCATATTAAATTCACCGTTTTGAATGTTGAACTTAAGATTTTCAAATATATTTTGATTTAATCTATCAATTTTTATCTTATCAATTTCACCATTACATTGTATATAATTATACATTTTGTTCATCTCAATAACAGAAGTTAAATCAAGATTATTTTCGTTATAATTAAATTTAAGTTCATTAATACTAATATTGTTGCGGGCATCTTCATAGTTTTCAAGGTTAAAATGCAGCCTGTTAATATTATTACTGCTTAAATCTGCTACAAAATGGTTTAGTTTTACTTCAAAAGTTGGCATCTTTAACTTAGTATTTTCTATGTTTAGTAAATTATCAGAATAAAGTAATTTTGATTCTACAAATTTAAAACTATAATCATTAAACAAATTAAAATCACCTTGCTGCACGCTTATAGAAATCTCTTCTGATATTTCGAGTGAAAAGTCTGCTGATATGCATATTGATTCATTGTTTTTCAAATTTAGTTTTAGAGAATCTATATTGAAATTTTCAACTAATAAACGTGGTTTAATTTTTTTTGTAAGACTATTCTTAACATCATTTGTCATTTTTGAATATGATTCTACAAATAGATTACTGTTTTTGATATTAATATTTCTAAAATTGAATTCACCATTTATCAAAGGTAAAATAGTTGGATCTAAATATATAGATTTAGCATTGAATATTAAATCTGAACTTTGAAATATTGACACATTATCGATTTCAAATCCTGAAACAATATTTCCTTTAATATTTTGATACTTTATATCAACATTAAATGCCTGACTAATAAACGATTTCAATATAGGTTGAAATTCTCTGACAAAAATATCGGTTTTAAAAATAAACAAAGATGTAGTAAATGTTGTAAGAGTTGCAATTGCAACTAAAAACCAAATTAATATTCGTCTTATTCTCTTATTTTTACTCATTCTGTATTATATAAAATTAACTTAAAATTGTTTCATATAAAAAAACAAAATGGGCAGAAACTGCCCATTTTGTTTTTTATAACTCTAGTTTAATATAATAACTATTTTTTGTCGTCGTCAACAACCTCAAAATCTGCATCTTCAATATTTTCTGATGAATTTGCTTCATCGGTCGGTTTTGCTTCTGAAGTTGTTTCTGCTTGTGTCTGTTGATATATTTTTTCTGAAATACTCGACCATGCTGAATTCAATTCCTCCATAGCTGATTTTATTTCTTCAACATTAGTGCCACTATTCGCATTTTTCAACTTTTCAACACTTTCAGTAATTGGCGCTTTATCTTCGTCTGTTAACTTATCACCTAACTCTGAAATTTGTTTTTCAGTTTGATACACCAATTGTTCTGCAGAATTATGAATCTCTACAGATTCTTTCTTCTCTGCATCTTCTTTTTCATGCTCCTCAGCATCCTGTTTCATTTTATTGATTTCTGCATCACTTAATCCACTTGATGCTTCAATGCGGATTGATTGTTCTTTTCCTGTTGCTTTATCTGAAGCTGAAACATTCAATATTCCATTAGCATCAATATCAAATGTAACTTCAATTTGTGGTATTCCACGTTGCGCAGGTGGAATCCCATCTAAATGAAATTTACCCAAAGATTTATTATCAACAGCCATTTGTCTTTCACCTTGTAGAACATGAATTTCTACAGAAGGTTGATTGTCGGCAGCAGTCGAAAATATTTGACTTTTCTTTGCTGGAATCGTTGTATTTGATTCAATTAATCTAGTAAAAACACCACCTAATGTTTCTAATCCAAGTGATAATGGTGTAACATCTAGTAATAGTATATCATCAACTTCTCCACCTAACACACCACCCTGAATAGCTGCTCCTATTGCAACTACTTCATCCGGATTTACACCTTTATTTGGCTCTTTGTTAAAGATACTTTTTACAATTTCTTGCACTTTTGGTATTCTTGTAGAACCACCAACTAAAATCACTTCATTAATATCGGAAGATTTCAATCCAGCATCTTTTAATGCTTTTTCGCAAGGTGTTTTTGTTCTTTGTACTAATTTTTCAGTTAACTGATCAAATTTTGCACGTGTTAAAGTAACGTTAAAATGTCTTGGTCCTGAAGAATCAGCAGTAATAAAAGGTAAATTTATTTCTGTTTGTTTTGAAGATGATAGCTCACACTTAGATTTTTCTGCCGCCTCTCTAAGTCTTTGTAAAGCCATTGCATCTTTACTTAAGTCTATGCTGTCAGTTTTTTTGAACTCTTCAACTAACCAATTCACAATATATTGATCAAAGTCATCACCACCCAAGTGAGTATCTCCATTGGTTGACAAAACTTCAAAAACACCATCACCAATTTCTAAAATAGAAACATCAAATGTTCCACCACCTAAATCAAAAACTGCAATTTTTTCTTCTGTTTTTTTATCTAATCCATACGCTAATGCTGCAGCAGTTGGTTCATTAATAATTCTACGTACATTAAATCCTGCAATTTTACCTGCATCCTTAGTAGCTTGTCTTTGAGAATCATTAAAATATGCAGGGACTGTAATCACTGCATCTGTAACTTTTTCTCCTAAATATTCTTCAGCAGTCTGCTTAATTTTTTGCAATACCATTGCACTTATTTGTGGTGGTGCATATTCATTATCTTTGGTTTTAAACTTTACTTCACCGTTTGAACCTTTTTTTATTTCATAGGGCATTTCAGAAATTTCTTCACCCACTTCGTCATACATTCTTCCAACAAATCTTTTTGATGAGGAAATTGTAAACTGAGGATTTGTTACTGCTTGCCTTTTCGCAGGTTGACCAATAATCGTCTCGCCATCTTTTGTAAATGCAACTACAGATGGAGTAGTTCTTCCACCTTCGCTATTTGTGATTACTGTGGGACTACCACCTTCCATAACGGCAACACATGAATTTGTAGTACCTAAATCAATACCTATAATTTTACCCATTTCTTAAACTCTCCAATTAATAATTAAATTTAAATAATACACCATAAGTCGCAAGAATTATGCCGTAAGACATGAGTTGCCAATATGTCAGATAATAGAAATGGTTATTTTTAGACTGTTTAGTTTACTTTACTTTAAGTGGCTTCTTTTTGGATTTCGATTTTTGAGTAAAAATTAATTTGTTTGATTTTGCCTTTACAGTAATAGTAGCATCGTTATGAAATTTCCCTTGTAAAAATAAGGATGCAATTTCATTTTCAATCTCATTTTGAATTAACCTCCTTAAAGGTCTTGCTCCCCACTCTCTATGGCTACCATCTGCCAATAAAGCTTTTTTAGCAGTATTAGTGACTATTAATGAATTATTTTTTTTCTTTAAGTTTTCTGTCAAATCACTTAATTGCAATTTAATAATCTCAAACAAATCATCTTGTGATAGTGAGTTAAACACGATAATATCATCAATTCTATTTAAAAATTCAGGTTTAAAATATTTTTTCATATTTTTAACTATATCGTGTTTAAAATCGTTATCACTTTCTTCTTGCTTATTAAAGCCAAACTTAGAAGAACTTATTTGACTTGTACCAATATTGGAAGTCATAATAATTATTGTGTTTCTAAAGTCTATCATCCTTCCTAAGCTATCAGTTATACGTCCTTCATCAAGTATTTGTAGCAAAATATTAAAAACATCACTATGAGCTTTCTCAATCTCATCAAATAAAACAATGGAGTAAGGATTTCTACGAACCTTTTCTGTTAACTGGCCGCCTTCTTCATACCCAACATAACCGGGGGGAGCACCAATTAAACGAGAAACATTATATCTTTCCATATATTCAGACATATCAATTTTTATCAATGAATCTTCGCGATCAAACAAATAATGAGCTAGAACTTTAGCTAATTCAGTTTTGCCAACTCCTGTTGGACCTAAAAACATGAATGATCCAATTGGATGTTTTGGATTTTTCAATCCTGATCTTGATCTTTTAATTGATAAGGATAATTTATCAATCGCTTCATGTTGACCAATAATGTTTTTGTTAAGTTCGTTATCAATGTTAAGTAATTTTTGACTTTCTGTTTTAGCGATTTTATTCAATGGTATATTGGTGATCATGGAAACAATATCTGCAACATCTTCAGCACTTATTATAGGACGTGATTTGTATTCGGAATTTGACCAATCTAATTGCAATTCTTTCAATTTAAAAATCAATTTTCGTTCTTTGTCTCTTAGCAAAGCTGCATTTTCAAATTTTTGTTGAGAGATTACATTTTCTTTTGTTTTTCTAATTTTATGAATTTGCTTTTCGAGTTTTAAAATAGAATTAGGCACATTGATATTGTTTATGTGTATTCTAGAACCCACTTCGTCCATAATATCAATCGCCTTGTCAGGTAAAAACTTATCCGTAATATACCTTTCACTTAATTCAACACATGCTGTAATAGCTGCATCTGAATAACTAACTTGGTGATGATTTTCGTATCTCTCTCTAATTCCTTTTAAAATTTGAATAGTATCACTAATGGATGGTTGGTCAACTAAGATTTTTTGAAATCTTCTTTCTAATGCACCATCTTTTTCAATATATTTTCTGTACTCATTTAAAGTTGTTGCTCCAATGATTTGAATTTCACCTCGTGCGAGTGCAGGTTTAAACAAATTTGCAGCATCTAAGGAACCTGTCGCTCCACCAGCTCCTACAATAGTATGTAATTCATCGATAAATACAATTATGTCTGAAGCAGACTCTAATTCTAACATTAACGTTCGCATTCGTTCTTCAAATTGCCCTCGATATTTTGTTCCAGCGATTAAACCAGCTAAATCTAAAACAAGAACTCTTTGACCCCAAAGTAATCTTGGTACTTGTTTGCTATGTATTCGTAAAGCTAAGCCTTCAACAATGGCAGTTTTACCAACACCAGGTTCACCAATAAGCACTGGATTATTCTTTTTTCTGCGACTTAACACTTGTGCCACTCTATCAATTTCAACAGTTCTGCCTATAACTGGATCAATTTTATTTTCTTCAACCATGAGTGAAATATCTCGGCTAAACATATCTAAAGTAGGAGTTGGAGACTTCTTTTCTTTTCTTTTTGGAACATTTTTTTTGGTCTTAGTTGTTGAAGATTGAAGGTACGACTTTAGCAAGTCATAATCAAGAGAATATGCCTGAAATATCTCACTAGCAAGTCCATCAGTTTCACTAGACAGGGCTAACAACATATGTACTTGAGTTGCTACTTCTAAGTCCATTTTTTGTGCTTCAGAATACGTAGTTCTTAAAATTCTTTCTGCACGACGGGTTAAAGGTAAATGCCCCAAGGTCATTGTGCCACCACTTGGTTTAGTCATTTCTTCAATCATTACTTTCATTTCTTGAAGATCACAACCAATCGAAACAAGTATTTTAGAAGCCTTACCTTTATCATCATGAATTATACCAAGCAACAAATGCTCAGAGCCTACATAACTATGTCCAAGTCTGACAGCTTCTTCTTTAGCATATTTAAGTATGTTTTGTACACCTTTAGAAAAATTTTCTTTCATAATATTCTCTTATTTAGTTAAAGTGCCCTTGTCTAAAATTAATGATCTATTTGATATTTTACCAATATTATCATCGTGTGTCGCAATAATAAATGTTTGATTAAATTTTTTATTCATTTCTTCAAATAATTCTAGTAATAGCTTGCTATTTTCAGTGTCTAAATTCCCAGTCGGCTCATCTGCTAAAACAATTGAAGGTTTATTTATAATGGCTCTTAACACTGCAACTCTTTGTTTTTCTCCTCCAGAAATCTGATCAGGATAATGATTCTTTCTTTTTAACATTCCTACAGTTTTTAACAAATTTGAAGCATTTAAATTAGCTTCTTCATTATCAATCTTTAACAACATTTGAGGAATTAATAGATTTTCCAAAACAGTAAACTCAGGAAGCAAGTGATGAAACTGAAAAACAAATCCAAGATTAACTCTTCGTACCAATGCATTATCCAAGTTTGATTTCACATCGATATTGTTTATAGTTAAACTTCCTGAATCAAATGTATCAAGCGTACCGAGTACATTTAAAAGAGTTGATTTCCCTGCACCAGATGGCCCATAAATTGAGACAATTTCACCCTGACTTACATTTAATGAAACTGAGGAAAGTACATGTACATCTTCGACATCTGTTTTATATGTTTTTCTAATTTTGTCTGCAACTAATACACTCATTATGAATTTTCAACTGCCTTTACAATTTGTAGTTTTTTAATCATGCTAGCAGGATATATCGAGCTAACAATCATGATTAAACATGTAAATACTGTAATTAAAATACAACTTTTATAAGTTAATATTAATGGAAATTCATCAAATGGAAAACCTGCAATCAAATAAACTAATATATCGTATTTGAGATTGACAAAAATAAATAAATTGGCAATAAACAAGCCAATTAATGAACCTAATAATGCAGTAGTTATACTTTGATAATAAAATATTTTTGATATATTGCTTGATGTAAATCCAAACGTACGTAAAATACCAATTTCTTTTCTTTTGTGAATAGTTGCCATGCTCATCATCGTAAGAAGGGAAAAGGAAGATATCACCACTATAAGGAATCCAAATATACTATATGCTACTTTTTCTAATTTCATTGCATTTATAAATTCAGAATTATCAGCTTCCCATTCTTTGTAAATAAAATTATTTACTTCTGAATTTACTATTCTTTTCTGTTTCTCAGTTAACTTGTTATGAAGTTTGAGATTGAAAGAATGTGCATTTGGAAACAAATTTATTGCATTGGAATATGGAATAAAGGCTGAATTATTTTCATATTCTTTCACAT
The DNA here is from genome assembly GCA_964501035.1 of uncultured bacterium. Lineage (GTDB taxonomy): Bacteria > Fidelibacterota > Marinisomatia > SCGC-AAA003-L08 > D37C17 > CAYNTS01. The sequence goes on from CAZCRK010000003.1 coordinate 15,994, forward strand.
CATGTTCAAAAATGCCTACAATTTCAAATTTCTCCTTTGTAGGGGTAGATGTTGCTATGTTTAGATCAAGAGGTGATATCAGATAAATATCATCACCCAAAAATGCTCCTAATTTGTATGAAAGATTAGCACCAATAATTATTGTGTTTGCTGTAAACATTTCAGGTTTAAAATCTCGGTCTAAAAAATCTTTTAGAAAGAACGATGGTGAATCAACACCTAAAATAGTTACCATTCTATATCCATCACCTGAATGCAAAATTGTATTTCGCGTAACTGTTTTTATATTTTCAATTTCAATTTCATCTAGAACTAATTCAACTTCATTAATTTCATTCTTATCAACTTCCAAATATGCTGGAGAAGAAAATGTGTAAATACTTCTAAATATTTTTGATTCTAAACCTTCCATAATTGAAATTGTCAATGCTACAATTAAAGTACCAATAATTACACCGAATAAAGGGAATAACACACCCCACTTAAAGCTATTCCTTCCACCCTTACGAGTTATAAAACGCCAAATTAATTTTTTATCATTCATAAGTAACCGCTACGGAAGGATTAATATTTGAAGCTCTCTTGGATGGTATCAAGGCAAACAGCATTACTGTAGAGATAGTTATTATTGAAACAATAAGAAAATCAAAAGCATCAACTTTAACAGGTAAATATGACATAAAATAAATTGTAGAAGGTATTTCAATTATGTGAAATTGTTTTTGTAGAAATAAAATACAAGCACCAAAGAAACATCCTCCTGCTGAACCGATAACACCAATTATCAAGCTTTTCATTTGAAAAATATTCAGAATATCTTTGTCGGTAAACCCAATACTTTTTAGAATTCCAATTTCTCTTGTTTTGCTAGATATATTCATCCACAGGGTTGCTGCAATATTAAAAATAGCAATAACTGTTATAAATAACATTAACAATTTTATTGGTACATCGTAGATTTTTAACCATGAAATTAACTGGTAGTGCCTATCTTTCCACGTAGTAATTTGCACATTTGAAGGGAGAGTGGTTGATAACAAATTTGAAATCTGATCAAGATTTTCATTTTCGTGTAAAGTTGAAATCAAACCAGTATACCCAGAATAATCAAATAGATTTTGAGCTTTTTTATTTGTAATAAAAACAGGTAACTTATCATATTCTGGAAATCCTGTTGAGAAAATTCCACTTATAACAAATTTATCTGCTTTTATTGAATTATGTGAGATTACATTATTTAGGTTTATTAGAATTATTTCATCTCCAATGACCGTTTCTAGAGATTTAGCTAACTCTTCACCAAGTATAATCGAATTAATATTTTTGAGTTTACTTTCACCTTTTATTATGAATTGATCAAAATGAAACACATTAGTAACTTGGTTATTTTCAACTCCATAGATTAGTACACCATCGGTTTTTGATTTGATTCGAATCATACCATGGGATTCAATATAGGGGGAAAATTTTGATTGAATATCTAAATCAGCAATTTTAGTTCGCAACTCAGAAACAGTTTTGGTGGAAATTTCATTTTGAAAGATATTTGTTATTCGAATATGTCCATCTATATTTGAAAGCTTTTTTTCAATACTAGCATTAAATCCACGTGTAACCGAAGAAATAATAATAATAGATGAAACACCCAATATTAATCCAAATATACTTAAATACGTCGAAAATGTAAAAAAACTAAATTTACTTCTGCTTTTAAGTAATCTAATTGCAATTAGAAAATTTGTTTTCACATGTTTTCTGGCCGCATTGCTGGAAATAATAAAACATCTTTAATAGAACTTTGTCCTGTAAACAACATTATCAATCTATCAATTCCAATGCCAACTCCACCTGTTGGAGGCATACCAGTTTCAATAGCCTGTAAAAAACTTTCATCAACAACTTGAGCTTCTTCATCACCTAAATCTCTGAGCTTTGCTTGACTTTCTAATCTTTTTCTTTGCTCGATAGGATCATTTAATTCTGAAAATGCATTCGCAAATTCCATTCCACAAATAAATAGTTCAAATCGTTCTACTAAATTCCCATCTGAATTACGTTTTTCTTTTGCTAGAGGTGAAATCTCCTTAGGGTAATCGGTAACGAATGTAGGTTGGATTAAAAAAGGTTCAACAACTTCACTAAATATTGCATCAAGTAGTTGACCATAATTCATATTTGATTCAACTTTAATATTTTTTGATTTAGCTAATTTGAACAAATCATGCTTCTCATAATCATCAATTTTCTCTCCCAATTTCTCTTCTAAAAGTGAGAAAATACTTCGTTGTGCAAATTTGGAGTTAAAATTTATTTTATGTTCTAAATAATGTAATGTTTTAATTTTTAAAGTACTTGCAATATTCTTAATTAATTCCTCAGTTAAATCCATCATATCATTAACATCTTTGTATGCTTCATAAAATTCAAGAGATGTATATTCAGGATTATGACTTCTATCCATACCTTCATTTCGGAAATTTTTTGCTAATTCATACACTTTTTCAAATCCACCAACTATTAATTTCTTTAGATATAATTCATCTGCAATACGCAAATAAAGATCTTGATTTAGTGTATTATGATGCGTTTTAAATGGTCTTGCTGAAGCCCCACCATAAATCGGCTGTAAAACTGGAGTTTCAACTTCAATAAAACCTTTATCATCGAGATACAATCTGATTGATGAAATAATTTTAGCTCTATCAATAAAAATTTGTTTTGTTTCAGGATTTGCAATAAAGTCTAAATATCGATGACGATATCGTAATTCTTTATCATCAAAAGAATTAAAAGCTTCACCATCTTTTTCTTTCAAGTTTGGCAAGGGTCTAATATTTTTCGATAAGATAGTAAGTGCCGAAGTCTTTACTGAAAGTTCACCCATTTTTGTAACAAACATTTTTCCAACAATTCCAACAATATCACCTAAATCTAATTTTTTAAACAAATTATCATACAAACTTTCTTCAAGACTATCTTTTCTAACATAACATTGAATTTTACCCGATGAATCTTGAATATGAATAAAACTAGCTTTACCCATTTTACGTATCGACACTATTCTTCCAGCAATTGAAACTTCTGTATCTATACTATCTTCACTGTTATTGATAAGTTCTTTAATAGCAAATGTTTTGTTAAATCCATACGGATATGGGTCATAACCATTTGCTCTTATACTTTCAAGTTTTTCTAGTCTAAAATCAATAATTTGTTGCAAACTTTTATGCTTATCCATTTAGTTCATTCATCTCCAAGTTTTTTAATAAGTAGGCTCTAATAAAATTATCAATACTACCATCCATTACAGCTTGTACGTTTGATGTTTCTTCTTTTGTTCTATGATCTTTTACAAGGTTGTAGGGATGGAAAATGTAAGACCTTATCTGACTACCCCAACCAATTTCTTTTTTTTGTCCTTCGAGTTTTTGTTGCTCAACAGCTAATTCTTCTTGCCTTTTTTGATACAATTTGGCCTTTAACATTTTCATTGCTACATTTTTATTTTTAAGTTGACTTCTTTCGTTTTGACATTGAACTACAATATTTGTTGGTGTGTGTGTAATTCGAACTGCAGAATCAGTTTTATTTATATGTTGCCCACCGGCACCACTAGCACGGTAAGTATCAATTCGAATATCTTTTTCATCTACCAAAATTTCAACATCATCATCAATCAAAGGATAAATAAATACAGAAGCAAATGAAGTATGTCTTCTTGAATTGCTATCAAAAGGTGAAATGCGAACTAACCTATGAACACCTCTTTCAGCTTTTAAATTGCCATATACAAAATCACCAGATATTTCTATACTTACATCTTTAATTCCAGCTTCATCACCTGCTTGATAGTCTAAAGTTTTCGTTTTAAAGTTGTTTTTTTCACACCACCGTAAATACAGCCTGAACAACATACTTGCCCAATCTTGAGATTCAGTACCACCAGCCCCTGGATGTATCGTTAAAATAGCGCCTCTATGATCATCAGCTCCATTTAACATTTTCCTAACTTCAACAGTATCTGTATAACGATTAAAACTGTTGATTGCATTCATTGCTTCGTTTAAGAGAGAATTATCTTCATTTATTAGCTCAGAATACACTTCTGTATCAGAGAATTTTGAATCGAGCGAATTCCACATTTTTAACTCATTCTCAATGATACTAATATCTTGCAAAGTATTTTTAGCACATTTTGAATCGTCCCAAAAACCTGGCTCAATTGTTTTATTTTGTAAATTTTTTAAATTTTGTTTTAGGGAGGTTTTGTCAAAGGTACCCCCGAATTTCAGAGTATCTTTTTTTAGCTAATTCAAATTTATCTTTAAACTCTTGAATATCCATTACTTATTTGCTGTTAATTGTAATCCAATTGTTGTTATATATAAAAAAGTATGAATTAATGAATTATTACTTTTTAAATTGTAAATGAATTTTGGTTCAATTATTATGGTATAATTACTACTAATCTGTGGAAGTTGTGTATAATCTCCAGACTCCATAATTTCCTTTAGATTAATTATTTCTACTTTGTTATCTTCTGAAATTATTTTCACTTTGTTCAATTTTGCATCTGGAAGCGGACCACCCGCTTTACTTAGCAAATAAATTAAATCAAATTTTTCATTTTTAATGTCTAAGGAAACTAATCCTGGTTTTTGAACATGTCCCCATATATTTACTGACCAAATATTATTTTTTTGAGGGGAGTGAGATTCTGCAAAAACTGTACTGAATATAAGTAATAAAATTATCTTTTTCATTTAGACCTCTTCCATTTTCAAATGTTGATTCTTAACTCTATCTAAGATTGTAATTGCTTTTACTGTTTCGTCAACATCATGTGTTCGTATAATGTCTGCGCCTTTTGAAGCACCTAATGAAGCTACTGCAATACTCGCAGATAATCTATCTTTTGGAGCATCGCCATTTACCTGCAAGAAGGATTTACGTGATACACCAATCAAAATAGGATATCCTTTAGATTTTAAAATATTCAAGTTGGAAATAATTAAATCATTGTCAATTATTCTCTTTCCAAAACCAATTCCTGGGTCAAGTATGATATTTTCTTCGGATACTCCAAGCTTTAAAGCTATCTCTATTTTAATATCAAAAAATTCCATTAATGTATCAATAACATTAATATATTTTGGATTATTTTGCATTGTAGATGGAGTATCTAGCATATGCATAATGACTATTGGCACATTATATTCCGATGCCAATTCTAACATAGAATTACTATTTCCACCACCCTTGATGTCATTTATAATATTAAATCCATTGTCTAAAGCATATCTAGCAACTTCTGGTTTATAGCTATCAATTGAAAACAACTTAGAATTATATTTAATAACATAATCAAAAATCACTGACAATCTGTCTTTTTCAATTTCTTTATCAACTTCTAATGCACCTGGTCGTGAAGATTCTGCACCAACATCAATAATATCAGCAGAAAGTAATGATTTGAATTTTGAACCCAAATCGTTTGGGTTTAAAAACTGACCACCATCATAAAATGAATCAGGGGTTAAATTCAATATTCCCATTATTTTTGTATTACTACTTTGATTCAACATCAGCGGAAGTTTTAGTAGTTGATTTTCTTCTAACTCGCTTAACTGGTTTAGATTCTTTAGTATCATTTTTGTTATCAGAATTCTCCAATAGTTTCTTAAACCTTGAACCAGTAATTGTTTCTTCATTTAACAGAGTTTTAGCTATTAAGTGAAGATTGTCTAAATTATCTCTTAATATTTTATCAGCATTTTTTTCTGCATTTTTCACAAAATAAATGATTTCTTTATCAATCAAAGTAGATATATCATCGCTATAATCTTTTGAGTGAGAAATTTCTCGTCCCAAGAACACTTCTTCAGATTTTTTCCCAAATGTAAGCGGACCGATTTTTTCACTCATACCCCATTCACAAACCATTTTCCGTGCTGTATCGGTCGCAACAGATAAATCATTCGAAGCACCTGTAGATGTATCTTTAAAGATAATCTTTTCAGCAATTCTTCCACCCATTAAAATATCTAATCTATTACGTAAGTATTTTGAGGAATAATTATGTTTTTCATCTTCAGGTAATTGAGCCGTAACACCTAAGGCTCTACCTCGGGGAATAATTGATATCTTATGGACTGGATCTGCATTTTTACTAAAATATGCTACCAAAGCATGTCCAGCTTCATGATATGCTGTGATTTTGCGTTCTGCTGGGGTTAAAATCATACTTTTCCTTTCAATCCCCATCATAACCTTATCTTTAGCTTCATCAAAATCAATCATAGCAACTTTTGATTTATTTTTTCTAGCTGCAAGTAAAGCAGATTCGTTCACAAGATTTTCTAAGTCAGCTCCAACAAGCCCTGGTGTACCTTTTGCAATTTGTTTCAATTTAACATTTTTTGCTAAAGGAATCTTTTTAGTGTGAATTTTAAGGATAGCTTCACGACCCTCAACTCCTGGTATATCTACGACAATCTGTCTGTCAAATCTTCCTGGCCTTAACAGTGCTTTATCTAAAACATCAGGTCTATTTGTTGCAGCTAACAATATCACATTATCATCTGTATCAAAGCCATCCATTTCTACTAAGATTTGATTTAACGTTTGTTCACGTTCATCATGGCCGCCACCTAATCCAGCACCTCTATGGCGCCCAACTGCATCAATCTCATCAATAAAGATTATACTTGGTGCATTTTTTTTAGCTTGATTAAATAGATCACGGACTCTGCTTGCACCAACACCTACGAACATTTCAACAAACTCTGCACCACTTATACTAAAAAATGGTACTTTCGCTTCGCCGGAAACAGCCTTCCCTAATAGGGTTTTACCAGTACCTGGAGGGCCAAGTAATAATGCACCTCTTGGTATTTTAGCTCCTAATTTTTTAAATTTATTAGGATGTTTCAGAAATTCAACTATCTCTTGTAATTCTACTTTTGCTTCATCACAACCAGCTACATCAGTAAATAATACTTTTGGGCTATCTGGTGAAATAATTTTTGCTCTGCTTTTTGCAAAATTAAATATACCACCTTGACCACCACCACCTTGCATTTTACGCATTAAAAAGAACCAAAAGAAAATAATTAACAACCACGGTGAAAATTGAATTAAATAATCAACAAAGCCAATCGAGATATCTTCAAATTTATATTCAATTTCTTTTTCTGTCCATTCATCAGACATTTCTACAGTAACTTCAGGTAGTGTTGTTATAAATCCAGTATATTCTTTTTCAATTTTTTGATTATTTAACAATATTACTGGTTCTTTAAAGGTGCCTTGAAACTGCCTACCTTCAATAACAGCTGATTCAATATTTTCATTATCGAGAAATTCTCTATATTTTGAAAATGTTACTTCTTTGATTAAATTATCTGAAGTAAAATATTGCATGGCTGAGACTGCCATTATAATAATAAGTACCCAAATTAATAAATTGTTACCAATTGTTTTCCAAAGTTTATCGTTATTTTTTTTGGGTGACTGTTTATTACTTTTTCTAAATTTATTATTTTTCATAATTATTCTTCATCCATTATAAATATTGAGGGTAAACCTCTCATTTTTTGGTTATAGTCTAAACCATATCCTACAACAAATTTATCTTCAATTTCAAAACCAATATAATCAACATCAAAACTAATTTGTGCAATATCTTTTTTGTACAACAAAGTTGCAAACTGTAATGATTTAGGCTTCATTTCTTCTAATCTGTGTTTTAAAAATTCTAAGGACAAGCCAGTGTCGACAATATCCTCAACAATAATCACATCTCTATTGGAAATATCAGCACTCATGTCTTTAACTAGCTTAACTTTGCCTGAACTGATTTTACTATTACCATAAGATGATATTTTAATAAAATCTACTTCAAAATCAACATCTAAGTTTCTTACCAAATCTGCCATAAACAAAAAAGAACCGTTTAAAACACCGATAATAATTGGGACACTATCCTTATTCCTTTCAGAAATCATTTTTCCCAACTCAACTAATCGTGCATTAATTTTATCTTTTGAAATCAATTCTCTCATTAATTTTTCCATTCATTATTAAACAATGTACATCTTATTTCAATATTATTGTTGTCAGTGCTTTTATAAATAGCATGATCTATGCCAGGTATCCACATTATATTATCATCATTATCTGTTACAATTGGATATTTATTTTTATGAAAAGTTGAAATTTTTTCATTTGTAAATAATTTACTTACTTTCACTATTTTTCTATTTCTGTAAGAATAAATTTTATCAGAATCCTTCCATACTCTGACTTTCAACCCATTTCTAATTACTTTATCCGATACATGCAACACATATGTTGATTTTTTATTTTTCTGTCTATTAGAAATATGAAAAATAGAATCATTCCATGTATAGTTGGCAACTTTATCAATTTTAAGAATTTTTGATTTGACAACTGGTGTTTTAAAGAATATCAAATCTACTCTATCTTTTAAAACTGATACATTTTTATTGATTACAAATATTGAGCCAATTGATGATTGCTGTGTAAACTTATTAAATTCATGCCAACATTGACTTGTTTTTTGTACATTTGGCATACTAAAGTATTTGTTTAGCAATATCTGACATAAAAATTTTTTTTCTATTCGAGTAAAATGAGCAATGCTTTTTAAGGTAATCGAAAACCAGTCTAATTGCTGACCAATCTGAGAAACTAGTTTATAATAATTACTATCAAGTCTTTCATGTAGTTGGTTTAACTTATTCAAAGAAGATTTAACTTGATTTAGTAATTCAGTTTTATAATTTGGATACTCTTTAAGTTTTTCTGGTAGCAATGAATTTCTTATCTTATTTCTTAAGAAACACTCATCTCGGTTCGAAACATCTTCAATCCAAGTTAAATTATTTTCTTTTGCATACTTTAGGATTGTTTTTTTATTAACATGCAATAATGGGCGAATAATATTGCCCAAATTCTCTCTAATTCCAATTTTTGAAATCCAATCAGCATTCTGCATATTTTTCATAAAAATGGTTTCAACTTGATCATCTTCATGATGCGCTGTTAGAATATAGTTATATTTAGAATTTGATGCAATTGATTGTAAAAAACTATATCTTATTTCTCGCGCAGTTGCTTCAACATTTGTTAGAATTTTAAAACTAACATCTTTCACATAAATGCTACAATCAAATTGGTTAGCAAGTGTTTTACACTTTTCCATTGCTATCATAGAATTGGACTGCATATTATAGTTCACATGTGCTAAACCGATAGTAAAATTATATTTCTTTGACAAGTCATGCAACAAATGACTTAAGACAACACTATCTACACCTGCAGAAATTGCTATTAATATTTTACCATCTGACAAAGATGAACTAGTCGTATTTACATAGGAGTTAATTTTTTGATATACAATTTTATGTAAATTCATTTAATTTAAAAAAGGATTATTTTCTCTTTCGAATCCAATAGAAGTATTTTCACCATGTCCTGGATACACAATTGTTTCATTGGGCAATCCAAATAACTGATTTTTAATACTGCTGATTAAAGAAGTAAAGTCACCTGTTGGTAAATCTGTTCGTCCAATAGATTTAAAGAATAAAGTATCTCCAGTAAATAAATGATTTTCAATTAAGAAACAAACACCACCCTTAGTATGTCCTGGTGTGTAGATGATTTCAATTTTTAACTCTTTAAATTCATAGGACTTTTCTTCAAAATAATAATCAACCTGTGGTATTTTAACTTCAGGTAGTCCAAACAATTGTGAATATTGTGGAATGCTATTTAATATCTCAAGCTCTAACTCATGTAAGTAAAATGGCGAGTTATATTTCTGTGAAATAAAAGAAACAGCTCCAACATGATCAATATGTGCATGTGTATTTAAAATTGCAAGAAGTGAAACTTGTAAATCATCAATAATCGATGAAATTTTATTGGGTTCACTTCCAGGATCAATCAGAACAGCAGACTTTGAAGCCGAGCTCCATATTAAATATGAATTTTCTTCAAATGGACCATTACATATTTTTTCGACTTTAAATATATTAGCTACACCTCATCAAAAAATAATGGTTTTAAACATTGAATTTTATCTTCATAAGAATGTGGGTACAAAAACCACTCACAAACTGAAATGGAGCTAAGGAGAGAATTACCATCTTGTGGTGTAAAACAAAATCCTGTAATTTCTTTACCATTTCTCACATTCAATGAAGGAATCGATATTACAGTTTGATTTAATATTCTTCCAAAATGTCCGTGGTCTCTTCCAAATGAAAATACTTCATTAGCATTAATTTTATCTGTTGTTGCAATTTTATCATTGGCATCTAATTTGCTAATTAATTTTTGAATTGTTGTTTCTTTTTTAACCTTTAAAGAAAAATGCAAAATGTGCATATACTGTGAATTCACTTTCATGGCTGATGAAAATAAATTTAAATCAAGTCCAATTGTGTTAAACAATAATGCTGCATCTCGTGCATGATGAGTTCCATACTTTTCATCTTTATGTTTTCCAACTTCTGGTGCTGGAACAAAACTATTTGATTGACTAACATCATTTGATCGGCGAATTAACAAGAACCTACCATCTTCTAGATTATCATCACTCTCATCAAGAGCAAGGGTTTTAACAATTGATGATAAGTTATGCGTATTGCAAGAAACAACTTGAATAAACCGATCTTCATCTTGAATTAATGCAGAATCATTTACTCCTCGAGCATACATTTTACCAAAATCAAATTCACTACCTTGTGCTATAAAACCCTTAGTATTATGTAAAAATTTCTCATAGTATTCTACTTTATTTTTATGTCCGAAGCCAGAAGGAGTACAATCAATCACAACTGAAGCCCTATCAATTGCTTGTTCGGTTGAAAATTCAGCTTTTAAACCAATACTATTAAATCCATCAATTTTATTCTGATGCGTTGTGAGTCGAGCACCACGTTTAATTAAATTTCTCACTTTAGATCTATCAGTGGTTAATGGAGTATTTTTATGAAAAGTTACTTCATCAATTCCTAAATCATTTTTAAAATCACATAATAAACCTATTAGAGGTTCTCCAATGGTCCCTGTTCCTACAACATGCACTATTTTACGTGGCATTTCTATCTCCTATAACTTAGTTTTGTATAAATTTTTTAAATAACATCGTGTATTTTACACATTATTTCATGTACATCTTAAAACGTTTCTCATTAAAGTGCATATTCAACATTGGATATTAAATATTGCTTCAATGATTTAAAGTTTCCATTTTTAAAGACTTCTAGTTGATGGTCTGCTTCTGTTCCGTTTTCTAATATATCATGTGCAATTCTTAGAACATCTTCATTTCCAAAATAATGAAGAGAATCATTAGCATAATTCAACATTTGCTTTATTGTATCAGACATTGTAATACATTTATTTTGAACCGGATCCATAATAAATGCATTAAAGCTAAAGCGGGATGCTTTCCAAAGTGCATCATGTAGATATTCCATTGAGAAGTCTTCTTCTAGATTACCATTAATGTATTCATTGCATGCAGTGTGTATTAGAGATTGAGCTAGAGCAATAACTAATTTAGTTCTAGAAAGTGACCGTTGAACTTCAGGCATTCTAAATTCAACAGTTCCAAAGTCCATATGTGGTCTTATCTTCCACCAAATTTGACGTGGTTTTTCAATTGATTTCATTTTAATAAAATTATTTACAATTTCAGAATATTCGTCAAATGAGCTAAAGGTTTGTGGAATATTGGTTCTAGGGAATACACCAAACTGCATAGTTCGTGAAGATTTCATCGTGGTTAACTGTCCTTCAAAAAATGGAGAATTAGTCGTTAGAGCTACAATTGGTGCTATCCATCTTCTCATTGCATTTGTCACATGTATCGCTGTTTCTGCATTAGGTACAGCAACATGAACATGTGTGGCAAAAGTCATATTTCGTTGAGCATAATAACCTAGTTGTTCTGAAACCCAGTTGTATGAATCATTTTTCACAAACTGTTGTTCTTCGGGTTTTGCTGTGGGATGCGTACCACTTATACCAATTACAAACCCAACTTTTTGTCCAATTTCTCTTAAAAGTTGTCTATAATACACAACTTTTTCCAATGCTTCATTAACTGAATTACAAATGGGAGTATTCATCTCGATTTCAGATAAAATTAACTCATAACTAAATCTATCTAACTCAGATTCAGGTAGTAAATCAAAAATTTTGTCAGCAATATTTACTAAATTTCCAGTAGTTGAATTACAGAGCATATACTCTTCTTCAACACCAACTGTAAATGGATGTTTTTTATTAAATATTTCTGCGCAATTTTCTAACATTCAAATTTTTCTAATAAAAGTGTATAATCACTTTTATCAACCCCATATGTTCCAATATTATTTTTAGTTTTTCGTGTATGAAAATCTGACCCACCTGTGATTAGAAGTGAATTATGTTTTGCATAATTTAACAAATATTTAACCACCTTTACTGAGTGATCAGGGTGATAAATTTCTAATCCATTTAATCCTAAATCTACTAATTCATCCAAGTTAACACAATCTTGATAAACTCCATAATGTGCCAAAGAAGACACAAAATTGTTTTTCTGTGCTATGTCTAGAATTTTTTTTGCTGAAGGTTTATTTTTTTGAACATAAGCTGGTTTCCCATAACCCAATAAAGTATCAAAAACAGTACGAAAATTAGAAACTAAATTTTGATTAACAAGTTCTTTTGCTAAGTGTGGCCTACCAGGATTTGAATATTTTGATAGCAAGTTTTTGTAATCTATTTTATATCCTAAATCATTCAATTTTTCACCCATTTGAAGAAAGGCATTACATCTTTCTGAATGCATGCTTTTAAAGAGTTCTCTAAGTTCAGAGCAATCTATTTTCTGTCCATATAAAAGTATATGAATATTGTAATCAGAATGGATGCATGATACTTCCACTCCAGGAATAAACTGTGTGCTAACTTTAGAATTTGCAAGATATTCTTGTATTAACGAAATATGTGTAATAGTATCATGATCGGTAACACTGAATGCTTTTATATTATTCTGCAAAATATATTTTACGATTTTATCTGTAGATAATTCGCCATCAGATTGAGTTGAGTGCATATGTAGGTCTGCATACACTAACATTAAATAACTGCTGTCTCTTCCCAATCACCAAATACTAATTTCATTGCCTCAACTATTTCACCCATACTTGCATAGGCGTTTGCAGCATCTATAATCAGAGGTAATAAATTTTGTTTTGTAGAACATGCTTCTGTAATATTTTTTAAAGCAGTTTCAACCTTTGAATTGTCTCGATTTAGTTTAAGTTTTTTTAGACTTTCAATTTGCTTTTTTTCTACTTCATCTGAAATTTCTAAGATAGGTATATTTATTTCTTCATTTTCTTTTATGAAGTCATTAACACCAACGACTATTCTTCTTTTTTTATCTACGCGCATTTGATAGTCTGAGGCTGCCTCAGCAATTTCTCGTTGGAAAAAACCCATTTCAATAGCTGGGATAACACCACCAAGTTCATCAATTTTATTAAAATATTTTTCAACTTCTGATTCCATCTTATCAGTAAGTTCTTCAACATACCAACTACCACCAAGAGGATCAGCAACATTTGCAATACCTGTCTCATAAGCTGCAATTTGCTGAGTTCTAAGTGCAATTTCAACAGCTTTTTCTGAAGGTAAAGCAAGTGTTTCATCCATTGAATTAGTGTGTAAGGACTGAGTTCCACCTAAAACAGCAGCCAATGCTTGATATGCAGTTCGAGTAATATTATTTTCTGGTTGTTGAGCAGTTAATGAATAACCAGCAGTTTGTGTATGAAAACGGAGTTTAAATGATCGTTCGCTTTTAGCGTTGTATTTATTTTTTAATCTTTTAGCCCAAATGCGTCTAGCTGCTCTAAATTTTGCAATTTCTTCGAAGAAATCTAAATGAGAATTAAAGAAAAATGATAAGCGTGGAGCAAATTCATCAACATCTAACCCAACGTCTAATGCATGCTCAACATAAGAAAATCCATCCGCCAGTGTAAATGCAAGTTCTTGAATTGCTGTAGAACCAGCTTCTCGTATATGATACCCACTCACAGATATAGTATTATATTTCGGCATATTTTGGGTACAATATTGAATCATATCTGTAATAATTCTCATTGATTCTCGTGGAGGATAAATCCATTCTTTTTGAGCAATATATTCTTTCAAAATATCATTTTGGAGTGTTCCATTAAGTTTTGATATATCTGCACCTTGTTTCATAGCTACTGCAACATAAAATGCAAATACAATTACTGCTGGTCCATTAATAGTCATTGATACGCTAACATCTGATAAATTAATTCCATCAAACAACTTTTCCATATCTTGGAGTGAACTAATTGCTACTCCACAGTGACCAACTTCACCATTTGAAATTGGATGGTCTGCATCATATCCCATTAAAGTAGGCATATCAAACGCAACAGAAAGACCAGTAATGCCTTCTTTCAATAAAAACTTAAATCTTTCGTTGGTCTCTTCGGGAGTTCCAAATCCAGCAAACTGACGCATTGTCCAAAGCTTTCCACGATACATGTTTGCATGAATACCACGAGTATAGGGAAATTGTCCTGGAAAGTTTAAACTTGAAATATAGTCTTCATCAATTTCTTCAGGATAATAAAGTGAGTTAATTTCTTCACCTGATGCAGATTTGAAACTATAATCTCTATTTCGTGAGTTTTCTATTTCCTTTTCCCAAATCTCTCTATTCGTCAATGTCATTATAAATACTCTTTTTAATATTTTCAATCAAGTGATTTGTATTCAATTTAACCTCATCCAACAACTCTTGTCGAGTTGCATGTTCTATATATTCATCTGGAATCCCCATTCGAATAACTTTACATTTATATGTATGATTATGGATGTATTCCAGCACAGATGATCCAAACCCTCCTATTAGAGCACCTTCTTCCATTGTTATCACTGTATCATGATTTGTTAACACTTCATCAAGAATTTTTCTATCCATAGGTTTTATAAATCGAGCATTTACAACTGTTGGATTAACTGAAACTTGCCTGTTTATCTCTTCAAGGCTTGAAAGGGCTAAATCAACCATACTTCCGGTAGCTAAAACAGCAACTTTGGAACCTTTTTGCAGGTACTCCCAAGAACCAATCTCTAGTAATTCTGCAGACTCGCTTTCATTATAATTCACGCAATTCGATTTTGGGTATCTAATTAAAAAAATTGATTTGGACTCTGTTGCAGTATATAAAAGATTTTTTAATTCCTGACCATCTTTTGGAGCAGAAATTATTACATCTGGTAAATGTTTAAATAGTGCAATATCAAACACACCATGATGTGTGGGACCATCAGGACCAACTAAGCCAGCCCTATCCATACACACTACTAATGGGAGTTTCTGTAAAATTGCATCATGAAAAACATGATCATAAGCACGTTGCATAAATGTAGAATAAATAGCCACAACAGGCACGAATCCTTCTGCAGATAAACCAGATGCATACGTTATAGCATGTTCTTCAGCAATTCCTACATCTATATATCTTTCAGGATATTTTTCAGTATAAACTGACATTCCGGTTCCAACTTCCATTGCAGCTGTAATACATACAATTTTATCATTTTTGTCTGCTAACTGAGTTATTGCGTGACCAAACACTTTTGAATAATCTGGTAATTTATTTGCCTTCTGAGTTTTCATTCCAGGCATACTATAGTACTTAGTTGAATCCGATTCAGCTAATTTACTACCTTTACCTTTATTCGTGTACACATGAACAAGGACAGGTGTATTCATTTCTTTTACTGCCTTAAATGTTCGTACAAGTTCTTCCATATTATGTCCATCTATTGGACCAATGTACCGCAAACCAAATTCTTCAAAAAGAGCACCTGGTGTAAAGTACCCTTTAATTCCCTCTTCAGTTTTTCTCAATATTTTACGAACATGTTTAGAAATAATTGGTATTTTACCAGAAATATCCCAAATATCATTTCGAATTTTATTATATGTTGGATTCGTAACAACCCTGGTCAAATAGTGAGATAAGGCTCCAACACTTTTGGATATTGACATTGTATTGTCATTTAAAACCACTGTTAACTGTGTTTTATGATACCCTAAGTTATTTATTCCTTCATAAGCGAGTCCACCAGTCATTGCTCCATCACCTATGACAGCTACAACTTGATTTTTCTCCTTCTTTTTATCTCGTGCATGTGCCATTCCAAGTGCTGCTGAAATAGAAGTACTAGCATGTCCAGCACCAAAAATATCATGTTCACTTTCGCTTCTTTTTAGAAAACCACTTATTCCATTTTTTGTACGAATTGTATTAAATCTATCTTTTCTACCGCAAATTATTTTATGAGCATATGCTTGATGTCCAACATCCCAAATTATCTTATCAAATGGAGAATTGTAAGCATAGTGCATAGCGACTGTTAAATCTACTACTCCTAATGGTGATGAATAATGACCACCAACTTCTTCGATTGTCGTTCCCATAAAATGCGATATTTCATCTGACAAATCACTGAGTGCATTCATATTTAATTGTTTTAAATCTGAAGGATCGTCTATTTTTTCTAATAATTTATATTTGGTCATTTTACATTTTCTAATAAAATTGAATGGATATCCGTACTTGTTCCAATTTCTGGATGAAATGAGCAAGCTATATGTTTGCCATCTGTAACACAAACTGGTTCATTATTGTAAGATGCAAGCACTTTTAAATCTTTGTGTATACTCGTTATTTTTGGAGCTCTAATAAATGTCGCCTTAATTTTTTTTCCTTTAAGTTTAATAGTATCGACAAAGGAATTTACTTGTCTACCCCACCCATTTCTTTCAACTGAATAATTCATTATTCCAAGAGTTGTAACATTTTTTGTTGAGCTATTTGACGAGAGCATTATCATTCCTGCACAGGTTCCCAAAACTGGTTTTTGTTTTGCAAAAATTTTGATTGGTTCTCGTAACTTATTTGCAGTAAATAAATTTGACATTGTTGTTGATTCTCCACCTGGTAAAATAAGTGCATCACAATTTGCCAACTCTTCAGAATATCTAATTTGAATGGATTCAACATTAAGTTCAGCTAACTTTGTTTGATGTTGCTGGTAATTTCCCTGCATGGCTAAAACACCAACTTTCACTACCAACCACGCTCTTGCAACATTTGATCATCAGGAATCTCTGAGATATCTAAACCTTTCATTGCAGATTGTAAACCTGATGAAATGTCGGCAAGTTTTGCAGGGTCATTAAAATATGTAGTTGCATTTACTACTGCTTTAGCACGTGCTTCAGGGTCATCGGATTTAAATATTCCAGAACCAACAAATACAGATTCAGCACCTAATTGCATCATTAGAGCAGCATCAGCTGGTGTAGCAATTCCGCCAGCACTAAAATTTGGCACGGGTAATTTTCCTAATTTTGCAACTTGTTCAACCAAAGCATAGGGAGCTTGCAAATCACGAGCTTTTGCCATTAATTGTGTAGAATCTAAAGTGGTCAGTTCATTAATATCATTTATTATAGTTCGCATATGTCTAACAGCTTCAACAATATTTCCAGATCCTGCTTCACCTTTTGTGCGTATCATTGCAGCACCCTCACCAATTCTACGAAGTGCTTCTCCCAAATTTCGTGCACCACATACAAATGGAACTTTAAAGTCATGTTTATATACATGATTGTTTTCATCGGCTGGTGTTAAAACTTCACTTTCATCAATAAAATCTACTTCAATCGCTTCTAGTATTTGTGCTTCAACAAAATGGCCAATTCTACATTTTGCCATAACTGGAATCGTTACAGCTTTTTGAATTTCCTGAATCATACTTGGATTCGACATTCTAGAAATACCACCATCTCTTCGTATATCTGCCGGGATGCGTTCTAAGGCCATAACAGCTGCTGCACCCGAATCCTCTGCAATCTTGGCTTGGTCTACATTAGTAACATCCATAATTACACCACCTTTTAACATTTCTGCCAAACCTACTTTAATCTCAAAAGTACCTTTTTTCATTTTTCTATCCCCTTTGATATATTTAATATTTCATCTTTAACCTCACCAATTAAATATTCTGGTGTTGAAGCTCCTGCAGATATTCCGACTGTTTCAACATCTGTGAACCATTCATGTTTTAAATCTTTTGACTTTTCTACTTGATAAGAATTTTTATTTCTTTCAAGAGACAACTCAGTTAGTCTTTTTGAGTTTGCACTAGTAAATGATCCTATAATTATCATTATGTCATTTTGGGTAGCTAACTCTTTAATTTGCTCTTGATTCCGTTTTGTGGGATAACAAATTGTATTTACAAAATGTAAATCTGATGTTTTGGTTAATAAGACGTTTATAATTTTTTGTACATTTTCAATCATTTGTGTAGATTGCGATACTATGCCAATGGATTTCATTTTTTTTAATGCCATTGCCTCTTCTTCTGTTGCTATTACAATTGCATTTTTGACCTGATCTGCAATTGCAATTACTTCGTCGTGTCCATGATCGCCTATTATAATAATTTTTCTTCCATCTTTTTCAAGTTTTATTACTTCATGATGAATTTCATGAACTAAAGGACAGGTTGCATCTATGATATTTAAATTATTTTGTTTTGCTTTGCTCCAGGTATCATTTACGGTTCCATGCGCTCTAAATAATACTGGGCTATTTTTTGGAATATCACTTAGTGATTTAACAACTTTTGTTCCTGCATTTGCTAAATCTTCAACAACACGTTCATTGTGAACAATATCCCCTAGCATATACACATCACCAAACTCGTCAGTACTGTCATAAGCAGTATTCACAGCATCCCTTACCCCAGAGCAATACCCAGCATCTTTGGCAATAGTAATTCTCACTTATCGGCTTTCATTCTTGGTAATGTTATTCCGGATTGCCCTTGATATTTTCCTGCTTTATCTTTGTAAGAAATCCTACAATCCTCATCTGATTCAAAAAACAAGACTTGACATAACCCTTCATTTGAATAAATTTTGGCTGGTAGCGGAGTTGTATTTGAAATTTCTAACGTAACATAGCCCTCCCATTCTGGTTCAAATGGAGTAACATTCACTATAATTCCACATCGAGCATAAGTTGATTTTCCTACGCAAATAGTAAGTACATTTCGTGGGATTTTAAAATACTCAACACTTCTTGCAAGGGCAAAACTATTTGGTGGAACAATGCAAACATCACCTTTAAAATCAACAAAGGACTCCTTTACAAATTTTTTAGGATCAATTACACTATTGTTTACATTCGTAAAAATTTTATATTCATCAGCTACCCTAATATCATACCCATAGGAAGATACTCCATATGAAATCATGCCATTTCTCACCTGTTTTGAAACATAAGGAGATATCATTTCATTTTCTAAGGACATATTTTCTATCCAATTATCACTTTTAATTGCCAATTATTTTAATCCTTTCAACTCTAGTAATTCTTTAATCTTTATAATAACTATTTCAGATGAAACATCAACTACTTTTGCACCTGCAGCAAACTTATGTCCTCCACCATCAAAATATTGAGCAATATCATTCACAATAATTTTTCCTCTAGAGCGAAAGCTAATTTTAACGCTATTATCTGGTAATTCAATTAGAACAAAAGAAACTTCAATCCCTTTGATTGTTCGGAGAAAATCAGCAGTACCATCTGTATCAGCAGGTGATGCACTAGATAGATTGAACATTTCTTGAGTTATTACAACCCATGCTACCTTATTATCATTCGAATATTGTACAGATTGTATAACCAAGGCCATTAAAGCAACTTGATGCTTTTCACGTTGTTCATAAATTGAGCTATATATTTCATACGGATCAACTCCACATGAAATCAAATTGGATGCCATCGCATGACAAAATGGGCTTGTAGAACTATATCTAAATGATCCTGTATCAGTAAGCAAAGCTGTATAAAGTGCTTTTGCTATATTGAGAGGGTAACCATCTGAATACATACCTGTATAATTTAAATAATCCCAAACTAAGATACCAGTTGATGAAGCATCACTATCTACAACTGCTACTTCAAATCCTTTGTGATCCGATGGATGATGATCAATGGTTACTGATTTTATCTTATTTTTTACTAGTATTGGATAAATATCTCTTAACCTTTGAGTACTCCCAATATCAAAAACGATTGCTAAATCAATATTTTTTATCCACGTGTCATGTGATGTTGAATATTGCTCAACAATTGAATCTGGATTAATTATATCATACATATGGGGAAACTTTGAATCATTTATAATCCTGCATTCCTTATCTAACTCATTTAAATAATGATAAAATGCAATTTGTGACCCTAGACCATCTCCATCTGGATTTACATGTGTGGATAGCAATATTTTATCAGCACTTTGTATAAGCGTTTGAATATTTTGCCAATCTTTTTCGTGAATTCTCTTCATAAATAAACGACTAATTTAGGATAAATCTAAATTTATTTCAAAAGGAAGTATATTGTTATTTAGAAGAATATTTAAGATGAATAAATTATTCAGGAACAACTAAAACTGGGATATTTGAATTTTCAATAACATTATTCGTAGTTGTACCTAATAAATAATCTGCTAAACCATCGCGACCATTAGTCCCTATGACAATTAAATCTGATTGTAATTCTTCAGCTACATTTATGATTTCTTTTGATGGTTTGCCTTCTCTTAGAAGTACATGTACTTTAATATCTTCTGCATGTAATTCGGTAATTAACTTTTTCATTTTATTTTTTGAATCCAAAGCTATACTTCTGTATTTTTCTTGCAGATTATCAACACTGACTCTGCTCATAATCAACTCATCTTTAGATTGAAATTCTTCATGAACATTTAACAAAGTAATTTCAGAACCAAACTGGTGAGCTAAAACTACTGCCTTTGTAAATGCTAACTCAGCTTTATGACTTAAATCTGTTGGTACAAGTATATGCTTAAACAATTTGATTCTCCTTAAAATAATATAAAAGTAACGAATATATATATAGGGATAAGTATTAGTGTCGACCATCCCATAAATCCAAAGAAACTTGGCATTTTAATTTTATTTTCCTCTGCAATTGATTTGACCATAAAATTAGGTGCATTTCCAATATAAGTATTCGCACCCATAAAGACTGCCCCGGCAGAGATCGCTAATAAAGTTTGAGACAATTCGCCCATTAATTGCACAGCATTACCACCAGCAGTATTAAAAAATACAACGTAAGTTGGTGCATTATCAAGGAAACTAGATAATATACCAGTACACCAAAAATACATGATATTTACAGGATTTCCATTGGAAGAAACTAGATTTATAACAGGTGCTAGTGCCCCGTGAGAACCAGCTTTCAATATTGCAATAGCTGGAACCATCGTTAAGAAGATAGTGGCAAACAATTTTGCTACTTCTAAAATAGGCTCCCATGTAAAACCATTACCTGTTCGTGCAGAAGATCTTATGGGAGTAATTAATAATGATGTATATGTGACTAAAAGTAATATTATAATCTGTGTTAGAGTTCCAATTGTCATCATTGGTGTATGAAACAGTGAAATGGCAGTATCAGCTGAATTAGTTATATCAGAATGCCACACACCTGATAGAATAACTGCACCAATTACAACTGGTAATAAAAAGAGATTATTTTTGCCTTCTAAACCAAGTTTGATTGTAGAATCGTCGTTAGGAATTGATTTTTCCTTTTTTATCATTATTGAATCTAAAACAAAATAAATGACTAATAAAATTGATGCTGTCATAATCATGGGAAACAGCATATGTTTGGTTGTCCAAAAGAAAGAAACTCCCTTTAAAAATCCTAGAAACAATGGAGGGTCACCTAATGGAGTCAACGAACCACCAATATTTGCAACTAAAAAGATAAAGAATACTATTGTGTGTACTTGATATTTTCTCCAGGAATTTGCTTTAATAAGTGGACGTATCAAAAGCATTGCAGCACCTGTTGTACCCATCCATGATGCAAGCAGAGTACCAATCAACAATATAGATGTGTTTACTATAGGAGACCCTCTTAAGGAACCAGTTAATCTGATACCGCCAGACACAGTATAAAGTGCTAAAAGTAGAACAATAAAAGGAATAAACTCACCTAGATACACTTCTGACAAATAGAAGAATGCCATTGAGGTACCATTTGCAATCCAAAAAGAAATGAAAAACAAAAGTCCCCACATCAATGAAATTTTCCCATAATTGTGATGCCACAAAGTTGGGGCAATCAATGGAAGAATAGCAATAGATAGAAGAATACCAATAAATGGGATAATCCAAAATAAAGAAACATGTGCACCATCTAAATGGACAGAATGATGTGAGTTATGTTTACTATCTTGCGAATGAGAATCTATCTGTTCTTTTTTAGTTATATGTGTGTGAGAAACATTATCTTCTGTTGCAAACAAACTTGTGCAAAATATACTTGTAAGAATTGAAAAAAGTAAAACTGTAATAAATCTGTTATTCATAAATAATCCTAAATACTAACCCTTATTTCGTGTGTAAATTACAACCATGACTACGTTAATAATTACGGTTATAATTTTATTAATTTCTGTTTTATTGATGGCAATTGGTACCATTTTTTCTGGACGTAATCTAAAAGGTTCTTGTGGTGGAACTGGGAAAGATTGTAGTTGCTCCAATACAGACCAAAATTCGTGCTCAAATTCACATTAAATTTCATATTTGGAAAACCCACTGGATTTAAATTCTACTAAAGTACTATCACTTTGAGCTTCTATTAAGTAACATTCAATATTGTCTAGTGATTCAACAAGTTCCAAACCTTCTTTAACACCTAACACCATAACTGAAGTAGCTAAAGCATCAGCGTCAATGCAGTTTGGGGCTATAATTGTTGCACTAACTAGAGCATGGTCAACTGGATATCCAGTTACTGGGTTTATTGTATGTGAATACACACGGCCATTATGCTTAAAAAAATTATTATAACTCCCAGAAGTTGCAATTGAAGCATTTTCTAAATATAATTTATTTTGCAATCCTTTAATTGGATTTTGTATTCCAATTGCCCAATGTGTGTTATGATCCTTCAACCCATGGCAACGGACTTCTCCTCCTATTTCAATCATAAAATTATAAACTGAGTGGTTCAAAAGATATTCAGAGATTTTATCCACCCCATAACCTTTTGCAATTGCACTCATATCTAATTCAACGTCAGATTTTTTTATTATGTCATTATTTTGCAATTTTACTTTTTGCAATCCAACTTGATTTAAAGTTTCTTGAACAAGTGTACTATCGGGCGGTGATTGTATAGATTCTTTATTTCCAAACCCCCACAGTTGTACTAAAGGATGTACTGTAATGTCAAAAGCACTTTTAGATAATTTGTAGTAAGATTTAGATTTGTTAAAAACATATTTAAACTCATCAGAAACAGTAAAATTAATATTATTGTTTACATTTGATATTTCACTATCAGATATATAAGTTGAAAATATTTGATTTATTGATATTAAAGTAGAATCAATACCATCAACTAAGTTTCTTTTTTGATATTCATTTAGTTTATCTACTATTTTAACTGAATAAGTAGTTCCCATTGTAAAACCCGAAATCAAATAGGGATTATTGACCTGCGAACTACAAGATAAAATAAATAAAAAAAGAAAGCTCGAAAACAATCGAACTTTCTTTTTTACTGAGAATTTTGCGCTAATCATTAAAACTTATCGTAAGCAATCATTTCTGCTTCAACACCAATATTGTAAAGCATATTATCAACAGCATCAATCATCATTGGTGGACCACACATATAATATTCTATTTCTGTTGGGTCTTCATGATCTTTTAAATAACCATCGTGTAAAACCTGATGAATAAAACCTGTAGGACCATCCCAGTTATCTTCTGGTGCAGCATCAGATAAGGCAACAATATACCTGAAGTTAGGAAATTCAGCTGCAATTTTTTTGAAATCTTCATCATAGAACATTTCTCGTTTAGATCTTGCACCATAATAAAAGGATACTTTACGACCCGTTTTTAAGGTATGAAACAAATGGAATAAATGAGAACGCATTGGTGCCATACCTGCACCACCACCAATGTACACCATTTCTCTCTCTGTTTCTTTTATAAAAAATTCACCATAAGGTCCAGATACAGTTACTTTATCACCAGGTTTTAAATTAAAAATATAGGAAGAAGATATGCCAGGAGGAACATCATTCCATAGATTTGGTGGAGGGGTTGCAATTCGCACATTTAACATGACAATATTGCCCTCAGCTGGGTGATTCGCCATTGAATAAGCTCTAAAAATAGGTTCTTCATTTTTATGCTTTAAATCCCAAATGTTATACTTATCCCAGTCTTCATGATATTCATCTTCGATATCCATTGTATTAAATTTAATATCATATTCGGGGATATCAATTTGAATATAGCCACCAGCTTCAAACTTCAACTCTTCACCTGCAGGTAATTCCAATATTAGCTCTTTAATAAAAGTAGCAACATTATAATTTGAACGAACAGTACATTCCCATTTTTGAATATTAAAAATTTCATCAGGAATTTGCACGTCCATATCTTCTCTAACTTTAACTTGACACGCAAGACGTATATTTTCTCTGGCTTCTTGTCGGGAAACATGATTCAGTTCTGTTGGCAGTATTTGTCCTCCACCTGAATGTACTTTGCATGTACACATGCCACATGTACCACCCCCACCACACGCTGATGGTAAAAATATTTTTTGATTGGATAAAGTTGTTAACAATGTTGATCCAGGACTAACAGAAGGAGATTTTTCATTATCTCCATTTATCAATATTTTCACGGCACCTTGAGGTAATAATTTTTTTTCTGCTATATTGAGAATTGTAACTAACAAAATAATGATAATAACAAAAACAATAACTGATGATAAAGTAATAATCATTTAATTTCTTTCTATAAATTTATTCCAGAAAATGACATATAAGCCATGGATACTAAGCCTGTAAGAATCATAGCAATACCTAACCCTTTTAATCCGTTTGGAACATTAGAATATTTAAGTTTATATCTAATCGTAGCCATTGTTAAAATAGCTAGGAAAAATCCAAAACCTGCACTAATACCATATACTACAGATTCACCGAACTGATAGCTTCGCTCAACCATAAACAACGAAGACCCCAATATTGCACAGTTTACTGCAATCAAAGGTAAAAATATTCCAAGAGCTTGATATAACTTTGGACTAAACTTATCTAAAATCATTTCAACTAATTGAACCATAGCAGCTATAGTTGCAATAAATGTAATAAATGTTAAGAAACTTAAATCAACAGTTTGCAACGCAGGAATTCCTGTCCAACCTAATGCACCATCTGAAAGTAAATACTTCTGAATTAACCAATTTGTAGGAACCGTAATTCCATTCACAAATACTACAGCAAGACCTAAACCAAAAGATGTGCCAACTTTCTTGGAAATAGCAAGAAATGAACACATTCCCAAAAATGAAGATAATAAAATATTTTGAATAAATATTGATTCAGTTGCTAAACTTAAATAATGTACAAATAACTCCATTTAATTCTCCGTATAACCTGTAATTGTTCTTTGAACCCAAATGATTAAGCCAAGTACAATAAATGCACCAGGAGCTAAAAGCATTAATCCCATATTTTCATATCCAGCAGCATAAAAAGAATCTGGAATGACATTAATCCCCAATAATGCTCCACTACCAAACAATTCTCTAATTGCAGAAACTAGAATAAGGATAATTCCGTAACCTAAACTATTTCCTATTCCATCTAACGCAGAATCTTTTACAGTATTTTGAAGAGCAAATGCTTCAGCACGTCCCATTACAATACAGTTTGTAATTATTAATCCAACAAAAACTGACAGTTGTTTGCTTATATCAAAAAGAAATGCTTTTAATACTTGGTCGGCTAATATAACTAAAGTAGCAATTACAGTAAGCATAACAATAATTCTCACCTTTGATGGAATTAAGTTTCGCATGGATGAAATTATCATATTAGAAAGTGTTAGTACAGATGTTAAAGCAAGAACCATTACAATTGCAGTATCCATTTTTACTGTAACTGCTAAGGCAGAACAAATACCTAATACTTGCTTGGTAATTGGATTATTATAAATCAGAGGGTCTGCAAAAACTTTCATTTTCTTATTGGTCATCAGAATCTCCAGCAATATTTTGAGTTAAAAATTCTTCATAATTTTTCAAGTTAAATAGTAAAAAATCACTTACTCCTTTGGTTGTCAGTGTTGCTCCACTAATTCCATCTACTTCGTGGTCTGTAACTTCTGATACTTTTCCTTTATTGATTGCAACTGAGACCAAATTCTGATTTACATCAAAGATTTTTTTGCCTACAAATTGTGAGGTAAACCAATCTTTTTCAATTTCTCCACCTAAACCTGGGGTTTCCCCATGTTCAAAAAAAGTTATTCCTTTTACAGTATTCATATCTGGATTTAAAGCTAAAAAACCATTTATTGTTGACCATAACCCTTTTCCAGAAACAGGAATAATATAACCTTCTAAATTATTATTTGTTTTACACTCATAATAATTAAGCGAATTTTCGTTTACAAATTTTGATTCTATGCTTTTACTAAAAATTGACACTACTTCATCTTGAGTCATTGTATCATTATACAAATTCACTACCTTTAAGATATTTTTCTTAGTGTCTAACTCTCTATTAAAATCCTGTCGAGATTTTAAACTAGTGGATGCAAATGATAATAAAAGTGCAGCAAGTCCAGTTAAAATGATAATAAATCTGTATGTGTATGCATTACTGTGCATATCGTTTTTGTCTCCTTTTAATATGTGCTCGAAGAACATAATAATCAATCATGGGGGAGAATGCGTTCCCTAGCAAAATTGCAAGCATCATTCCTTCTGGAAATGCTGGATTTACTGTTCGTATTATAACAGCTAGAATCCCAATTAGTACTCCGTAAATCCATCTTCCTGTATTTGTTTGAGATGCAGTTACAGGGTCAGTTGCCATGAAGACCATACCAAAAGCAAACCCACCCATAATTAAATGATATTCCCAAGTTAATTGTAATAATGCATTTGAGCTTGCAGAAGCCATAAAGTTAAAGATATAAGACATCCCTATCATTCCAAGTAGAGTTCCAAACATAATTCGCCAATTTGCAATTTTTGTAATGAGAAGAATTGCTGCTCCGACAAGAATTAATAGTGTAGAAGTTTCACCTATAGATCCCGGTATTAAACCATAAAACATATTATGGCAGGTAAAACCAGCATCGTCTAGAATAGGAACTATTGAACTTTGAGTGCTTGCTGCAACTGCTAATGGAGTCGCCTTTGACACACCATCAACTGCAACCCAAACTTTGTCACCTGAAATTGCTCCAGGATAAGCAAAAAATAAAAATGCCCTTGCAATTAATGCGGGATTAAAAATGTTAAATCCTGTTCCACCAAAAATTTCTTTACCAATAACTACTCCAAAAGATGTTGCAACTGCAACCATCCATAGTGGGATTGTTGGAGGAACAATGAGCGGAATTAATAATCCTGTAACTAAAAATCCTTCATTTATTTCATGTTTTCTGACAACAGCAAAAACTACTTCCCAAAACCCTCCAACAGAATAACTTACAATAATGATGGGAAGTACAAGTTGCAATCCTGAAAGAAAATTTTCCATAATACTACGTGAACTGTCTTGTTGATCTTGTTGATAACCAACATTGAAAATACCGAATAACAGGACAGGTAACAATGCAATAACTACAATAAACATAGCGCGTTTTAAGTCTACAGCATCACGAACATGAGGTCCGTTTTCTGTTTTGTCTTTTGGTGTATATAAAAATGTATCAGCCATTTCGTACACAGGATACAATTTAGCAAACTTTCCACCTTTAACAAAGTTTGGTTCAATTTTATCAAGAAAATTTCGTATTAATTTCATATTAACCTTCTGCCTCAATAAATTCTAATCCTTCACGAATGATTTCAGAAACTTCCATTTTAGAAGTGTCAGCAAACGAACAAAGAGCAAAATCTTCTGAATCGCACTCATAAATACCTAAATTTTCCATTTCTTCAATATCTCTCGATAAAATTGCTTTCATTAGAAAAGTAGGTAAAACATCCATAGGAACCATTTGTTCAATATTACCAAATGGAATAATTGCTCTCTCACTACCATTTTTTAAAGTATTTAATGTGTATTCTTTCTTCTTAAATATTTTACTCAAGAATGTGTTCGTAATTGAATACTTACTTAATCCAGGACTCAACCAGCCTAGTAAATATCTATCATCTGGATCAGGTATTACTGATATAATTTCGTCAAAATATCCCATTGAATTTGCTGGATTTGAAATGACACCGCTTAAAATATCTCCTGAAATTATTCGAGTATTTGTGTTTAACATTTGACTGATGATATTCGATATAGGAGTACCTCTCGTAATCTCAAAATACTGAGGATTTTGGACACCGTTTCCACCAACAGAAATAACTTTTCTATTGTTTAACTTACCAGTAGAAAACAACTTACCAATATCAGCAACATCTTGAGGTGCAACGTACCAAACAATATCATCTTTATTTTTAATCGGATCAATATGATGAATATGTACACCAACATTTCCTGACGGATGAGGTCCTATAAAATTGGACTTTATTACACCATTTAAATCTGCAAACTCATTTGGATTACATATAAAATGAATTTCACCATCAGTCAATGTATTTAACACATCAATTCCAGTCTGTAAATTCTGCAAACGATCTTGCAATGCAAGAGATTGATCAAGTGCAAATGGAGCTGTAGGTGATGCTGAAATAAAAATTGACTTAGGTTTTGTACTTGGTTTTGCAATTTTTGAAAAGGGTCTTTGTCGAATATATGTCCATGCTCCAGATTCTAACAATAAAGATTTTGAATATTCAGAATCTAAAACAGTATTTTCTTTAAATGATTTAAATTCAACATATGCTTCGTCATTTACTTCAATCTCTAATGAAACAATTGATCTTCGTTCACCAAAAGTAATTTTAGACAATGTTCCAGATACAGGAGATGTAAAAATAATCTCAGAATTATTTTTATCTAAGAATAGTGGTGTTCCAATAGATATTGAGTCACCTTCTTTTATTAATAATTTAGGTTTGATTCCATTTATAGCATTTGGTTGAATAAAAATGGATGCAGGTATTTCTACGGTTGATATTGATTTGGCTGGTTTCCCAGCAATTTTAATATCATGTCCTTTTTTTAATTTATATGTAGCCATAGGCTTATTTTTTTAACCTCTTTTTACGATGCTTACTGCGCAACTCACCTTCTTTAAATCTTCTTTTTTCATCTTCACTTTCAGGAACAATTGAAGGAATTATCTTTGGTTTTTTATCATCCCCCAAGGATACAAATGTTAAATAGGCTGAGGCAGTATGATTAATCTCGCCACTGATGGGACATTCAGATTCAATTCTAACACCTATCTCTAATGATGTGCGACCTGTGTAATTTACAGAAGATTTTAAAATCATAATATCTCCTTTTTTTGCAGGTGCCAAAAAATCTAACCTATCAACTGAAGCTGTTACCACAGGTGTACGCGTGTGTTTGTAAGCTGACATTGCAGCACAAACATCCATTAAATGCATTACTCGACCACCTAAAACATTTCCTAGTATATTGGTATCATTTGGCAGCACTAATTCATGCATTATAACTTGACTATTTTTTACGGTTTTACTTCCCACCTTATTTCCAGAGTATTAAAGTATTTTGTATAAACTCATACAATGGCGACCAATAGAAGTAAAATGCAATACTTTGGATAGCAAAAATAATAATTAACCATTTTAGAACTGGATTAGCCTTGAGTTTAGAAGTTGAATTACTATTTTCAAAGTACATACTTTTCACAACTCTAAAATAATAGTATAGCGCAACTACACTATTTAAAATTCCAACAACTGCAAGCCAATAATATTTGCTTTCTGAAAATAAAGCAGAGAATAAATACACTTTTCCAATAAATCCGGATGTTGGTGGTAATCCTGCTAAAGAAACAAGGACCAATACCATAAAAGCACCAAGAACTGGGTTTCTCTTTCCTAAACCATTCCATGAATCTACTTCTACAGAATCTAATTTATTGGAGGCAAATATTGTAAAGAAAAACGCACCTAAATTCATAAAGGCATACATAACTAAATAAAATACAATTCCTACCATAGCATCTTTTGAAAGTACTGAGAATGCCATTAACATAAAACCAACATGTGAAATACTTGAATATGCTAACATGCGCTTAACATTACTTTGTTGTAGAGCCAGTAAATTACCTATTGTCATTGTTAAAGCAGAAAGTACTGCAATTAATAATGGCCAATCAAACCCAACAATTGGAACAGAACCTAGAACACCATCTACTGTAAACAATGTTATAAAAACACGAATAAATAAAGCAAATCCAGCAACCTTAGGAGCTACTGATAAAAATGCAGTAATTGTGGTTGGTGACCCTTCATACACATCTGGTGTCCAATAATGAAACGGAACCATGGATATTTTGTATCCAAAACCTACTATAATCATGATAAATGAAATATATAGTGTTGTAGGGTTCGAACAGCTTAAAAGAGCAGAATGAACAACTGATATATCTGTAGAACCTGATAATCCATATAGCCAACTAATTCCAAACAACATAACGCCAGAAGCGAATGACCCAAAAATGACATATTTTAATGCAGATTCATTTGACTTTGCATCATTTTTCAGAATACCTGCTAAAATATATGATGGAATACTTACAAGTTCAATAGCAAGATAAATCATGAGCAAGTTTGTCGAAGAAGTCATTAAGAATAATCCTAGGGTAACAGCAATAAGAAGCACTAAGTATTCAGATTGATTCGAATCTTCAAGTTCATTACTATAATTTGAAATTAAAATAATAGCAAATGATGTGAGTAAAACTATCCATTTGAACATATGAGAAAATGGATCCACAACAATCATATCAAAGAATATGGAAGTAATACTGCCCATTGAAACAAAGAGAGTATACCCAACCACTAGTAAGCCTATCAATGATATGGATCGTATCCATTTTTTGCAATTTGGAATTATATCCAACAAAATAACTACTAACATTGTAGTTAATAAAATCAACTCAGGAATAAAGAACGGAAGACTTAGTAGATTATTCACAATAAAACCTTAAAATACACCATGTATCGTTTGAATTATTGCATCCATTGCAGGGCTAATTAAATCAATCAAAGGGGCTGGATAAACTCCTAAGAATAAAACAATTATTACTAGAGGAACAATTGCAAACAATTCTCGCCTGTTTATATCGGAATATTCTGAATACTTAGGATTGAGTTTTCCCAAAAACACTCGTTGATATGCCCGTAGGAAGTAAATTGCATTTAGCAAAATACCTAACGTTCCAATAATTGTAATAGTTCTAAATGCACTAAATCCACCAATAAAACATAACGCTTCACTTACAAAACCTGATAAAGCTGGTAATCCCAGTCCAGCAAAAAATGCTAAAGCAACTAATGCAGTAAACCGTGGCATTTGTGCACCTAACCCACCAAATCCAGGCTGTCCCCTCAATTCTTCAACTTCATAATCATCTGGATACACGATCCATCTATGATGTGCCTTGTCGTAAATAACTCCAACCAACATAAACAACATGGCTGTGATTGTTCCGTGATTAAACATTTGCATTACTGCACCATTCATTCCCGCTTGTGCACCTGCTTCATTTACACTAACTACAGCTGCCATCCCGAGTAATACATAACCCATATGGCTCACAGAAGAATATGCGACCATTTTCTTTAAATCAATCTGAGCAATTGCGTTAACAGCTCCCCAAATAATATTTATTACACCCAATACTGCCAATATTAATGAAAAGTTTATTACTTCACCCGGTAACAAGGGATAACTAATTCGCAATAGACCGTATGTACCCATTTTTAACAATACACCAGCTAAAATGACTGATACTGCTGTAGGAGCTTCTACGTGTGCAAGAGGTAACCAAGTATGAAATGGGAAAATTGGAACTTTAATTGCAAACCCTATAAATAATGCAATCCAAATAACATATTTCATGCTAAAACCCCATAAAACAGCATCAATGTTACGTGCTTCAGAAATTAGCGTAATTAAATTGAAAGTATGTGGTTCAGTATAAAAATATAGAGCCAACATCCCAAGTAACATGAAAACTGATCCAAAGAGAGTATAAAGGAAAAATTTGATAGCAGCATAATGTCGTTTAGGTCCACCCCACATACCAATTAAAAAGTACATTGGTAGCAGCATGACTTCCCAAAAAATATAAAACAAAAAGAAATCCAATGAGATAAATACACCCATCATTCCTGCATCAAGAAGTAAAAATAAAGCAAAATAACCCAATTGATGTTTTTCAATCTTCCAACTTATGATTATTGATAAGAATGATAAGAAAGCAGTTAAAAGAACCATAGGCATACTCAAACCATCAACACCAATAAAATATTGAATATTAAAATGCTTAATCCAGTCAATTTGAACTGTAAATGGAGAATCCATTACCGCCAAGGCTGGATTAAAATGTAAATACAACCAAATAGCTAGAATAAATTGCAAGGTTGTAGTAACTAGGGCTACCCATTTATATATTGGAGCACCATTTTTACCTTTTAACCATGCAATAGGTAGCATAATAATTGCTCCTAGTACTGGTAAAAATATTAACAAAGTGAGTATAAGTGAGTTCATATCCATCCCTTATATTTGATGAATTATTAATAAAATAAATAAAATTCCAATAACACCACCAATAAGGTAGTTTTGAATCACACCAGATTGTGTGCTTTTTAACTTTGTACTAAAAAAGGTTGCAATTCGCCCAAAGCCATCCACGACATATTGGTCAAGCCAGTTATAGTCAGCTTTTCCAGATTGATGCGAAAACTTTAACGTAATCCAACCCCAAGCATCAATAAATTTTTGGTCATATAAATCCCAATCAATATGTGAAACCAACTTAGATAATTTTAGAAATGGAACATATAACACAGCATTATATATTTCATCGATGTAAAACTTGTTAAAAGAGAGATTATAAAGTTTAAAAGTATTTAATTTATTTGCCACATTTTCAGGATTGATTTTTCTAAAATAATAAAATAAAGCTGACAATAGTATTCCAAGAAATGCTACGATTAATGATATAATCATTGCTGAGCTGTGGGCATGGTGAATTCCTTCTTCAACCTGATGTAAATCTAAGCCAGCAACATGATCAGCAGCAGATACAGAATCCGTAAACCAACCATGACTATTTAGAGGATTTATATGTGGTATTGTAAAAATAAAAGCAAAACTCAAAGCAGCTAAAATAACTAGTGGTGCTGTCATGGCAACTGGAGATTCTTTTATATGGGTAAATATTTTAGGAAACTTAGGATTTCCATAGAATGTCATAAAAATTAACCTAAACATATAGAAAGCTGTAATGATAGCTGCACCGAATCCAAAAATAGGTAGAATAATTGTCCAACCATGATGTGCATGGTAGTATGCAATTGTCCCAGCCAGAACGGCATCTTTAGATAGAAAACCTGAAAATAGTGGAATACCTGAAATTGCTAAAGTAGCAATTAACATAGTAACAAATGTAATTGGCATTTTAGATTTCAAACCACCCATATTATTCATATCTTGTGGGTCAGTATGATGGTCCTTTTCTTTATGCAGGGCATGGTGCATAGCGTGTATAACAGAGCCACTGGCTAAAAATAAACACGCTTTAAACATGGCATGCGTTGTTAGATGAAAAAATCCTGCCTGAAATGCTCCAACACCCAATGCCATTATCATATAACCAAGCTGACTCACAGTAGAATAGGCCAGAACTCGTTTTATATCATTTTGTGTAATTGCTATAATCGAAGCCATTATTGCTGTTATTCCACCAATGACAGCTACAAATTCTAAGGCTGATGGAGTTAAAAATGGAAAAATTCTAACCGTCATATACACTCCAGCTGCTACCATTGTCGCTGCATGAATTAAAGCACTAACTGGTGTTGGACCTTCCATAGCATCTGGTAACCAAATATGTAATGGAAATTGTGCTGATTTGCCAATGGCACCCATAAACACCAAAATTCCTGCAACTGTTAGTAATGTCATATCTAAATTCGAAGCATGAATAATAGATTCGGTGATACCATTAATATTAAAAGTACCTAACATGAAAAATAAAATCATGATACCAATAAACATTCCAATATCACCAACACGATTAGTTAAAAAAGCTTTTTTACTCGCATCAGCAGCACTATTTTTTTCAAACCAAAATCCAATTAATAAATATGAACTAAGACCAACCAATTCCCAAAAAATATACATCATTATTAAACTATCAGCAAGAACGATTCCATTCATTGAAAATGTAAAAATTCCCAAGTAAGCAAAATATCGGCTGTATCTAGGGTCACCTTTCATATATTCTGTAGAATATAAATGAACTAAGAATGAAATCAATGCAACAACTAGCAACATGACTGCAGAAATGTTATCAATCAAGATACCTAATTCAACTGTCAAACTTCCAGTAGAGAACCAAACCTTACTAGTTTCTAGAATAGGACCACCTAATGAGAAAAAGATATTTGCAAAAAAGCTTATTGCAATACCTAGCATTGAACTTATTAAAATTAATGAAACATAATGAGATTTTCTACCTAGTTTTTTGCCAAAGAAAATTAAAACACAAAATGAAGTGAGAGGTAAAATTAATAATAACAATGCTAATACCAATGATGAATCCATAACTAACCTTTCATCCTATTGGCTTTATCCACTTCAACACTACCAACATGTTTAAACAAGTTTATTACTATAGCAAGTGCGACAGCAGCTTCAGCTGCAGCCAGGACAATTACAAATATGGTAAACACATGTCCATCTAATGAAACAATACCATTAAACCTATTAAATGCAATGAAATTTAAATTTGCAGAGTTTAAGATAAGCTCTATCCCCATTAAAATTGCGATTGCATTTTTTCTTGTCATAATTCCATAAAGTCCTATGGAAAACAAAATACTAGAAATAATTAAATATGATTGTAAAGAATCAATCATTTTTTCCTCGATAATAATGCAGCACCTATCAGTGCAGATAAGAGTAATACTGATACAATTTCAAAAGGTAATAAATACTTATTTAATAACATAATCCCAATCGTTCTGACCGTTTCATTCGGTTCTATCTTGTTTCCTTCAAGCCAATTAGTATTTAGTATTACAAACAATTGTACTACAAAAAACAAACCTACAACGATGAATGACAAAATTTTATTATTACTTTGTGAAGAAATTTCTGGTCCTTCAATGCGATTTGTTAACATCACTCCAAAAATAATTAAAACCAATATACCACCCACATAGATCATAACTTGAGTACCCGCAATAAAGTCTGCAAACAAGAACACATATAAACCTGCAATTCCAAACAAGGTAAACAACAATGCTACAGCAGAATGTACAAGATTAGATGAAGTAACCACCCAAATTGCAGACATAACCACCAAAGACATTATTGTTAGTAAAATAATATCTGTCATTTGCATTCACTTTCTATAGATTTGAGCAATTCCTCAGTATTGCTGTCCAGATTACTTGATTTTTCCAAAGTTGTTCGAATATTTGTTAATATTTCTTTTGAAGTGAGTCCTGATTTTTTTCCAGAAATATAGGTTTTCTTAGCAGTTCCTCGAACCATTTTATCTTCAATTTCATTCAATTTTTTTATATCAAATAATGGTTCGACTACATTAGAATTTTCTTTAGTTATTGAAGATGCAATACTAGCATTTAATTTTTCAAGTAAACTAGACACTTCTTCAGTTAACATATCTGATTCTAACAGGGTATTTTGAACATGTTCTAAAATTTTTGGGATTTCAGAATGAAGTTTTTTACCAGCTAAAAATGCTTTTTTAGATAACCCACGAACCATTTTGTCACTTAAGTCATTAAAAGACTTAACAGTCACTTCATCTACATTGACTTTAGGAGTTTTATCTACAGATGCGATTGGTTCAATATTCATTTCTTTTATTTGATTAATAATATTTTCTAAATCATCTGTGTATTTTTCGGCATCAACTAATGCTACCCTTACTGCATCTGCAGTTTCTTTTGCATTTAATTTTGACTTAAACGAGGCAATAAATGCTTTTTTAGCTATAGACCGCACAACTCTATCTTCGATTAGATTAATCACAGAAAAGTCCGGTTTCGATATATTTTGAAGGGGATCAATTTTAGCTTTTTTAACAATCTTTTTCTCAGGTTCTGGATAATTATCGATAGGCAGTCCTGCTTTGCGTTGCTCATCTATCCAGTTTCGTTTTGCTAAATATGCTTCACCACCTGCTTTTTTAATTTCTTCATCTGAAATAGTTGTGAAATCAGTAATTAACTCATTTCTATTATATTTTGTATATTCATAATCAATATCTTTTTTATGCTGATTAGGTCCACCAACCATATAAATACAATCTTCAGGACAAGGAAATGTGCATAGGTTACAGTACATACATTCAGACATGTCAATAGAATGACGAACAACTAACATTTTCTTTTTTGTGTCATTAGAGGTGATTCCGCAATCATAATCACTACCTTTAGGTGGCTTTACCGTTTCAATTTTGATACAATCAACTGGACATGCTCTCTCGCATTTCAAACAACCAATACAATCATCAATATCTACATGTAATTTTGTGCGAATTGAATTGTAATCAGAGAATTCAAACCCTATTTTACGTTCTGGAAGTGGCCATTTCTCATTTGGATATTGCAATGTAGCGACTAAATCTTTTTTATTATTAAAATGTTGCATAGTGAGCTTTAATCCAGTAGCAAAGGATTTTAAACTTGAAATAATATTGTTAAAATATTCAGTCATTGAATCACAAGCTCCCAAATACTAACAAAAAAGAGATTCGCTAATGCAAATGGGATGAGCACTTTCCAACATAAATACATTAACTGATCAACACGTAAACGTGGAAATGTCCAACGAAACCACATCATGATAAAAATTAATATAATAACTTTAAACAACAACCAGAATACACCCCAAGCAACGCCATCAAATAGCAACCAAGATTCAGGAATACCAGATATTAATGTAAACGGTGATAACCACCCACCAAGAAACACAACAGCAGTTATAATGCTGACTATGAGCATGTTTGCATATTCACTTAAGAAAAATAAGGCCCAGCGAAATCCTGAGTATTCAGTCATCCACCCTGCAACTAATTCTGATTCAGATTCTGGAATATCAAATGGAGTTCTATTGGTCTCAGCTACAACAGAAATGAAATAAATAAAAAATGCAACAAATGCAAATGGACTATGCAAAATAAACCATCTATGACTTGCTTGCCAAGCAACGATATCATCGATTTGCAAACTACCAACTACTAACACAGCTAATAATAACGTGATTCCGATTGGTATTTCATAACTAACAATTTGAGCAGCTGCACGCATTGCACCATATAATGACCATTTATTATTAGAACCCCAACCTGCTAAGATGATGCCAATGACACCAACAGAGCTCATAGCAAGGACATAAAATATTCCAATATTAAATTTTGATACTATCAAATTTTCTGAAAACGGAACGCCAATAAAGGTTAAAAATGCACCAATAAAAATGATAAATGGAGCTAACACCATGATTTTTTTATCAGCATCTTTTGGGATAATATCTTCTTTTGCAAGTAGCTTAACAGCATCGGCAATCGTTTGGCCTATACCACCCCAAAACTTTTTACCACCCTTAAAACCAAAAATTCCAACTTCCATCGGGCCGAGCCTATCCTGCATAAATGCAGAGACTTTTCTCTCAAAGTAAACAGCAATTAATGCATTTACTGCCATAATAAGAAATACTAGAACTCCTGGAATTAAAAATACTGCAATAAACAACAATGAAAAATTCATATCTAATGAAGAGAGACTTTCAAGTAATGAATCAACAACTGGCATCATCTGTCAATTTCTCCTAGCACAATGTCTAAGCTACCTAAAATTGTTATTAAATCTGACATCATCCACCCTTCAGCTATTTCACTGATTACAGATAAATTCGAAAATGCTGGAGATCGCATTTTTAAGCGTTGAGGAATATTTTTTCCATCACTGATTATGTAAAAACCCAAATCACCACGAGCTGTTTCATACCGAGAATAGACAGATCCAGCTTTTGGTCTTATTTTCTTTGGCTTGGCTTCGTGTATATCTCCTTCTGGTATTTGATCGAGTGCTTGAGAAATAATTTTAATACTTTCTTTCATCTCGAGAACACGAACATAATACCTGTCCCAAGAATCGCCCAATGTACCCATTTGGCCATCACCAAGAATCACATTAAAATCAAATTTATCATATATAGAATATGCTTCATTTTTACGCAAGTCCCAGTCAACTCCACTTGCACGTAAGTTCGGCCCAGTTACCCCATAATTGATAGCAACCTCAGCAGGCATCACTCCCACATCTGCAGTACGTTCAATAAATATTTTATTTGTGGTAAGTAAATCATTACATTCGTCAATTTGTGGTTCAAAATAAGTTAAAAATTCTCGTGTCTGTGTAATAAACTTTTCGGGGAGGTCATGTGAAACACATCCAGGCCAAATATAATTATATAATAATCGAGCACCGCAGAGTGTTTCAAATAAGTCTAAAATTCTTTCTCTGTCACGAACTGTCCATGTAAATGGAGTTATTGCACCTACGTCAAGACCAAATGTACCGATTGCAACAAGGTGACTCGCAATTCGTTGTAACTCAGCAACAATAACCCGTATATCACTCCCACATCTGCAGTACGTTCAATAAATATTTTATTTGTGGTAAGTAAATCATTACATTCGTCAATTTGTGGTTCAAAATAAGTTAAAAATTCTCGTGTCTGTGTAATAAACTTTTCGGGGAGGTCATGTGAAACACATCCAGGCCAAATATAATTATATAATAATCGAGCACCGCAGAGTGTTTCAAATAAGTCTAAAATTCTTTCTCTGTCACGAACTGTCCATGTAAATGGAGTTATTGCACCTACGTCAAGACCAAATGTCCCGATTGCAACAAGGTGGCTCGCAATTCGTTGTAACTCAGCAACAATAACCCGAATATATTCTACACGTTCAGGAATTTCTATTCCCATCAATTTTTCAACAGCCATAGAATATGCATGGTTCATATGCATTGAAGCTAAATAATCACACCTATCTGTAAAAGGAACGATTTGTTCATAGGGTAGATTTTCACAATGTTTTTCAAAACTTCGATGCAAGTAACCAATGATGGGTTCAATTTTATTAACAATTTCACCATCTGTATGAATTTTAAGACGTAATACACCGTGTGTGCTAGGATGCTGAGGCCCCATGTTTAAAACCATTTCTTCAGCGTGAATTATACTTTTGTCCTGATTCTTATCCATTACTTCCAATACGTCTTATCTTTTACAATGGTGATTCCATTGTACTTTTCTGCAACTTGATAGTTTTTGCGCAGGGGATGACCTTCCCAGTCATCAGGTAATAAAATTCGTTTTAAATCTGGGTGATTAGAAAACTTAACACCCATTAAATCGTACGCTTCACGTTCATGCCAATCTGCAGTTCTCCAAATATTTGCTACAGATGGTATTTCGACATTATCACTGACCTCAATCCGAACCTCACAATAATGTAATTTAGAATATGAATGAAAGTTGTAAGCAACGCCATAGGTCTGATTATCCAAAGTATCATAAGAACTTATGCATAATAAGTTATCAAATGTTAGATCTGGATCGTTTTTTAATACTTCTGCAGTGTGCAACCAATGCTCAGCATTCACTTTTACAATTTGCGTATTTTCAAGAACTTCAATTTCAGTTTTGGTTCGAAGTTTGATTACTTCAATAATTTGAGAAAATTCCATCTAAGCGTTTTTCTTTCGTAATGGAGTTTCTTTTTTTATTTTTTCTTGCAATTCTAAAAGCCCATGCAATAAAGATTCTGGACGCGGCGGGCACCCAGGCACATACACATCTACTGGTATGATTTCATCAACCCCTTTTACTACATGATAGCCATGTTGCCAATAAGGTCCTCCACTATTTGCACAACTACCCATGGATATCACATACTTAGGGTCCGACATTTGCTCGTAAAGACGTACAACACGTTCAGCCATTTTTAAGGAAACCGTACCTGCCACAATCATAACATCTGCTTGTCTGGGAGTTGCTCGAGGCATTGCACCAAATCGTTCTAAATCGTGTCTTGGAGCTGCTGCAGACATCATTTCAATCGCACAGCATGCTAAACCAAATTGGAAATACCAAGGCGAACTTGAACGAGCCCAATTGATAAGTGTATCAAATTTCTCAACAATTACATTATCTTGTTTAAACTGATTGGTAAGAGATAACTCCATTAACCCTCTTCTTTCTTGGATAAATCAGCATATCGGCCGTGTGCATATTTAACATTCATTTTCACCCAATCTAAATCACCCTTTACCCACACATATGCAAACCCCAGCACAAGTATAAGGACGAAAATTGCCATTTCAACAAATGCAAGCCATCCAATTTCTTGAAAAACAACTGCCCATGGAAATAAAAATACCACTTCTACATCAAAGATAATAAAGATCAAAGCAATTATGTAGAATCGGATATTGAATTTAACCCATGCAGATCCCTCGGGAACTTCCCCACATTCATATGAAGACAGTTTTTCACCACCTTTGTTGTTTTTTGGAGATATGAGATATTGTAAGAATAATGGTACTATGACCATTACAAGGGCTAGAGCCGTAAAAATGATTATTGGAGCAAAGTCTCTATACACTAAATATACTAATCATAATCAGCCCTAAATTTACCTACTTCATTTTTTTCAGAGCAAATGGTATTATTAAAATTTTAAATTATTTTTGCATTAGTTAACAATCATCCTTTGTTCCAAGTTTTTAATCAGTTTTAAATTTGAGCATGAATACGTTTTTTAATTTTCTAATTTTAAAATTCATTACACTCATTCCAATTTCCATAGTTCGAAAATTTTCAGGAAGATATGTAGCTGGTGATAATGCTCAGACTGCAATTAACGTCGTGAAAACAATCAACCAAAAAGGGTTTTCTGCTACTATTGATATTTTAGGTGAACATGTATCTACGTCTAAAAAAGCAACCCAAATCACAAATAATTATTTACAACTTTACTCTGATTTATCAGATAATAATTTGGATTGCAATATATCCGTAAAACCAAGTCATATTGGGTTAGATATAAGTGAAAATGTATTTATTAAAAATGCGAACAGATTACTTGCTCAAGCCAAACTATATAATAATTTTTTACGTATTGATATGGAAAGCAGTGAAGTAACTGATCAAACCTTACAATACATTACATCCAATTCTGATGATGCAAAAAATTTAGGTACTGTATTTCAAGCATATCTTCATCGTACAATGAATGATATTCAAAACTTAACCTCCACCAATGTGAATTATAGGTTGTGCAAAGGAATTTATAAAGAATCAGAACACATTGCAATTCAAGACAGAAAAGCCATTAATGATAATTTTATTGCCATATTAAAACAGGGGTTTACGTTAGGACATTACATAGGAATTGCTACACACGATTTAGATTTGTTAAAAGATGTGTATGCGTTAATTGATTCTGAGAATATCCCGAACAATCAATTTGAATTTCAAGTCCTATATGGTGTACCTATGAGCGGTTGGCTCGAAAAACATTTAGAAAACAACTATAAGGTTCGAGTTTATGTACCTTTTGGTCCAGAATGGTATGATTATTCCATTCGCCGATTGCAAGAGAATCCCAATATTGCCCAATATGTGTTAAGCAATTTGTTTAGAAAATAATAAATGAATTCAACGTATGACAAATAATTGGAATATTCCTAGTTGGCTTGAAAAAGAAATAAGAGATAGAGATAAAAGATGCGTTTATTGTAGAGCATATTTCACATCTACCAAAGTTAAAAAAACTGCTACCAGTTGGGAGCATATAATTAATGATGCAAGCATTATTTCTAGAAAAAATATTGCACTTTGTTGTTGTAGTTGTAACGCAAACAAAGGTCAAAAATTACTCCATGTGTTGTTCGTGAAGAATTTCATGGAAAGGGTGTTGGAAAAAAGATTTTGGAGTTTTGTCAATCATTTAGCATTAAAAAACAAAATAAAAGTATTCGCTTAGATTGTTATTCTAAAAATAAATTGCTTTGCAAATTCTATGAAAAACAGAACTTTGTCCTCAAAGGAAAAGTGAAACAACATACTAATTATTGGGGGTGCTTGTACGAGCTGAATATTTCTAGCCTGTTTTGAATACCAAAACAACACGGTTTGAAATCTAAATTATTCTTTATAATCTTTCATGACATGTTGTACATTTTTTCGAAAACCTTCTGCATCATCATAGTCTAAAAACTTATAATAACGGGAGTGTTGGTCTTTTACACCTGCATTATGTTTTATTGGACACCAATACTGTTCGGTACGTGCTATAATTTCTTTAACATACGAAGCAACTGCATTTCCATAACCACAATATATACAGTTAAACTTTTCTAAAGTATTTAAATAGGACAAATGATGCCTGTCAATTATGAAATAATCTTTTCGTTTTACAATAGGTATTTGATATACTCTAAAACAAATATGTTGGTATGCAAATATGGTAGCATCAATAAGGACAATCGGCACAATCATTGCATAAATAATTGGAGCAATGATTACATGTTTTACATTCGCATGTAAAATATATTTGAAGAGATTTACCTTATATTCTTTTTGGAGAGTAAAAAGTTTACTAATACTCTCTCGTTGTTCTAAAAAATATTGTTTTGTGAGGGCACGTTTTTCACGAAATTCTTTTTCGAGTTCAATTTCTAATTTTCGGATTCGTTCTAACGTTTGTTCAAATTTGTTTTTCATATAACCTCATTTAAGCAAAAAATAGAGAAAGGCAGAATAAATCTACCTTTCTCACGGAGAAAAACAATGATGTAAAATCATTGTCTTCTTGGGCAATATTATTAATTTCTGAGTGGTTTACCTTTCTTTAACATATATGCAATGCGTGCTTGAGATTTTGGTTCTCCACATAGACTAACGAACACCTCTCGTTCTATATCAAGCAAGTATTGCTCGTCTACTGGAGAAAATGGTCCACCTTTATCACCGCCAGTTAGCACGTATGCTAATTTCTTCCCGATAAACGCATCATGTTCAGATATTTTCTTGGCTTTTTCGAACCCTTTGATACTTCCCTCAAGCACTAAACGACCACTCACACCAGGTAACTTAAAAGTTTCTAATTCGGGTGTTTCATACGTTTCAGCCATTTCAAGCACTGCATTTTTGGCTTCAAACAATAAATGATCTCGATTTACAACAATCACATCTTCTTTTGTTAGATATGAATAAGCTTGGGCTTGTTTTGCAGATGTTGCTACCTTGGCAAACCCAATTGTTTCGAATGCCTTTTGAACCACAGGAAATGCACCTGGCATAGCAGTTTTGATTTTCTTGGATAAGTTGGATAACATTCGCAGATTTCCACCTGCACCAGGAATTAGACCGACCCCGACTTCAACCAAACCAATATAAGATTCTGCTGCAGCCACAATTTTATCACATGCACCTGCTATTTCAAAGCCACCACCTAATACAAGTCCAAAAGGAGCTGCCACTACTGGAAAGGGAGCAAATCGTACTTCTTGCATTAAATCTTGGAATCCTCCTGATATTTTTTCGATAGCATCAAAATCTTTACGTTCTGCAGCACCAAGTACTAAGTTCAAATTTGCACCTGCACAGAAATTGGCACCATCTCCAGAAATAACCAAGCCTTTGAAATTGTTTTCCTTCACATAATCTAACCCATACTTAATAGTTTCCATAATGGAACCATCAATTGGGTTTAGCTCTGCCTTAAGTACAGAATGTAAATCGATACCTGCAACATTGTCTCCCAAATCAACAACAGAAGCTGACCATAATTTTTTTATGGTGCTATGCGAATGTTTGGCAATATTCATATTGTAGGTTTTTGCATTTTGACTAACTTTGACGTACCCTTTTGACGCAATATCATAGAAATGAAGCGCACCATCTTTGTATGTGTAAAACGAATCAACACCTGCAGTCAACATTTCAGTAATCCAATTTGGTATTTTCCTACTGGATGCTTTCATTCTATCAACAGTTTCAGAAACACCAAGAGAATCCCAAACTTCAAATGGTCCCATTTCCCAAGCAAATCCCCACCGCATAGCTCGATCAATGTTTACAATGTCATCTGCTATTTCACCTACTCGTTCTGCAGAATACAATAAAGATTGTGAAATTACTTCCCACGTGAACTCACCAGCTACATCATTTGTGTTTAATAGTGCTTTAAG
This sequence comes from uncultured bacterium, assembly GCA_964501035.1. Classification (GTDB taxonomy): domain Bacteria; phylum Fidelibacterota; class Marinisomatia; order SCGC-AAA003-L08; family D37C17; genus CAYNTS01. Next base: position 60,660 of record CAZCRK010000003.1, read on the forward strand.
TCTATCTTTTGGATACGTATTTTCACGAGCAAAACGGATACCCTTATACCGCTTTTTATTCATCGGGGTATATTCAAGTGTTTGTAAGTCTAACGAATGAATCACACCTTTATCAATCTTTTTATAAAACCCTTGTTTGGTTTTTTGTCCTAGCCACTTATTATCGAGCATTGTTTGCAAATAATCAGGAATTTTAAAAATATCACGATTGGAATCTTCTAAACATTTCTCGTAAGCAGTCCCTGCAACAAATGAAAGTGTATCTAGTCCAACTACATCAGCAGTTCTAAACGTTGCACTTTTGGGTCGACCAATGAGAGTACCTGTTAATGCATCTACATCCTCAACGGATAATTTTCGTTTATATGCCTCTTGAAGCGTAACCATCATTCCAAACACACCAATTCTATTCGCAATAAAATTTGGAGTATCCTTTGCATATACCACACCTTTCCCCAAAACTTCCTCTAAAAAGTTTGCAACTGGTGGAATGAGTTCTGTATTTGTTTTCTCAGAAGAAATAATTTCTACCAACTTCATATATCGAGGTGGATTGAAAAAATGCGTGATAAAGAAACGGTTTGCAAAATCATCTGGAAGCCCTTGAGATAATTCTGAAAGTGCAATACCAGAGGTATTCGAGGTTATTATTGCATTATCTTTTAAATGTGGAGCAATTTTTTGGTATAAATCTTGCTTCCAATCTAATCGTTCTGCAATAACTTCAATTACCCAATCACATTCATTAATTTTTTCTAGATGGTCATCATAATTACAGGGTGTAATCAATTCCACTGACTTGGGATTGTAATATGCACTTGGTTTTATCTTAGTACTTGAACTTACACCTTTTTCAGCAATTTCTTGTGAAATATCAAATGCATATACAGGAATTTTCACGTTTGAAAAATGGGCAGCAATTTGTGCCCCCATGACTCCTGTACCTAATACGGCAACTCTATTTATTTGAAGTGAATTTCCCATGATTTCCTCGATTTATATTCGTTCAATGATAGTGGCAATACCCTGGCCTGTTCCAATACACATAGTGGCTAATCCAAATTTGGCATCAGTTTGTCGCATTACATTCATAAGTGTTATAATAATACGAACACCGGAACAACCTAGAGGATGACCAAGTGCAATTGCACCACCATTTAGATTTATTTTATTCAAATCCCAACCACCTTTTCTAATAACATATAGTGATTGTGCGGCAAATGCCTCATTTAGTTCAATCACATCAATATCGTCCATGGTAAGTCCAGCATTTGCTAACGCTTTTTCTGTGGCTGGCAACGGTCCAGACCCCATACGTGTCCAATCTACACCTGCAATAGCTCTGCTTTTAATTTTAAACTCAGGTGACAAACCAAATTCAGTTGCTGTATTATTTGATGTAATTAATGCTGCTGCTGCCCCTGTTGAAATTGGGCTAGATGTCGCTGCCGTAATAGTTCCATCTGCTTCAAATGCTGGATCCAATGATTTAATTTTCTCTACATTGGGTTCTCGTGGTCCTTCATCAACGGAAACTGTATTACCATTAAATTCAATGGGTACAATTTCTTTTTCGAATTTACCTTCTGAAATTGCAGCTAACGCTTTTTGGTGTGAATTAATAGCAAATTCTTCTTGGTCTGCACGTGAAATATCTAAATCTTTTGCCAATATTTCTGCAGTTTCTCCCATACCCATGTAGTAATCTTTAGCATATAACTCAGGGTGAAAACTTGGATTAAATCCACCCATTGGAACTCCAAACATATCTTCTACACCTGCAGCTATTCCTGCACGTATATCACCTAATTCAACTGCCTGACTCACTTGATGTACTGCATCCATAGAAGAACCACAAAATCGATTAACAACCTTTGCACCTGCTTCAATTGGTAGTTCAGATAAAATGCCTATTCCCTTTGCCATGAGCATTCCCTGATTTCCTTCTGGAAAGGCACAACCAACAACTATATCATCTATTGTTTCTTTAGATATACCATTGTTTCTTTCAAGTAATACTTTAACTACATCTGCAGTTAAATCATCAGGTCGCATTCCGATTAATGCGCCATTTTTTAACCCGATTGGGCTTCTTAAACCATCTAAAATTACTGAATAATTTTCTGCCATTTTAAGCTCCTATTTAATCTAAATAATATTTTCCGATACGTAATACGTCTTCAGCTATTTTTCGCTTCAATCCAATTGTGTCAGGCGTGTAGTTTAGCTTATTTTTCCATCCACACATTAAACCTAGTTTTTCCTCTAATTCGTTTCCTGTGAAAATATGAGAAATAATCTGCATTGATGTGCGAACAATAATTTCAAACTGTTCAGAAACTGAAAATGCTACAACGTCTTTTGTTTTGGATTTAATTTTCACATCATCAATTGCTAAATATCGTTTTAACCCCATATCAGCAATAGAGAGTGAAATTATGATATTAGCCAATGGTTCTAGCACCCATTGTTCATTTTTCAAATCTTGTCCATATTTTAGAATTAATTCATTAAGTACAAACAAAAAACTAGACCGCATATATTCTAATGCTTGAGCTTCATCTGGTAAATCAGTTTCAATATTTAGTTTAGGTAACCAGTTTACCATACGTTCAGCAATTGCATTTCTAAGAGGAATTTCTTCCATAATAGCTTTTTTCAGCGTGAGACCACTAATCAATAAACGATTTATCTCATTTGTTCCTTCAAAAATACGATTTATGCGTTCATCTCGATACATACCTGCAGCTTGATATTCTTCAATAAATCCAGAACCACCTAAAACTTGTACCGCTTCATCAACACAGTATGCTAAAGATTCAGAACCTACTATCTTGCAAATTGATGCCTCAATACCATGATCTTCAATGGTCTGTTGAACTTTTTTATAATAATCTGCATCGGACTTGTCTAGTAATTCAATTTTGCTATCAATAGAACCTGAAGTAGCAAACATAACTGTATCAGATTCCCACCCTTTCACCATCATGCGCGCAAATTTATTTTGTACCATACCAAATTCAGAAATAGATCTACTAAATTGTTTTCGTTCGTTGGCATAAGTCAGTGCATTGTTTAAAGAATATCTGCATCCAGCACCTGTAGTAACTCCGAGTTTATATCTACCTACATATAATACATTAAATGCGATTGGTCCACCCATACCAACTTTCCCAAGCACATTTTCAATAGGAACTTTACAATCTTCGAAATAATATGTACATGTTGAAGATCCCTTGATACCCATTTTTTTCTCTTCGGCACCAACAACCCATCCATCACAATCTTTATCTATAATAAATGACGTATATTTACCATCAACACTTGCAAATGTAACACAGACATCAGCCCAAGAACCATTAGTTACAAATATCTTCTGACCATTAATAATGTAATGTGTACCTTCTTCGTTCAATACAGCTGTAGCTTCACCTGCTAACGCATCTGATCCTGCATTTGGTTCTGTCAATGCATAACAACCCATATATTCGCCCGAAGCTAGTTTAGATAAATACTTTGCTTTTTGCTCTTTATTTGCATACCAAACTAACGGAAGCATACCAATTCCAGTATGTGCAGACATGGTTACCATAATGGATGCATTTTCACCTGAAGAAAGCGCATCTGCTACAATACATGCAGTTGTTTTATCAAGATCAATGCCATTAAATTCTTCTGCTACGTCAATGCCTAAAAAACCAAGCTCTCCCATTTCTCTAAAAATTTCTATGGATAAATCTTTGTTAAGGGTATTCAACTGTTCGGAAACTGGTTTGATTCTATCTTGAGCAAATTCTTGCGCAGCTTGTTTAAACATATTATGTTCTTCAGAAAATTGTTCTCGAGAAAACACTGTTCCTTTGTCTAAAGGAGTAACCATGAAGGCAGCTCCCCTACCCTTTATTGAATCATAATCTATATCGTTTATTAAATTCTTTTTTTTATCTTCTACAGCAACACTACTCATTGAGCCCCCATTATTTATTACTAATCCCAAAAATCATAAAATCAAACACTGCGTTTAAATAGTCTTCAGCAGTTAAGTCCTTATACTCGAAAATACTAAACCAGATAACTCCTTGTAAAACTGTCATAATTGACAATGCAGCAATATCAGGATTTAACCTTTTAAACTCACCCTCTCGGACACCTTTATTAAATGTTGATTTAAACAATTTTAATATTTTCTTATACAATACTTGGACACGTTGACGAATATCATCGTCATGATTTGCTAATGCCCAAAATTCAAGCTCGGCTAAAAAAACATATTTTCGATCATTGTATGCTGATAAAATTTCCTGCACAAACCCACGAAATATTTCTGTTGCTGACCTACCTTTTCCATTTTGACTGTAAAAATCAGGGAACGTATGCTCCTCCCAATGATCAATCAGAGATAAAAACATTTCTTTCTTGCTTGAATAATGATGATAAATCGCACCCTTACTTAAACCGGATTTACTTACTATATCATCCATTCGGGTATCAGCATACCCTTTATTCACAAACACCTTCAGCGCTGCATCTAGTATTTGTGATTGTCTTTCTTCTTTAGATTTATTTTCTGCCATAAATAGACCGACTAGTCGGTATAATTTATTATTTCACAATATTAACTTCCAAGAACTTTCTAAAATAAATCTATAAGATTATTATCTTGACTACGTAATTTTGCACGTTGTTCGGGGTGCTGATTATAGTAAGATAATTGGCTGAGAACATACCCTTATACCTGATCTAGATAATACTAGCGGAGGAAACTATAATGCTTAGAACACATTCCTTAAATCGATTATATCTCTTAATCATACTCATACTACCAACATTAATATTTTCATCAAGTTTAACGATTCATGGAAAAGTTGTTGATACCAATCAAAACCCAATTCACAAGGTCAATATCTACACTACCAACGTTGGAACAGAGAGTTCTGAAGATGGATCTTTTTTATTAATGGTCGATAAAAATTCCATTGTGACTATCAGTCATATTGGATTTAACTCTATCTCTTTCCTTGCAGAAGATGTGCCACATCCTATTGTTTTACACTCTACATTCCTAAATGGAAAAGAAGTTATTGTAAATGGTGGTTTGGATTCACAATCGCTTAGAAACACAGCATCTTCGATTTCTTTGATTTCAAAAAATGAACTTCGAAGAAAATCTGAAAATCATTTTCAGGGATTAATAGACAATATCCCAAATTTAAACTATGCAAGTGGTACATCTCGACCAAGATATTTCCAAATTAGAGGAATCGGCGAACGTAGTAAATATGTTGGTGAGGGTGCTCCCAATTTTTCTGTTGGGTTTATGGTAGATGGGATAGACTTTAGTGGTATCGGAATGACTGGCATGCTGTTTGATACTGAACAAATTGAAGTATTTAAGGGACCTCAATCTGCAATATATGGTCCAAATGCGATGGCTGGTTTGATAAACATAACTACTGCTGAGCCAACATTCTTTGAAACCGGTCACACTCTGTTTAGTATTGGTTCTGATAATATGAAAACTGGTGGATTTGCAATTGGTGCACCCCTAAATGACAAAGTAGCGTTTAGACTTGCATTCCAACGTCATACTCAAGATGGATTTCGAAAGAATGTTTACAGAAATATATATAATTCTAATAAAAGAGATGAAAACTTTCTACGAACAAAATTGAATTGGCTAATATCTAAAGATTTTAACATTCAATATATACATTTTAACGCAAACTTAAACAATGGTTATGATGCATGGGCAGTCGATAACAATGAAGACTTTATCACATATTCTGATGAACAAGGTATGGACTCCCAACAATCAATTGCTAACTCTGTAAAAATCAACTATGTTGCTGATGGTATTAATGCGCTTATTCAATTTTCGAAATCACAAAATATAATGGAACATAGTTATGATGGGGATTGGGCGAATAATGATTATTGGTTGCTAGAACCTTATAACTTTGACCCTTATGTGACTTGGTGGGAATATAGTTTTTACGATAAAACTATAAGAAATCGTGATGTGTTTTCTCATACGTTTAGGGTTTCTTTTGATTATAATTCAAATTTATTTATTACTACAGGAGTTAATTACACTAATACTAAGGAAAATGATATTGCAGAAGGTTGGCTGTTTGGAGGTGATGCAACAGGATTAGAAAGTAATTTTAATATCCATAATAATTCAATTTTTGCTCAGGCAGTTTACACAATCACAGAACAATTAAATGTAAATTTAAATCTTCGAAATGAAAATAACAGAACTAAATATTCTAGCTCTGGTGAAAATTGGGGCTGGGATGTTTATGGACTAGTTCCAATACCAGAAGTATCTGAAAACATAAATCATGCATTCTCTGGAGGAAAAGTTGCATTCATATATACTTTAGATAATTCTTCTACACTTTTTGCTAATTATTCAAAAGGGTATAAAGCAGGTGGGATTAATCAAAATCCTAATCTAAGCGAAATTGGTCGGTTTTATGATCCAGAGACTAACAATAATTATGAGTTAGGTTTTAAATTTAATTCTGATTTTGCAACTGCAAATGTGACATTATTTTCAATGAATAGACAAAATCAACAAGTGCAAGTTTCCAGCCAACAAGAAGAAGGAAATCCGAACACGTTTGTTTATTTTACTTCAAATGCAACCTCAGGAACAAATTCTGGATTAGAATTTGATTCTAAGATTAAAATCATCAAAGGGTTAAGTTTTAGTTCATCCATTGGCTTATTAAATACTCATGTTAACCCATACGAATTTTGGGATGATTCAAGTACTGTGATTCGTCTTGGTGACCGTGAACAAGCTATGGCCCCTAACTATAATTTTAGTTTAGGATTAAATTATACCTTACCTTCAGGTATCTTTGCAAATATTGATTTCGTCGGAAAAGATGAATACTATTTTTCGGATAGCCACGATGAAAAATCTGAAGCGTATGAGTTACTTAACTTTTCAACTGGCATAACAAAGGATAACTGGACATTATCATTTTGGGGTAAGAATATTACCGATGTTAGATATGCAACTCGAGGATTCTATTTTGGGAATGAACCAATTTGGAATACTGAAGAAGACTACCACGAATATCCCGATAAACTATACATAAGTTACGGTGATCCATTGCAATATGGAATTACGCTAAAGTATCAGTTCTAAAATGTCAATTTCTATAGACCAAGGATTAGTTTTAATCTATTTGATTGGGGTGCTAGCTCTTGGTCTATTTAAACGTTCAAAACACGATTCAAACTCATTCCTCTTTGCTGGACGTAAACTAACCATTCCTGCTTTTGTGGCTACATTAGTCACAACGTGGTATGGTGGAATTTTAGAAGTCGGACGTTTCTCATTTGAAAATGGAATTGTTACTTGGATAATCTTTGGAGTATTTTATTATTTTGCTGCAATTTTATACGCGTTTTACTTAGCACCTAAAATTGTGGATGGCAACCTTAAAACGATACCTGAGTTGTTTACGCATCATTTGGGTAAAGGTGCTGGATTGATAAGTGTAATATTAGTCCTATTAATAACATCTCCTGCTCCGTATATTAAAATTAATTCGACTCTCCTTCAATATATCTGGGATATCACTGAAACATCCGCACTTATTCTAACAATTTTATTTTCATTGTTGTATGCATTCAATGGTGGATTTTCAGCAGTTGTGCGAACAGATAAGCTCCAATTCATTCTAATGTTTGCTGGGTTTGGTTATTTGATATATGCTTTGTTTACTCATCCTATATACGGAGGGTTTGATTATCTTTTACATAATGCACCATCATATGCATTTGAAATTCCAGGAAACTTCAACTGGACGTTTATTTTTGTATGGGGTTTTATTGCATTGATAACATTTATAGATCCAGGATTTTACCAACGGTCATTTGCAGGTAATTCACTAAAAACAGTTCAGAAAGGAATTTTAGTATCAATTGGATTTTGGATAATTTTTGATTTCTTGACTGTCTTTACTGGAATTTATGCATCAGCAGTCCTGACAAACATACAGCATAGTCCATATTTAGATTTAGCTTCTCTCATTTTGCCCCCTGTTGCAAAGGGGTTTTTCATTGTTTCACTCATGGCAATTGTTATGTCTACTATTGATAGTTTTGCATTCCTATCTGCAATCACAATAGGTAGAGATTTTATGAATTTGATTGAGGGTAAATTTCCCATCAAACTAAACCAAGTTAAAAGCACACAAATTGCGTTGATAATTACAGCATTAATTTCTATCATAATAGTTCAATTTTTTGATAATGCAATTGATATTTGGTACATGGTTGGTTCTTTTGCAGTTCCAGCACTTTTACTCCCAATGATATGTCTGTTTTATGGGGTTTGTTTTGAACAACCTATTCATGTAATGGTTTTACCCATAATTACGACTGGTGTTTGGATAGTATTAGGTTACAACAATGTAGATTCTTGGGGATATCCCCAATATATTTTAAACTTGGACCCCATGTATCCAGGTATATGTATGAGTGCAATAATGTGCTTGATTCACAAGAAATAATCAAATTCTTGTTTCACATGAACACAACTCGTAATTTTGCGCCACCTTTAACTGCAATTATATATACAATATGAATAAATATACTTTACGGGCAACACTATTCCGTCATCTTGATGGAATAACTGTGATTCCAACTTTGGTGGAATTACATAAATCTGGTATATTGAAATTAATTCAGAAGTCAGATGAATTCCATTTTACGGATATATCTAACCAATTAGAAATAAATAATGGATATGTAAATGTTGCGTTACGTATTCTATCATCTCAAGGGTATTTAAAACGTAATATCATTCAAGACGGACACAATATTCATTTTACAGTGACACCTTTAGGAAAAGCGTTATGGAATATTGTCCCCAAACTTACTCCGTTTGTGGAGTTTATTCCACAGCTAATCAATATTTCTCATATTCATTTTGATGCAAAAGATGAAGATTTTTCCTCTCAATTGTCATCACTTATTGAACAATACAAATCATTATCTGATAATCTAATCACATCAAATTCAACGTTGGCAAACCAATTAATTCTAAACTTACAAGGAATGTTGGCAGGTCCAATTCTTGTGGCCTTAGGGATGATGGGGAAATTAGAAAGTATTGATTCTACACATCACACTTTAGATTTAAATCAATTGGATGGAAATCAAAACACAATTCAAGCTATATTTTCATTTTTTGAACAATTAGATTGGTGTTCCATTTCAGACAACGTAGTACAATTCAATGAACGTGGACTTTTCTACGTTGATAGATGTACAGCATACGGGGTTACGGTGTCCTATCTCCCAACTTTTCAAAGATTACATGATTTATTCGTGGGTGATCCATTCATCTTATGGAAACGAGATAATAACAAGAATGAAACCCATGTTGATAGAACGATGAATGTTTGGGGAAGCGGTGGAGCTCATTCACATTACTTCAATACAATTGATGAAATAGTTATTAATATTTTTAATCAACCCATAGAAAAACAACCTAAAGGCATTGCGGATATGGGATGTGGCGATGGAACATTGTTAAAACATTTATATGAAGTAGTGAGTACACAAACCATACGTGGAAACATGTTAGATACTCACCCACTTATAGTTATCGGTTCAGATTATAACCAGGAAGCGAGAATTGCAACTCGTAAAACCTTAGACAAGTTTGATATAAATCATTTCATTTTACATGGAAATATTAGTGACCCAAATCAATACAATAAAGACTTACAAGACCAATATGGTATTGAACTGAAAGATATGTTAAATGTGCGTTCATTTTTAGACCATAACAGAATTTATGAATCACCACAAGGTTGTTTTAACGACAGAATCAGTTACTCAAGTGGTGCATTTGCATTTCGGGGAAAGTGGATTTCAAATGCAGAGTTAAAACAAAATCTTGTGGAACATTTCTGTGCATGGAAACCATTTGTTAAACAATTTGGGTTATTAGTTCTAGAATTGCATACTATTTCACCTGAGTTAACGTCACAAAATCTAGGCAAAACAGTCGCAACAGCTTATGATGCCACACATGGATATTCTGATCAATATATCATGGAACATTCAACATTTATTAATTCTGCAGAAGAAGCTGGACTTACACCCGATTATGATCACCAGCAATTGTTTCCGCCGAGTGAACTCGCAACCATTTCAATTAACCTTTTAAAATAAAGAATAAATATGACACAAGATTTTTGCACTAACGATGCAATACGTAATATTGCCATAATAGCCCACGTTGACCATGGAAAAACTACACTTGTTGACCAACTTTTTAAACAAAGTGGATTGTTTCGGTCAAATCAAAGTGTGGATGACAGAATTATGGACAGTATGGATTTAGAACGTGAACGTGGAATTACTATTTCTGCCAAAAACTGCTCAGTAATGTGGAATGATACTCGAATTAATATTTTAGACACACCAGGTCACGCCGATTTTGGTGGTGAAGTAGAACGAGCTTTAAAAATGGTTAACGGCGTTATATTACTCGTAGATTCTGCTGAAGGTCCTCTACCCCAAACGCGATTCGTACTCCAAAAGGCGTTGAATATTGGGCTGAAAGTTATTGTAGTCATTAATAAAATTGATAGGCATGATGCACAACCTGATGTCATTTTAAATGATATCTACGATTTATTTATTGATTTAGATGCAACAGAAGATCAAATCGATTTTCCTGTGCTTTATGCAATTGGACGCGATGGAAAAGCAGGCTTTACACCAGACTCCTTAGAAGATAATCTATATAACTTATTTAAAATTATTGTGGATACTGTTCCCCCACCACGATTTAAATCTGATGGTGATTTTCAAATGCAAGTGTTGGATTTAGATTATTCTGACTATTTAGGGAGATTAATTATTGGACCTGTGGTGAATGGCTCTGTCAATAAAAATGACTCCTTGGTGTGTATTGGAGAAGATGGTGTTCCAAAAAACTTAAAAGTGAGTAGCATTCAGTTTTATGATGGTTTAGGTGTTAAAGAAACTCCATCGGCTTCTGCAGGTGATATCATTATTTTATCAGGAATTGATGATGTTGTAATTGGAGATACCATTTGTCATAAAGATTTCCCAAATGCTTTGGATAGAATTACTGTGGACAAACCCACTATTTCAATGAAGTTTGGTGTAAACACTTCTCCATTTGCAGGAAATGAAGGAAAACTGGTTCAAGGAAATAAGATAAAAGAACGGTTGATAAAGGAGTCCTTACAAAATGTGGGTATTCAAGTTGAAATAGATGCAGAACGAGATACGTTCATTGTGAAAGGACGTGGAGAGTTTCAAATGGCAATATTGATTGAAACAATGCGTCGGGAAGGCTTTGAATTAAATGTAGGACGGCCTACCGTTTTATATGTGGAAGAAAATGGAAAAACATTAGAACCCATTGAGCATTTATTTGTGGACTGTCATGAAGATTTTTTGGGAATTGTAACTGAAAAATTATCCAAACGAAAAGGACGTATGACCAATTTAGTAAATCATGGTTCAGGTCGAGTACGGATTGAATTTTCTATTCCTGCACGTTCTCTAATTGGATATCGAAATGAGTTTTTAACTGATACACGTGGTACAGGAATTATGAACTCTTATTTGGATGGATATGAAGAATATCGAGGTGATTTCCCAACACGAGTAACTGGTTCACTCGTAGCAGATCGGCAAGGCAAAACAGCAGGATATGCACTATTCAACCTCGAACCACGGGGTACATTATTTGTAGTTCCAAGTGAAAACGTGTATGAAGGCATGATTGTCGGTGAACATAATCGTCAAAAAGATTTGAATGTAAATGCTACCAAAGAGAAAAAATTATCCAATATGCGAGCTTCTGGGAAAGATGAAGGTGTAAATTTAGCTCCAGTTATCCCACTTACCCTCGAACATGCAATCGAATTTATTAAAGATGATGAACTCGTTGAAGTAACCCCTCAATCAATACGGTTACGCAAAAAAATACTCCCAATATCTCAGAGAAAGTAAT
>CAZCRK010000004.1:0-20339 GCA_964501035.1 uncultured bacterium
AAAATAACAGTTATAGCATCTTGTCCATTTTCAAATTCAGTTCCAATACCATACTCATAATATTCATATAAAAATTGCATAAATAAAGCTGATTTTGCATAAAATGGTGCAGAGTTTTCACCAGGATCAGCCCAAGCATCTAAACTAATTGTTGTATTTGATAAAAATGGAGAATAGTCTCGTATACCTAAACCTAGGATTGATGGCATTAAATCGGAAAGTCCTTCATTTAACCACGGGTTATGGCAATTGGTAAAATATCCTTCGCAATTATCAGATGCAAAATGCAATAAATGTTGATATTCATGCGCTAATGTAAACAATGCTCTTTCAGGATTTGCTGAAGTTAAATTGCCTGGGTATGAATCAATGTAAATGATATCTTTGCAATTACCAACACATTCACTGTTAATTTCTTGATCTAATGCGTCAAAATATCCAGCAACATATGATCCACTTCCATTATACCCATCTTGAACATCCAATAGTAATATATTTACTTTTCCAGTACCATCTACATTCGGAGGATTTCCACTTAGCATTAATTCTTCTGCGTTTTTAATTCCATTTTGATATTCTAATGGAGCGTTAGGTGTATTTTCGGTAAAAGTTGTAAATAATGTTGAAATAGCTGCATCTGATATGTTGCCATTTTCATATTCTGATTTTTCAATATAAATATTAGTAAAATTATCAAATTCTGCTAATATAAACTCTTTGCATTCATAATTAGATTCGACATCACTTGCATCAAAACTATAAATATCCTTCCGGATTAAAAAATGATTATCTTCGCTACAGGTATCTCTATACCGAAAATGATGAGATAGTATTGATTCAGTTAATGATTTAGAAACAACATTAGTACCACATTCATCATGGATTTGTGCAAACAGAAAAGAAAATGATGTAACGACGAGTAAAGTAAAGGGCTTAAACATGCTCATCAACCAATTTCCTATTCATTAAATCACGAATAGCAATTTGGGGATTTTTGTTTTCAAACAGAACTTTATGTATTTCTGTTGAAATAGGCATATCTAAATAGTATTTGTTTTTGAGAGCTAAGACTGATTTTGTAGTTAAAACTCCTTCAGCAACCATACTCATTGAATTTAATACTTCTTCCAAAGTCATTCCTTGGCCTAGACACTCACCTACATGTCTATTTCTGCTGAATTTACTAAATGATGTAACCAGTAAATCACCCAACCCACTTAACCCGGAAAATGTGTTTGCTCTACCTCCCATCGCAGTACCAAGTCGTTTAATTTCTTCAAGGCCACGCGTAATTAGGGCAGCTTGGGTATTATCTCCTAGACCTAACCCAATGCAAATACCTGAAGCAATAGCAATGACGTTTTTGATTGCCCCACCAATTTCAACTCCAATAACATCATCACTTGAATATACTCTGAAATAGTCATTTGCAAAAATCTTTTGAACATACCTAGCCTGTTCAATTTGCGTGCAAGCGCAAACAACTGTAGTAACTTTTTTTTCTACAACCTCTTCAGCATGGCTTGGACCTGATAGTACGATTACATTATTTGGGCTAATATTGGTTGTTTGTTGAATTACTTCATTCATCAATAAGTTTGTAGAATTTTCAATGCCTTTTGAAACAGATATTATTGGCAAACTAAATTGTTTTAAATTTAATTTTTCTAATACTTCTCTGACAGATTGACTAGGCACAGCTATTACAATTGAATCGTATGTTTCTAAATCACAAAATTCTGAAGTGAAGGAAATATTTGTAGTCTGTATTCTAGTCTTTAAATTAGGGTGAATTCTTGTTTGGGATAACTCTTTTACAAAATTTATATTTCTATGCCAAACGTGAACAGTGTGATTATTTGAAGCTAAGACAGTTGCGAGTGCAATACCCCACGTACCAGCTCCAATGACTAAAACTTGCATTCCTAAACAACAGTACCTAAATGATAATATGGTTCATTATTAGATTGTAAGTGTTTCTCTAAGTCGCTTACATTTTCTTTTCTGACAATAATAATCAAACCTATTCCTAAATTCATACTATGTCTCATATCATCAGTAGGAACATTTCCTAAATCTTGTATTAATGAGAATATTGTAGGCCATTCCCAAGCATCCCAATCAATCGATATATTCTGATTTTCTCCAATAACCCGCATAGTATTATCAACAATTCCACCACCGGTTATATGAGATAAGCTAATGAGCCAATCTTTCTCTAAAATTGGTTCGATGATTGGCAAGTAGGAACGATGTATAGCCAGTAACGATTCCTGTAAGGTGCATCCAAGTTGATCAACATAATCATCAACATCAAAATGACCAAGTAATACCTTGCGAGCTAAAGAATAGCCATTGGTATGTAGTCCAGTAGACTTTAATCCAATTAAAACATCGCCAGATTTAGTTTTCCGATTTGGAAGCATATTATTTTTATCAACAACTCCAATAATCGTACCGCTCATGTCATACTCACCAGTTTGATAAAAACCTGGCATTTCAGCTGTTTCTCCACCAATGAGTGAACATGAATTTTCTATACATGCTTTGGAAAGCCCACTTACAACAGATTCCAATACATCTACTTCTAATTTGGCAGTTGCAAAATAATCTAAAAAGAACAAGGGTTTTGCTCCAACTGCTAAAATATCATTGGTGCAATGATTCACTAAACATTGCCCAATTGTGTCGTGTTTGTTTGCTAAAAATGCTATTTTCAACTTAGTACCTATTCCATCAGCACTTGAAACTAATACTGGAGTATCATAATCATTTTTTGGAAATTCGAAACAACCACCGAATCCTCCGATTTCTGTTAAAGTATTAGCCGTAAAAGTAGATTTTACTAATTTGCTTATCTTGGAAACTGCCTTAGTTCCAGTTTCGATATCAACACCTGATTCTTTATATGTTGTCACTATCTTTATTATCTCCTTGATAAATACTATCTATATCTTCTTTAAAATTTTCTTCTACTACTTTCCTAACAACTTTCAATGTTGGGGTTAGTTCACCTTTTTCGAGTGTTAATAATCTTGAAATTAAAATGAATTTTTTAATTTTTTCATACTGGGAAAATTTCGACATAGCTTCTTCAATTATAGTGGTGAATAATTCTTTAACATCTACATGTTCTACAATTGCTTCGTGACTAGTTACATCTTTACCAATTTCCTTTAAGTAAGCAATTACATTTTCAAAATTTGGAGCTATAATTGCACATATAAAATTTCGCTTGTCACCGATAGCAACAATTTGTTCAACATACGGAGATGCAACTACAGCATTTTCCAACGGTGCAGGAGCAATATTTTTTCCACCAGAGGTTACAATAATACTTTTTTTCCTATCGGTTATCTTAAGATATCCATCTTGATCAATTTCACCAATATCGCCTGTATAAAACCACCCATCCTTATCAATTACTTCATTAGTAGCTTCCTTATTATTGAAATAGCCCAGCATAATGCTTGGACCTTTAGCTAAAATCTCACCATCATTTGCTATCTTAACATCGATGTTATATAAAGGTTTCCCTACACTACCAAATCGTTTATCAACTTCTGTATTACACGTTAACACTGGACTTGTTTCTGTAAGGCCGTAACCTTCAAGAATGGTTATTCCGACAGATGCAAAAAATTCAGCAATTTCTTGTGATAACGGAGCACCTCCTGATACAAAAAACCTCAATCTTCCACCTACCTTGGCACTTATTTTGCTATAAATTATTTTATCTGCTAAATTATATTGCATTTTTAACCCGAATGGAATTGTTTCTCCAGCTAGATTAAGAGTAGAAACATCACGACCAACTTTTGTAGCCCAAGCGAAAAGCTTTTGTTTTATGTTTGGTGCAGTTTTTAAACCCTCGACAATTTTAGCATGTATTTTTTCATACAAACGTGGTACACTTAAAACAATGGTTGGTTTTACCTCTACTAAATTTTCAGGTACTGTTTCTATATTTTCAGCATAATATACAGATGCTCCCACAGAAAATGCAGAGAAATGTCCGCCCATTCTTTCAAAAACATGACTTAAGGGAAGGAATGATAAAAATGTTTCATCTTCAGTAAATTTGACAGAATTTATTGTAGCATCAACATTGGACATTAAATTTTTATGACTCAACATAACTCCTTTTGGGTTTCCTGTAGTACCTGATGTATAAATCAGAGTTAATAAATCATCAGGTTTTGAGGATGAAACAAGGTCCGTTTCAAAAGAAAGTTCGGACTCATTTGCAAAGCTAGTTCCTAGATTTAAAAAATTAGTAAAATTCATGACTGACTTCTCTTTACCGTTATACGAGTTGTCTAGCACAATAATTTGTCTTAACTCAGGGCACTGGTCTTTAATTTCAAGAATTTTTTCTAATTGTTCATTGTTTTCTACAAAAATTACTTTAGTTCCAGAATCAAACAGAATATACAAGATTTGTGATGCAATTAATGTTGGATAAATACTTACGGTTGCTGCGCCACTAATAATGGAACCATAATCACACATTGCCCATTTTGGTGAGTTATTTGCAAGAATTGAAACTCTATCACCTTTTGTAACACCAAAGGATAATAGTCCAAATGAAATATCTTTAACTGTATATTTAATTTCTTGCCCAGTTAAACCAATCCACTTTGATTCACGCTTATAATAGTACAATGGTTTTTTGTCAAATCTTGTTGTTATGTCATTAAACATTTGTGATATTGTAGTGAATGCCATAAAAAAAGTCCCTTCAGAATTATTAATAATTATGCTTCATTTATATATTAAATCTAAAATGAGTTATGCGAGGAATAAAAATATTATTATTCACAAAGAAAGATAATTGACCATGTTGCAACTTATGGTTAAATTTTGTGCTCAATTTCTTTGCCGAGGTGGTGAAATTGGTAGACGCGCTGGATTCAAAATCCAGTATCCTTCGGGATGTGTGGGTTCGAGCCCCACCCTCGGTACAATAATAAAATTATGTGACCTATGCCTCATTTCCCCATTTTATATATTTTTGTGACTTAAGTTAAGAATTTCTAGTATGCAAGAATCTTATAATAGTTCATCGTATTACTAAATAACAAAGCAAATGAGGGATAAATGGAAAGTAAAGAAGAAAAAAAACAACAAATATTGTTTATTATTTGGGTCAATTTATTCATAGGTCTATATAACATTTATGTATTTTCTGAAATGAGTTCAATATTTCATCTTGTCATAGGTGTTTTAAATGTAGGAGTATGGGTGTTCTTTAGAAAAGAATCTGTTAGAATGGCTTTTTTGGAATTTAGAAACAGATGATTATATTTTTTATTCAGTAGAAATTCCATTCTCATCATAAGATTCAACGATTTCCAATAGAACACCGTAATCATATTTTTTCACAAATTTTTGTTGACCATTAGGGTACCATTCTTTCGAGTAACCATGAAGCTGGTCATTTAAGTAATACCACTCTGCTTTTAACTTTCCACTATTATACCATTTTTGTTGCAACCCATTTAATTTTCCATTTTTATAATTATATAATTGCATTAACTGACCATTCTTGTACCATTTCTTTTGAATTCCATGACGTCTTTCATTTTTAAATTGATATTCAGTGAATAACTGGCCTTCTTCATACCATTCTCGTAAAACACCATTTTCGGATTCAATTACAGGAATTGACTTCTCAAGGAGTTCTTGAAAAATATCAACAAATTTACCTTTAATCCAGAAAACAAATTCACCTGATAATTTTGCTGAACGCTTTGAATCTATTTCAATAAATGGATTTTGTTCATTCACCATAACTGAATTATTTATATATTGAATGCTATCACAAATATTAACAGTAATTTTTCCAGCCATCTCAGATAAAATATTAAATTCAAGTTCACATTTTGCTCGTTTTTTGCTCTTGAAATTAATATCTGAAATATGTTTTAATTCTACAGAATATAAACCATCATCTTGATTAATCAGTTCCATAATGTTGATTGTTTTGGTTTTAGGTAATATATCAACTTTATACTCTCTAGTAGTTATGATAGTTTGCGAAAACATTACCGCAAAAGTAGCAATTATTAAAATCAAACATTTCATCTTTATCCTTTATTTGTATTGCAATTACTTGGTATCCAACTAATAATATAATCTGCAACAGTTTTCCAGTTTTTCTCAAGCATCATATCATGCCCCATATTATCAAACAACTTTATTGTAGAATTTTGATAAAACTCAGCAGTTTTTTGCACTAAATCTACTGAAATAATTTGATCCATTTCTGATCCCAGCACCAATATTGGGTGTTTGAATTTAAGTGGCTTATTTAAACTATTAAATGACATATCATAAAATGCTTTAAAAGACTCATTATATAACATATTAGTAAATTTATTTTTAACATTTGGCTCAACATTCTCAGACAAAAACAGCTGAGAGCTCACTTTGCGATTTGATATAAATGGTTTGAGATTCATCGTTGAAAATGATTTAAGAAATTTTAAAGGATGCAATTTAAACAACTTAAACAATACAGACTTGATGCCATTAGGAGGTACAGAATTCATTAATATTATTCCAGAAATGTTATTGTTTTGAGCATACTTTTGTGCAATAAATCCTCCCATAGAGTGCCCAATCAAAAGAGGTGGCAATGTAAACTTACTAGATACTGATTTTACATCTAACAGAAATTGCTCAATTCCGTTGAAATGAATATTCGATCCATTCTTACTTAATCCTCTTCCTGATAAGGTCACAGCAAAAGAATCAAAATTATTTTTTGCAAAATAATCCATAAAATATTCATTCCAGCAATGCGAATCATGGCAGGCTCCATGAATAAATATCACGGGTGGGTTGCCAGCATTCGTACTGCTCTTTTTCTTTAATATTTCTAATTGAGTCATTTTAGTTTTGGATTAAATAAAAAGTTTGGTCTTTAATATTTTTACTTTTTGCTTTTATTCTTTCTATGTTTGTTTGAGAAATCCAATGACAAGTTTTAGAAAATTTATACAAAGATGTATCCATCAATATTAATGGATTTTGTAAATCTGGCATTTCCCTGTCTGTGCGAATAAACTTTGCTTCTGTTTCTAATCGTTTTGCAGTTCCAGCTGACTCGCCAGTAATTGTGGTTTTTTTTAATTTTTTAGGACCTTGCAACCCTAGCAATCCTTTCCCACTTGCAATACCGATATCGTAAATTAATTTGCTCTCTAACTCTGAATTTACCTTTTCAAAAACTTTTGTAGATAATGAGTTCGCGAATCGTAATGAATTGCTTAACACTTCTTGTTCATTTTCATCGTCACTAAAAAATATGATAAATAATTCATCTGCTGTCCAATCAGCAAAATAATTTCCTCTGGGAATTATTTTGTCAAGTTCGTCAAAAACAATATCATAGAAATTTTCAAACAATTTTTCAATATATTCTGGTTTATGTTCTTTTGCTAACTGTTGATAATTTCTCCAGTCTGAACATAAACAGACAGTGTAACGTTCCTGAGGCACAAAAACATTATCTAAATCTAAATCTGTATCAGAAATGGCAATATGTCTAGCTATGTTTTTTGGAACTAATGATGATGTATGGTAAAATCTTTCAAACATTGCTAAGATAAATCTTTTTCGTAAAAAAAATGCTAAAGAAAACATAAGAAAATGAAACAAAATTAGATATAGGCAATCATATAAGATATCTTGGCGTAAGAATGGGATTATTAAAAGTGGGAGTACAGCAAAAAGATGTATAACATATTGCTCTCTCCAAAACTTATAGGCAAACATGGTTGTTATTATTATAGTAAGAAAATTAGCTAGCAAAACTATTGAATAATGACTGGTTGATGTGCTCAATAAAAAATAAGAATAAACCCAATTATAGAGAAGGCCCGGAAAAAACAAATGAAATTGAAGTTTTGCCGAAGTAGAAGAATTGCTAAATGTTTTATTTTTTTCAAAGAAAAACAGATTGAGAAAAAGTAAAAGAATTGAGATTATTCGAAATCGAGTAAATATATTACCATCACGAAACAATAAGAAGTCAAAAGGAATAAGACCTGCCATTATTACAATTGCTAGTATATTATAATATTTTACATAAACTGCCTTGTTTAAAATGACCCAATTTGAATAAATATTACCAACATCTTTTAGGGTAAAAGGTGATTTATATTCAGCAACTAATTTGCTCAATGCGCTGAAAACAATGTTATTTTTAATTAAAGATGTTATTTTTTTCTTCCTTTATGATAAAAACATAAAGCAAGAAATTACGGATATATTGAGTATAACTCAAACCTTATTAGAAGATATTTATATAATAAATACTGCGGCGTCGGCTTTTATTGTAACAATTCCTTCAATTGTCGAGAAACAGTTCCCAAAGTAAGATTTTTCACCAGTCTTTCGCAAACTGTTTATTTTTACATGCTGTTTAACATCACGTGTTTTAGTTATCATCTTTGGCATTTCAATTTCTAAATTTGTAGGCCATACTTTTAATACTTCATCTCCGAAAGGATCATAGGTAAATCCAAACTCATCACATAAATAAACATATATTAACTTCTGCAAGTGTACTAAAGCTGTTAGAAATATCAGATGATTTGGACTATTTCGCATACTGGTTTCATACTCTCTATCAAATACACCAGTTATTTCACGATGCTTTATCAAATATTCTTTAATATTTAAAGTTTCACATACTTGTTTGTTTGGCATGACATTAAACGAAACAATATTTTTACTAGTTTCTTTTATAGTTTTCGAAAATTTACTTATTTTAAGAATACTAGAATCATTTGCAATATTTGTAGCTTGCTTTTGAATGTTGTTTGAATTTTCTTGATTTAATATAATTGTATCTGCCATTTTAATTCCTGTTTGATTTACCTGTTGAGTTATACGAAGGGAAGAACATACCAGTTTGTTTCATATACTGAAGGTACTCAGGAAATATTTTAACCAAGGCATGCTCTTCCCTAATAGCTGATATTTTATAGTAAGTTGTAAGTAAAACAATATTTATCACAATTAACAGAGAACCAGTTGCAATACAGACACCAATCAATAATAATATATTAGCCGTATAAATTGGATGTCGAATATGCTTATATAATCCAAGCTGTACAATATCATTAGGTATGTAAGAATTATAACATGGGCTATAATGTGTTCCCAACGTTAATTTAGCAGATACAAATAATGCCATGGCTAAAGATACAATAGCCATACCTGTGTACATTATAGCAACACTGTGATGCCATTTAGCTAAAATTGATAAATCTGAAGTAAATGCTAATATTGCAATAGATATTGTAGAAAGTTGAATAAATTTATACACAAGCTTGAAAGACCTATTTGACTTTATTGATCCTTGTTTATTAGCTACATCCACTTTATCATTTTTGTAAAACCCAGCAGAAATTAATGCAATAGTAATAACAAACATCACTCCTATTAACTGATCTATTGAAATCGAATTTAACCATTCTACAAAAATATTTTTATTGAAGGTTAACAGTGGAACAATATTATCAGAAAATACTAACGATAAGTAGAGAGCACACATCATCAATGAAACAATAAAACTATTTTTAATTAATTTTGTTAAACTATTCATAGCTACCTCCATTTATTCAGTTCGAGTTCTATCAACTTCCTCTATATACCCATGCTCTACAAGCCAATCTTCAATTATCATTAATATTTGACTATTCATAGTTCTATATCGTCTAGCAGAAGTTCGCTTCAAAAGATTCCAAATTTTATCTGGTAATCGTATTGATTTTATGCTTTGACTCTCTGAATTCTTCTTAACCATAACATAATGTAACATTATTTAACAATATGTAACAATAATTAATATTGCTGAAGAGAAATCACCAGGAATTACAAAATTTAATTAATTTATTTTGAATTATTTAGTTATTGGACCACTTAGGATTTCTTTTTTCAGCAAATGCCTTTAAAGCTTCTTTGCGATCATTTGTTGGGATAGTTTTTTGGTAAAGTTTTTTTTCAACTTCTAAAGCATTCTTAATCTGCTTGTGCACCCCTTCCTCAATTGCTTGCTTGGCCAATCTAAGAGAAATTGGAGCATTATTTATAATTTCATAAGCTAAATCCATAGTAGCTTCAAACAATTCATTTTCTGATGCAATAAAATCAATTGTTCCATCGATAAATGCTTCTTCTGCTGTAAAAGTTCGTGCTGAATAAATCCAGTACTTAGCTTTAGAAATACCAATAAGTCTTGTCAATCGTTGCGTGCCTCCTGCCCCAGGTATAATTCCAAGGCTGGTTTCAGGTAATCCAAGTGATGCGGTTTCTGATGCGATTCTAAAGTCTGCACATAAAGCTAATTCTAATCCGCCACCCAATGCAGACCCGTTAATAGATGCAACAGTTGGAATTTTTAGATTTGCGAAATGATTAAAACAAGTATTTATAGCATCTACTGTATTCAAAACTTGAGTGTCATTCATTTGCTTTCGCTCTATTAAATCTGCACCAGCACAGAAATGTTTTTGTTTTGAGTTTAATATTAGCAATTTAATATCTGAGCTAGAATCAACCTCAAGTATTACTTTAGCTAAATACTCTATTGTCTTTGTTGATAGCGCATTAACCTTTGGTCTGTTTAAACTAATTACAGCTAATCCATTGTCTTGAATAGTCAAATCAATCATCTAAACTTAACTCACTTCTCAAATTTTCTGGTATGTCAACTTCCATCAGTAGTAACGCTTGACCGTGTGTTTTACCTTGAGCGTCATTGATAAGAGATTCGCTACCCCCGCCTCCTAAACTATCACCTAAAATATAGTTTATTGCAAGCAAATTTGGCATTTCATAACGAATTACATTACCTTTTACAATACTCTTAAAGTGTTCTTTAACTACAGATGCGGTCAAAGCTTCTATAGCCCAATCATAGATTTTGGCAGAAGTAAATATTAATCCAGCATTAGAACTTTCACCTTTATCTCCTGATCGAGCAAATGCAATCTCCTGTAATTTAACTTTCATAACACACTCACTTTCGTTTGAATTAAAGATTTAGGTATCAAAGTTGGCCAATAGGCAACTATTTCTTGAGCTTTGGGGCGACCACCAGCAAAACCAGTAACTCCAGGAGGTCCAGAGGTTATAACAGGTGCAATTTCTTTACCAAATCTATTTACCTTTGCTTTATCAGAATCTTTTACGCCAAGACGTAAAACAATTTCGTTAATTTGGCTTGGTACAGAGTTTATTTCTCCATGACACGATGATAAGCCTAAGTATTCAGTGCTTGTTTTGTCAAAAGTAAAACCAGCTTTTTCAAGTCTTTTCCAAATAATTTCTGCTGTTAACTTTGCCTTTTCAAGAGCATCTGGACCAGAAATAGTAAGCTGACCTGAAGCCTTGTAACCTGCAAAATAACTCACAGACACCTTAAATGTATCAGTAGCTTCAAATCCTTTAACGTTTGTTACTTCAACCCTGTTGTTCCCTAAATCGTTTAAATTAAAACTAGTAAAATCTACACAAACATCTGGAGAAATATATTTTTGTGGGTTACCCATTTCATATAAAATTTGCTCAGCAACCGTTTCACGATTAATCAATCCACCTGTGTTTTCATGTTTTGTTACAACAAAATATCCATCTTCATGCATCTCAATTATTGGATATCCAACATTAAATAAATCTGGTACATTTCTCCATCCTGAGAAATTACCACCACTACATTGTGCGCCACATTCTGTTATATGCCCAGCTAATGTTCCGGCTGCAATTAAGTCATATTCATTTTTAGTCCAACCAAACTCATAAATTGAAGGTCCTAGTGCTAAGCCTGGATCTGAAACTCTTCCAGCAAGCACTATTTGAGCATCATTCTTGAGTGCCTCTGCAATAGAAAAGCTGTCGATATATACGTTAGAAGAATACATTTTATCTTTTATTTTATCGAAGGACTCGCCAGAATCCATATTTTCAAAAGATATGTTATCATTTTTGTAAAAGGATTCCATATTACCAAATATATTGTCTCCTTCGATAATTCCTATTTTTATATCATATCCTAATTCATTTGCAACTTTAGATATAGCTTTTTGACATGCTTGTGGATTAACTCCACCTGCGTTGGTTATTATTTTTATATCTTTTTTAATTATGTCAGGGAGAATTCGTTTAACTAAATCTACAAAATCACGTGCATACCCAGCGTCTGGACGTTTTAACTTTTGTCGTTGCATAATTGAAAGTGTAACTTCAGCTAAGTAGTCTAAAGTTAAGTAATCAATTCCACCAGCTTTAACTAAATTAACGGGTGCATCTATAGAATCGCCCCAAAATCCTTGTCCATTTGCAATCTTAATTACGTTACTCATACTTGAAGTACTCCAAATTTAGGTTCAGGTATTTTTGTTTGATGGTTTATTATCTCCAAAGAACGCTCTAACACCTTCCTTGTATCCTCTGGATTTATTATCTCATCTACCCACAATCTTGCCGCTGCATATCTAGGATCTGATTGCTTATCATAACGCTTTTTTATTTTTTGAAAAAGATCATCCTTTGTTTTTTGATCAACATCACCCATCTTGGCTAATTTTATTTGGGAAAGCGTTTTTGCAGCTTGTTCACCACCCATTACTGCAATTGAAGCGGATGGCCATGCAAACATAAAGCGAGGATTGTAAGCTCGTCCTGACATTGCGTAGTTGCCAGCCCCATAACTACCACCAATCACGAGAGTAATTTTAGGGACAACTGAGTTTGAAACAGCATTTACTAATTTTGCTCCATCCTTTGCAATTCCACCCCATTCTGCTGTTTTTCCAACCATAAATCCGTTTACATCATGTATAAAAATTATTGGAACCCCATCTTGATTGCAATTCATGACAAATCGTGCAGCTTTATCTGCTGAATCTGAGTAAACAACACCACCCATTTGCATTTCACCTGTTTCTGTACGTGCAATCTTCCTCTGATTAGCAACAATACCTACATTATATCCACCAATTCTTGCATTTCCGCAAACAAGGGTTTGTCCATAAGATTGTTTGTATTCTATAAATTCGCTTGTATCAACGATTCTACTTATAATTTCTCTAATATCATATTGAACGTTTTTGGTTGGATTAAATATGCCAAGCAATTCATCGCTTTCAAAATCAGGTTTAACAGAATCGAATTTTTCATATAATCTATCTTGTGAAATGTTAATATGAGCTATTAAGTCCTTGATTCTATTTAATGCACGCAAATCATCTTTCTCATGATAATCAGTTGTGCCACTAATTGCACTATGTGTTTTGGCACCGCCCAACGTTTCTAAATCAATATCTTGCCCAATAGCTGCCTTCACCAATGCTGGTCCAGCTAAAAACATACTTGACCCTTCAACAATTACATACTTATCACACATGACTGGCAAGTAAGCTCCCCCTGCAACGCATGGGCCCATAACACATGCAATCTGTGGAACACCTAAGGCAGACAAACGAGCATTATTGTAGAAGATTTTTCCAAAATGGGGTTCATCTGGAAAAACTTGATCTTGTAAGGGTAAAAATACACCAGCAGAATCAACTAGATAAATGATTGGTAGGTTATTTTCTAATGCAATTTGTTGGGCGCGAATGGTTTTTTTTAATGTAATTTCAAAATATGCACCAGCTTTAACAGTTGCATCGTTGGCTACAATGACACATTCTTGGTCAGAAATTTTACCAATTCCTGTAATCGTGCCCGATGATGCAGGACTTCCATATTCTTCGTACATTTCATACGCTGCAAAAAGTCCTAGTTCAAAAAAATCTGACCCACTATCTATTAAGCTGTCAATCCTTTCACGAGCTGTCAATCTACCTTTGTTATGTTGTTTTTCAATAGCAACAGTCCCACCACCTTGCTTAATATTTGATCTATTTTTATTAAACTCATTTACAAGTTCATTAAATGCAGCATAGTTTTCTGCATATTTTTGACTATTCAAGTCTTTAGTTGATGTTCCAATTTTATTCATTTGCTAAAATTTCCCAACGTCCCATTTGTTCAAATTTTTCTGTGCGTTCATCAATTAATTTTTCAGCAGTTAAAGTTGATAGATAGTGATATTCTTTTAAAACATACTCTTTTACAACCTGTGCAGTTTTATCTTGATCAATATGTGCTCCGCCATTAGGTTCAGGAATTATTGAATCAGCAATTCCAAGATCTAATAAATCTTTAGCAGTTACTTTCATAGAGTTAGCTGCCTCTTCTGCTCTATTTGAATCTCTAAACAAAATTGATGCACATCCTTCTGGAGAAATAACAGAATACCATGTATTTTCAAGACACATTATCCTATCACAGACCCCAATACCTAAAGCACCACCAGAAGCACCTTCACCGATTACAACTGCAATTAAAGGAATTCTTAATGTTGACATTTCAAATAAGTTTTTTGCAATAGCTTCAGCTTGACCCCTTTCTTCTGCTCCTAAACCTGGGTATGCGCCAATCGTATCTATTAATGTTAAAACTGGGATTTTAAATTTTTCAGCAAGTTTCATTAAACGAATAGCTTTTCTATAACCTTCTGGACGCGGCATTCCAAAATTTCTGTTTAACTTATCTTTAGTTCCTCTACCCTTTTCTTGACCGATGATCATAAATCTTTGGGAGTCTAGTTTGCCTATCCCTGCTACAATTGCTGCATCATCTGAGTAATATCTGTCGCCATGTAGTTCCATCCAATCAGTTGTCATTAATTTGATAAAATCAATTGAATGCGGACGCTTTGGATGCCGTGCTAATTGAACTCGTTGCCATCGAGTTAAATGAGAATATAATTTTTCACCTTTTTCAGATAGTTCATTCTCAAGTTGTCTTATACCATCGGAAACATCAATTCCAGTTTGAATTGAAGTTGATTTGAGATTTTCAATCTTCAACTCAATTTCATGCAAAGGTGCTTCAAAGTCTAAAATATATTTTGACATTATACCCTTAATATAGATTTAAAAATAATTTCAATATCATACATAAATGATTGATTCTGTATATAGTAGTGATCAAAGATAGTTGATTCTTCTTGATTTATTTCTGATTCTTTTATTTGTGCTAAACCAGTTAGCCCAGGTTTTATCAATACCTTTGGGTTTGGAAAAGAGCTCTTGAATATTTGACTTCCTACAAACGATAAATCACCTTTTAAAATATGAATCAAATATGGGATACGTTTAAACATTTTACTTTTTGAGTTTAAGTAAGTTAGGGTCATTTTAGAATCATTAGTCGTCCATACTTGAAATGTAGAAACCCTGTTCATCATAAAATAGATAAAATAAACTGGTAATGTTGGGATTATAAGTAATATTGCAAACATTATGTCAAACATCCTTTTTGCATGAAGATGAAATGTATCTAACATTGGCAAATCCAAATCAATCAAAGGAATCCCAGAAATATTTTCAATCACTCCTTTACCTATAAACATGTCAGTTCCATTTGGAACTATTTTTAAGTTAACATTTAAATTTGAAATATTTTCAAGTAAATGAATCATATCTTCAAAATACATTTCATTTTCAGGTATAATAATTTCATTAATCTTCAGATTTTCAATTACACCTTTTAAATCATCTAATCTTCCTAATTTATTTATATCAGATGATTCTAAAATCTTGTCTGCTACATTTCCTACTAAATTGAAATCATTATGAGGAGAATGTTTTAGAGCATTTCCTATCCTAATTGCTTCAACAGAAGAACCTATAATAACAGCATTCCTTTTGAATAAGGATTTATTGAAAATTAAAGATTTATTTTCTAGTGCAAAAAAGTGGATAATAATTCGCCATAATGCTGTAAACAAAAGAATAAGAATAGTTGAAAATATTAGCACAATTCTTGAATAGGCAAAAAATGACATCAAATAAGTCAGAGTTGCAGAAATTAAAAACATTACACCAGAAGAAACAGCGCTTCTAGGATATGAAAGCAAGTTTTTGCTATACAGTTTTGTGATTTTAGAAGCTACCAGCCATGAAAATATAATTGCTACTAAAAGAAGCAAATGATTATATATTAAACTAAATGATGGTTCTTTCTGATATTTTACATTAAACCATACTAACAAAACAGCTGAAAAGGATGATGATATAAATACAATGTCGGTAACTAAAGCTAGAATTTTGTCTTTCATCAAAGACAATTTAAACAATAGTCTTTTTATGATTTTTGCTACTGGAAGTAACAAACTAATAAAATTCCAAAAAATAAATTCTTTTTTATGTTTCATATAAAAGATTGTCATTGATTCTAAAAATATTTTATGAACATTAAAAGTAGCTTTTACATGTGATTCACCTTTGTAATGAATAATACTTGTCTGTGGAGTATAAACTACGTTTAAACCTAGTTTTTTTGCTCGATAACAAAAATCTGTATCTTCGAAGTACAAAAAAAATGCTTCATCAAATCCATTTAATCTATCAAAAATATCTCGCTTAAACATTAAACATGCACCATTGACAGCATCAACATTTTGAATTTTATTTTTAGACCTGTACGAGTAATTATATTGTCCAAAATATTTAGACTTTGGAAACAATGTGTTCAATCCAATAGCTTTACAAAAAGAAACCCAAAATGATGGAAACTTACGTCTTGATGCAATTTGAAAGGTGCCATCAGAATTGAGCACCTTACATCCAATAATATCAGCATTTTCATTTTCTTTTAAATGCCTAGATAAAACTTCAAAGGTATCTTGTTTGACAAGTGTATCAGGGTTGAGTAAGCAAATAAATTTTCCACTTGATTTTTCAACACCTAAATTTACGGCTTTACTGTATCCTAAATTGTTTTTAGATGTAAACATCTTTACAAATGGATATTTATCCTTGACAGTTTTAACAGAATTATCAAAAGAATTATTGTCTATTACAATTATTTCAAAATCCAGATAGTTCGGTATTTGCTTTATACTATTTAAACATTGCTTTAAATGTTCTTCAACATTATAGTTTACAATTATTATACTAATCATAACATTTTAAACAATTTTTTTAATTTAAGTTTTGGTACCATCCAAACAGCTTCAATAATTATTTTCCTAGACATTTTTGATTCACCTACGGTTCTATCAAAAAATATAACAGGTAACTCTTTTATTTTAAACTTTTTAACCCAAGCAAAAAAGTTAATTTCAATTTGAAACGAATATCCCTCTGATTTTATTTTCTCAAATGGAATTGATTCTAAAACTGATCTGTCGAAGCATTTATAACCAGCTGTTGCATCTTTTATAGGCAGTCCAGTTATCATACGTGCATATAAATTTGCCATATAACTAAGAATTAATCGTCGAAGTGGCCAATTAACTACATTTATTCCTGTGACATATCTGCTACCGATCACCAGCTGGTTATCTTTTGATGCTTCAAGTAATCTAGGGATGTCCTTTGGATCGTGTGACATATCAGCATCTATTTGAATTATTTTATCATAACCGTTTTCAATTGCCCACTTAAAGCCTGTAATATATGCTGTGCCTAGTCCTAACTTGCCTGCACGCTCAATAAGATGTATGTTATTTAAGCTATCTTGCTGTTCTTTGACTAAATCTGCAGTTCCATCAGGAGAATTATCGTCAATTATTAGTACATGAATATCATCCACTTCTTTCTTTATTGCAAATATTAGTTCTTTAACATTTTTTCGTTCATTATATGTAGGAGAAATGGCTAATACTTTCATCAGCTTACCATATTATCTTTGATTTGATTTAAAACAAATTCAGAATTATACACTTGTAGATCAAGTTGTTTTTCAATTTTGTTTGTGGACAAACCGCTGTTATTAGGTCTTCTAGCTTTTTGTTTCAAACTATCTGAAGTGATAGGTTGAATTAAATCTTTGTTTAGATTAAACGTTTTTGCTATTAAGACAGCAAAATCATATCTCGACAACACATCTTCGCTACCAAAATGAAAAATACCTTCGGTTTGAAGTAAAATACATTGGACTATTGCATTAGCTAAAAAAGTAGTATTAGTTGGATTACTAATTTGATCAGTAACCACATTGATTTTTAAATTTTCTTGAAGGGAATTATAAACCCAAGATACAAAGTTACTGTGTATATCAAATTTTGAACTATATACAACATTAGCTCTTATAATAAGGAATTTTGAATGAAAACCACGTAAAATATTTTCTGCTTCTAGTTTAGTCTTTCCATAATAATTAATTGGGTTAGGCTGATCTGTTTCATCATAGGGACCATTTTTTCCGTCAAATATATAATCACTTGAAATTTGTATTATTCTCGTATTTTTAGAACAAGCTTTAACAATGTTTTGTAAACCTCCTACATTCACATCATGTGCTTGTTTTTTGTTGGTTTCACAATTATCTACATGAGTATAAGCTGCAGTATTTATGATTACATCTGGGTTAAAACGATTGCAAACCGATTCAACTTCCTGAAATTTAGTTATATCCAATGCATGTGGCATTGTTTTTGTTTTTTTAAGTGTAGTTGATAATACATTAAAATATTTTGGTAGAATTTCGGTTAATTCATTTCCTAATTGCCCTCCTCCTCCTGTAATTAAAACTTTGGTTTTCACTTACAATTTAGAACCTAGTTTCTTAAACTCATCTAATTTATCAACTAACTTTGAATCATTTAAGGATAAAATTTCTACAGCTAAAATTGCAGCATTTATTGCCCCAGCTTTTCCTACAGCCATTGTAGCAACTGGAACCCCTTTAGGCATTTGAACTGTTGATAACAATGCATCTAAACCGTCTTGTATTCCACCAGCTAACGGAACTCCAATTACCGGTAATGTTGAGTTAGCTTTTATTGCACCTGCTAAATGTGCTGCCATTCCTGCTGCACCCACTATAACTGAATACCCATTACTTCGTGCATTTTTTGCAAACTCTTCTACTTCAGAAGGATTTCTATGGGCAGACATAACATGTAATTCCATATCAATATCAAAAAAATCATAGTATTTTTTTGCGGAATTCATCGTTTCCCTATCTGTTTCACTACCAATTAGCACAGCCACTTTATTCATTTTTCCTACTTTCTTCTAATGAAGTTTTTACAATAACTTCAAGTTGTCTTAATAAAAAATACTTATCATGTCCTGGATAGTTTACAAATCCAGATGCTAAAATTACTTCTTCTTTTTCATTTGTTTCAATTATATAAACAAAGAATGGCCCCCCACTTTCACTTTTTTGATGCTCATATAGGCCACGTAATAGTTTTATTTTTTTTGATTGGATTTCAACCAGCTC
This sequence comes from uncultured bacterium, assembly GCA_964501035.1. Classification (GTDB taxonomy): domain Bacteria; phylum Fidelibacterota; class Marinisomatia; order SCGC-AAA003-L08; family D37C17; genus CAYNTS01. The sequence continues at coordinate 19,303 of CAZCRK010000004.1, forward strand.
AAATTCTTTGTAAAATTCTCCAATTTTAATATCAGGTAACGTTAGTGAAAATAGAGAATCAAGACTTAACCAACTTGCATGAGGGGATTCAAACATTGCTTTATTACTTTTATGAAATGTTAACCATCTATACGGATACCCTCGGCCAATCCAAAGAAAGGAATCTTTATCTTCCTTTAAAATTTCAAAATCTTCTTGTACTTCAAAGTTTTCAAGATATTCATTACCAATTTTTTGAGTCAATGTTTTGTTGATACCCTGTTCCAAAACATATTCTAATACATTTTTGTCAATTGAAGTATTATATTGCTCTAGAATCCATTTTTGATTTTGAATAACAATGTCAGAAAAATGAATTGCATCTTTTGCATGTAATACTATTAAATGTTGGTTATTTGCATATCCATCTTTGATAGAAAACAATTCTTGGGATTGATCATTTTTTTCGAGGAACTTTTGTGTCAACAAATCTCCAGTTGAATCTGCTGGGTTGTCAATACCTAAAATAAATATATTATATTTATTTTGTACTTCATCTAAATCCCATGCATTTTTCCATATAACATTTATTTCATTTTCTTCTATTGGAGTATGGATTATTTTAGAAAATAGTTTATCTATAATTGGTTCAATGTATTCCTTATCTTCCGGAGATGAAACAACAAACAGATCATTAATATTTCCATCTGCATCTTGTTTTAAGCTGCATCCAGAAAATAAAATACACAATACTAACGTAGATATTACTTTTGTTTGCATACACATAAAAGAGTTGAAGATTTTTGCTTGTTAAAAAAGGACACAATGAATGTAGTTAAAGTAATAACAATAAATTTTACAATTTTCATTATAAAATTACCTTTTAAGCTTAACATAACATTATATGCAGTATCTTGTAGCATTTTATGGGTGTTAACAATTTTATAATCATGTCCATTTAATAGATCAGCTAATGATTGCTTAGTAAAATGATACAAATGTCTTGGTGTATCATAGGCTATCCAATCTTCTTTAAATATTTTTTGTTCAAATGCTCC
>CAZCRK010000004.1:20439-71024 GCA_964501035.1 uncultured bacterium
AAGTTAAAGATAGAACTTGAATTATTATTATGTGGATTATAGTTTGTGTTTGCATAAAATAAAGGAATACTGTCTTCAACAGGCCTTGGGTTAAGGTATACAAATTTACATGCGCATGAAACCAAAGTGTACAAATCTGATTTTCCAGAGGAGTTAAATCTATCTGAAAGTTCCATATATTTGGTAAAATTACTTGAACTACAAATAGGACACTTAATAGTCTCAAACATGTTTTTTGCGTAATTTCCACATAAAATATGTTCCAATACACATCATTACTCCAGAGATTATTTGAGCTCCAGAAAGTCCAAGAATATATCTTGGATTTAATCGAATAAACTCAACCATAAAGCGTGCAAAACCTGCTAAAAATAAATACTCAAAAAATAATTGACCATGGAACTCTTGATATTTCTTCCGAAATCGTAATGCTAGAAAAATGGCAAAATATAAAAACATTTCATATAGTTGTGTTGGGTGAACAGATAAAATTTCAGAATTTAAAACATCATTTGAAATAGTACATCCCATAGATCTCAAATTGCCTGCAGATGAAATTGGCAACCCGTTTGGAAATGATATTGCCCATGGTAACTCAGAGGGTTTTCCGTAATCATCACCTACTAGAAAACAACCTATTCGACCAATTCCATGTCCAAGTACTAACAACGGTGCAACCCAATCTGCGACTACAAACCATTTTAGATTATGTTTTCTAATAAAAAGTGTAACAGAAATTAAACCTCCAATAAATCCACCCAGAAATACCATGCCTGCACCAAAATTTTGAATACCTCCCGCAATTAATGAACCATTCAAGGTAAATATGCCTGCAAAAATATCATACAGGCCAGATAGATTACCGGAAGCACCACCATTTGGGATATTTTCAATTAAATAATAAATTTTAGCTCCAAGGATACCACCCAAAGCAGCCCTAAATGTTAAGTCATCTGCGAGATTTGGATCTGATCCTATGGATTTCAAATCCTTTCGCAATAAATAATTTGTTGTCAAAAATGCAACGACCATCATAAACCCAAATGATGAAATTACAAAATCGCCAATTTTTATTAATTCTGGATACATTCAAACTCCTTTAAATTAATGGTAGTGATAGTAAAATGATATCATACAAAATATGAGTATAAACTGTGATTCCAAACCCTCTAATTAGATATAAAGTTCCCAAAAATCCACCAGCTAAAGTACGATAGATAAAACTTGAATACGTAAATGTATCACCGTACACCCCAACATAATGAAATAATGAAAAAATAATGGATGAAATTATTATGGAAAACGTCACTGAAAAATAATAATTGTAGTTTAAAATATTGTTAAAAAGAAATTGTACCGAAGAGAATAAAATTAAACGAAACAATATTTCCTCCCAAATTCCAGCACCAATTGATAAATAAAATTGTTCAAATACAGAATTTCCACCATGTACAGCCAACAACTTAGTGGACAATAATTTGAACAGAATAAACATGCAAACCGACCAAAATATACTTTCTAAAATCATAAGTAGAAGAAATTTGAGCTGAATTGTTTCTTCTAAAATAATATCTTTATTTTTAAATGCAATTATAAAAAAAATAAGAAGTAACGTGCTCACATATAATATTTGGGCATATTCTCCGAAATTTGTAAAGAATTCTCTAATAATTACATCAGCACCATTTCGGATTTCAAAATTAAAATTGTAATTATACAGGTAACAAAGTACTTCATATAAGAATAACATTGGGAAAACAAACACAATTCCATAGTATAAATTCTTTGTACAAGAAGTATAAGAGAGTTTAATGTACTTGCTACTCATCCAATTTTAATACAGCTAGGAATGCTTCCTGTGGAAGTTCAACATTACCTATCTGTTTCATTCTTTTTTTACCTTTTTTTTGTTTTTCAAGTAGTTTACGTTTTCTTGAAATATCACCACCATAACATTTTGCAGTCACATTTTTACGTAATGCTTTTACTGTTTCGCGAGCTATAACTTTATGTCCAACTGCAGCTTGAATTGCTATTTCAAATTGGTGACGATTTATTTCTTTTTTAAGCTTCTTACAAAGGATGGAGCCGTGTTTATATGCATTGTCTTGATGTACTATTATGCTCAATGCATCCACAATTTCACCGCTTATTCTAACATCTAGCTTTTGAAGTTTACCTGGTCTGTCGTCAATTAACTCATAGTCAAAGGAAGCATAACCTCGAGTTGCAGATTTTAACTTTTCAAAAAATTCATAAATCACTTCACCCAATGGCATTTCAAATAAAAGTTGAACCTTATCTTTTGTTAAGTAATTGGTTGCTAAGTATGTACCTCTTCTCTCAATGCAAATGCGCATTACTGCGCCAATATATTCTGATGGAGTAATAATTTCAGCTTTAATATAGGGTTCAAATACAGTAGCAATATCACCTGATACTGGCATGTCAGAAGGATTATTTACCGTTAGTTCAGTTTTATTGGACTTAATCACTTTATAGCGTACATTCGGTGATGTAGTAATTAAATTCATGTTAAATTCACGCTCAAGTCTTTCTTGCACGATTTCCATATGCAATGGCCCCAAAAAACCACATCTAAACCCGAAACCGAGTGCAACAGAAGTATTGGGTTCAAACGTTAATGCCGAATCATTTAACTTTAATTTTTCCAAACTAGTTCTCAAATCTTCATAGTCTTTGGAATCAATTGGATACATTCCACTAAACACCATAGGTTTAATTGGTTTGTAGCCCGGTAATGGGTTTTCAGCTTTGTTTTCTTTAACTGTTAAAGTGTCTCCAACATTTATCTCTGAAACATCTTTAATACTTGTTATAATGTATCCAACATCTCCAGCTTCTAGACGTTTTACAGGTACTCGATCTAGTTTTAAAATACCAACTTCAGTAATTTCGTGTTTTGAAGGTAAGGCAAAATACTCGGCTGTCATTCCCTTTTCAATATACCCGTCAAATATTCGCACATACGGTACTACTCCTCGAAATTGATCGAATGAAGAATCAAAAATCAATGCTCTAGTTCCTTTTGCTTCGGATTTTTCAGGTGCTGGGATTTTTCGTATTATTGAATCAAATATTCCTTCAATACCAATTCCATTTTTGGCTGATATTTTTACAATATCTTTTTCATCGCAACCCAACAATTCAACTAACTGTTCACTTGCAGATACAACATCTGCATTGTCCATATCAATTTTATTAATCACAGGTATTATTTCAAGATCAGCATCAATTGCTAAATAGGCGTTACTAACAGTTTGCGCTTCTACACCTTGTGCCGCATCAACTAATAATAATGCACCCTCACATGCAGCTAAACTACGAGACACTTCATAAGTAAAGTCAACATGCCCAGGTGTATCGATTAAATTGAAAATATATTCAATATCATCTGAGTGTTTATACTCCATTCGAATAGGATGAGATTTAATAGTAATCCCTCTTTCGCGTTCGAGATCCATATCGTCAAGTACTTGACTCTGCATTTCTTTAGCAGTTAATGTATGTGTTTCTTCTAACAATCTATCAGCCAGAGTTGATTTACCATGGTCAATATGTGCAATAATGCAAAAATTTCTTATATTATCTTTTTTCACGGGGAAAATTTACTTTAACTAATACTTCAATTCATATCAGTTAGATAATTAAAATTCTAAATAATATGACGAATAGTTGAAGTTTAAAATAAACAATCATTTGTAATTTTACCTAGTCTAAAACAGGTTATTTTATGAACAAATATTCAGATTTAAAGTTTGTATCCCCTGAAGATGCAACTTCGATTATCAAATCAGGTGACAATGTGTTTCTTGGTGCTGGAGCAGTCGTACCAAAAGTACTTATTAATGCAATGACAAAAAGGCATGCACAATTACAAGACGTTAAAATTCACCATATACTCACCTTAGGAAGCACTGAAGAAACTGCACCCTATACATTACCTGGAATGGAAAATTCATTTACGCATTATGCGTTGTTTACTGGAACGAATACCCGACATGCTGTGAATGATGGTCGTGCATATTTCTTACCAATATTTTTATCTGAAGTGCCACAATATTTAGAAAATTTGCAACCTGATGTTGCCTTAGTACAAGTAAGTCCACCAGATGAAAGAGGTTTTTGTAGTTTAGGAACCAGTGTAGATGTAACTAGATCTGGGTATTTAAACTCTAATCATATAATAGCTGAAGTCAATCCCAATGTACCCAGAACACAGGGATATAGTTTTATTCATGTAGATGAAATTAATTCATTTGTTGAAGTGGATTATCCCCTATTCGAAATTCCAGAAATTAAAATTGGTGATACTAGTAAAAAAATAGGAGAAAATATTGCTAGTTTAATACCCGATGGAGCTTGTTTGCAGGTAGGAATAGGCAAAATTCCGGATGCAACACTTGCATTGTTAGATAATCATAAACATATAGGAGTTCATTCTGAACTAATATCTGATGGAATAATGAAACTGGTTGAAAAAGGAGTTATAGATAACTCTAAAAAAACTCTTAATGTTGGAAAAGTTGTTACTGGAATAATTATGGGTACAAATACACTTTATAAATGGTCGTATCAAAATCCCATGATTGAAATGAGACCTAGTGACTATACCAATGATATTTTTAATATTTCTCGCAACGATAATGTTGTAGCAATAAATACAGCATTGTCAATTGATTTGAAGGGGCAAGTTTGTGCAGATTCGCTCGGAAAACGATTTTACAGTGGAATTGGTGGTCAAGTAGATTTCATACGTGGAGCTTCTAGATCTAAGGGTGGTAAGCCAATTATTGCACTCCCATCAACAGCTAGCCATAAAGATAGAAGAATATCACGTATATCACCATTTTTGAGTCAAGGGTCAGGTGTCGTTACCAGCGAAGGAGATGTGCATTATGTTGTAACTGAATATGGAATCGCTGAGTTGCATCATAAAGGTGTTGGAGAAAGAGCAAGACAACTCATAAACATTGCTCATCCAGATTTCCGTGATGAATTAGAAAAATATGCTTATGAATCAGGATTTAAATTATAAATAAACTGTTTTATTATTAGCTTAACTTCTTCCATATTTTGATAATTTTTAACAGTAATGTTTTGATTACCGCTTACCATGGCTGACAATCTGTTTTGTGAGTTTTTGTTAAATAGGCAAAGTACTGGAATTTTAAGTGCTTGAGCTTGACCAATTTCATATCCGACACCTAGAGAGGGATTTGTAACTTCAGCAATCAACGCATCAGCTTCATTGATCCAATCCATATCTCTGTTATATATCCAAGTATCATTACGATTATCTTCCCCACAACCTGATAAGCTTTCCAATCCAACATGTTCGGTTAGTACAGTCACATATTTTTGGAGATAATCGATTATATCTTTATAAACATTTGCATCATCTCTCCCACCTCTAATTGATCCAGCGAAATAAATTTTAAATTTATGATGCAAATTTCAACTCTTCATTATCTTTAAATTTTACTGAAACTATTTTTGAAACCCCTTCTTCTTCTTGTGTTACACCATAAAGATAGTCTGCTTTTTCCATTGTGAGTTTATTATGTGTAACTACGATAAATTGTGTTTTATTCTCAAACTTTTTTAACACATTTGTAAATTTATTTATATTACTATCATCTAAAGGTGCATCAATTTCATCTAATATACAAAAGGGGCTTGGTTTAACTAAATAAATTGCAAACAATAGTGAAATTGCCGTCAACGCTTTTTCACCTGCTGATAGCATTCGGATAGTTTGAGCACGTTTCCCGGGTGGTCTAGCAATAATTTCAATATCTGCTTCAAGTGGATCATCATCACCTATCAATCTTAAGAATGCTTCCCCTCCTTCAAAAAACATTGTATAAGTTTCTTTAAAGTGTTTACTAATCTTTTCAAATGTATTTATAAAGCGTTGTCTTGCCTCAGAATCTAGCTTTTGAATTGTTTCTTTTAATGTTTTTTCAGAGGAAGTTAAATCATCAAATTGTTCTTTTAAAAATGTATACCTTTCTGATTCTTTATCAAACTCATCCTGTACTGCTAGATTTACAGGACCGATTTTAGAAATAGATTTATCAATAGAATCTGCTTGTTTGCGAAGTTCATCAATATCAATTTCTGTTAAATCGATTTTATTTGTGGGAATTTTTTGTTTATATAAATCTTTAATTTTGTGTCGTATTATTTCTTTTTTATTATTCATTTCAGATAATTGAAGTTGAATATTTTGAACAACCTCCATTTGAATATCTTTCGCCTTTTGACGATTTCTAACTTCTTTTTGTAACTCTTGCCGTTCTTGATACAATGAATTTGCAGAATTCTCTAATTCATTCTTTAATGCTTGAAGCTTAGATTGATTTTCTAACAATTCATTTTTCAAAGTTTCATGTTTAGTAACTTCAGAAATGTTACATTGAATCAGATTTTTTAAATCAAAATTTTCTTTGTTAAATCTATCATTTTGTTTATTTAGGTCTAATATGTTATCAGTAAATGTTTTTAATCTAAATTCTAAACCTTCTAGCTCCTTTTCTTTCTCTACAAGGCAAACACGTGCATCTAACATTGTTTGTTGCAATGCATTTCTATTTTTTAATATATCTTGAATTGAAGCGTTTAGCTCTTCTTTCTTTTGCTTGGCTTGTTCGACTTCATTTTGTGAGTGTTGTAATGTAGTTTTAAGTGTTAGAATGTTAGAATTAATTTTCTTTAAATTTTCTTTTACACTTTCCTTTTGCTTCTTTAATTCTGTAAATAAATTATCATGTTGAGTTAATCGTAACTCATGTTTTTGTAATTTATTTTCCAATGCGTAACATTTGCTGATTTCTTTATCTACAGATTCGGACAAAATCTTACATTTTTCAAAACAAGAATTTGCTTCCTTCTTTAAAGTAGTTATTTCACTTTCCAACAATCTTTTATTTTCTAATTTCTTTGCAATTCTTTTTTCAATATTTAGGAGTTGCTTTTTTCTTCCAATAACAGATGAAGTAGAATGTTTTTGTACAGATTTTAGAATAATACTACCATCAAAATATTCACCAGAGAGTGTTACCCAAATAGCATTTTGAAACTCAGTTTGTGGCAAAGAATCAACTTCCTTTGCAGTATTAAGTACAAAAGTATTTTTAAGCAAATAATCAAATAGTTTATTGTACTTAAATTTCGTTTTAATGCACGATTTTGCACTTCTGTGATTTCCCTGCACTACACTCGTTGTTTTTGGTAAAGCATCAAGTGGAATTATACTAATTTGCAGGTTACCAATCTTTTTAATTATTTCTATTATTTGACGTGCATTTTTTCGTGTATCAACAACCAACATAGATGATAAGTCTCCGAGGGCAACATCAATTGCAGAACGATATTTTTCAGATGTATCAATTAAATCTGAGACTACGCCTTCGACACCTTTAAATTTTTGTGGTTTCGCTAAAATATATTGAACCCCCGAAGACATTCCATCATTTTTTTCTAAAATCTCATTATAAAATTCATATTTTGATTTAAGGGATGTAATGTCATTCTTAAGCAGATTTAGTTTATTATTTTTATTCAATAATATTTCTTCTAATTCTGAATGTTTACTTTGAGAAGTTTCTAAATTTGAATTTAATTCACCTTTATTTTTCTCTAATTCAACAACTTGAATTTGTTGAATATTTATATCTGCTTCTATATGTTTGCGATAATTAGAATTTTCAGTAATCTTTTGTTCAATTTCGTTAATTGCTGTATTTGCTTCAGAGAATTGTAATTTCGCTAACTTTAAATTAAATTCATTATTTTGGTATTCATTTACAACACTATCTGTTTGTTTTTTTGAAGCAAGCAACTCATTGTTAGCTGTTTTATATTTTTTGTCGTAAGATTGAAAATTATTATTTGCTTTTTGATAATTTTCCTTAAATTCTTCTATCACTGGATAAAATGATTTTATTTTAGATTTAATCTTTAATATTTGATTGTTAAATGTTTCAATACGTGTTGTAGAATGTGTGATTTCATCATTATTGTGTAAAATTAAATTTTCACTATTTCGTCTTTGTTCAGTATTTATTAAAATTGTGTTATTAACTGAAGATAAGTCATTATTTATATTTTCTAACTTCAAACGACTATCATCTAATTTCACCTTACATACTTCATATCGTTGATCAACTTGTTTAATCAACTCTTCATCTAAACTTGTTTGACCTGATAAACTATCTTGTTTGCCTTTAACATCACTCAACTTTTCAATAAGAGGGCTTATTTTATTATCAATCAATTGTATTTCAATTTGTGCTAGTAAAATTTGTGACGATTCAAGCTTTTCTGATAGTTTTTTATGTCTTTCAAACCGTTTTAGTTGACGTTTAAAACTATTTACATTTTTTTCAACTTCAAACAAGATATCTTTCACTCGGTCTAAGTCAGACATTGTGCTGTCTAACTTTCTAAATGTAGATTGACGCTGTTTTTTATAATGATTAATACCAGAAGCTTCTTCAAACATTTTTCTTCTATCAGAAGCATTGTGAGATAATATGGAATCAACCATTCGTAACTCAATCACTGAGTAGGCATCAGAACTCATACCGGTGTCAACAAACAACTCGAACACATCTTTTAACCTACAGGGAGAATTATTCAATAAATACTCACTTTCACCAGTTCTAAAGAGACGACGAGTTATTTTCACATCGTTGAATTCTATAGGTAGCATACCTCGGTTATTGTGAATGGTTAGAGATGCTTCACAAAATCCAATTGGTTTTCTATTTTTGGTTCCATTAAAGATAACATCTTCCATTTTGGTTGAACGCAAAATGGATGTTTTTTGCTCACCGAGAATCCAACGGATAGCATCTACTATATTTGTTTTGCCACATCCGTTAGGTCCGACAACTACAGTAATACCTTTACCAAACTCTAAATCAGTTTTATGCAGGAAGGATTTAAATCCATTTAGATGTAATTTAGAAATATACAAGTTTCTATTTAACCTGGTGGCCAATTAAGAGTACGTCCGCCTAAAAGGTGTAAATGCAAATGAAAAACAGTCTGTCCTCCATCTTTACCCGTATTAACCACCCAGCGAAACCCATCATTTTGAATATTTTCAGTTTTAACAATTCTTTGAGCTAGCTCAGTCATTGCAAGGAAATATTTTGAATTTGATGTATCTAGATCTAATGTAGATGCTATATGAGTTTTAGGAATAACTAAGATATGTGTAGGTGCTTTCGGGTCAATATCCCTAAATGCTAAAGCAAAATCGTTTTCTGCAACAATTTCAGATGGTATTTTTCCATCAATGATTGAACAAAATAAACAGTTTTCCATTAAATATTCCTTTATAAATTCATATTGTTGATGAATTGTCCTTTTTTTATAAAACGCCTATTTATCGAAGATGAGAATATTTTAAACATTATTCACTTCGCAAAATTCTTACACTTCAAACGATCGATAATACTATTCTTTTTGATGCTTTTTTCTATAATTATTTTAACATCACTTTTTGTTACATTTTCATACCAAATTCCATTAGGATAAATAACAACCACTGGTCCTCTTGCACATAAATCTAAACAACCAGTCTTATTTGCTCTTACTTTATTATGTAATCCATTTCTTCTAAGTTCTTTTACAAATTCAAACCGTAAATCAGTTTCTTTGCTTGCACATGAACCCTTTGGATTCTTTGTGTCTCTTTGATTTGTACAAACAAAAATGTGCTTTTCATATCTACTCATGGCACTAAAACAATTTTTCCGATTTGTTGTCGATTTTCAATTCGTTTATGTGCTTCTTGTATATCTGACATTTTAAAAATTGAATCCATAAAGGGAAAATACTTTTTTTCATGTATCTTTTTCATCATGGCATTAAAACTATTTAAATCTGACATTGTTGACCCTAATATTGATTGTTGTTTCATGAAAATATGACGTAAATCAATTTTTACATTTGGTCCAGTTGTTGCTCCACATGTTACTAATCTACCCCCTTTAGCAAGCAATCGCATTGAATTATTCCATGTTGCTGGGCCTATATGTTCGAATATTACATTAACTTTAACTTTGTTTAAATGGAGTATAACTTGTCTAGTCCAGTCTGTTTTTGAATGTAAAACTACGTAATCTGCACCCATTTTTTCAGCATGTTGAATTTTATCTTTACTGCCTACTGTTGTTATAACATGAGCACCTTGGTCTTTTGCAATTTGAATTCCAGCAGATCCAACTCCTGATGTAGCACCATATATTAAAACTGTTTCACCTTTTTGCAGTTTAGCTCGTGTCATGAGCATTTGATATGCTGTCATGAACACAAGTGGCATGGAAGATACTTCATTAAAACTCAAGTGAGAGGGTTTAAGTGCAATATTTTCTACAGGTAAAACGATATACTCAGCCTGAGTTCCATTTTCAGTTTCACCTAATATACCATACTTTTTACAGTAATTTTGAAGGCCAATGTTGCAATGAGTGCATTGGTTACAAAAAGTACCAGGTTGGACAACTATCTCATCACCAATTTTAAATTGCTCTACATGGTTTCCTATTTCGACAATTTCACCTGCACCGTCAGAACCCATTATCAGTGGAAGAGGAATTTTGATCCCGGGTAGCCCTTTCCTAACCCAAATATCTAAGTGGTTAATAGATGATGCTTTAATCTTAACTTTTACAGAATTTGGTGTACAAACTGGATCAGGGTATTCACTCCATTCTAATACATTTCTATCACCATGAGACTTAATCAGAACTGCCTTCAATCGATATCCTCAAATTCTGCATCTTTAATATCTAAACCATCTTTTCGAGAACTTTTATTTATATGTGATTTTACATTATTTTTTGGATTTTTGACTATTAGTTGAGTTAATTTTCGAAAAATCCAAAATAGTACAATCCATATTGCGATTGTTTTAATCATTTGATCTTTTTAGTGGATTGAAATAACGTGTGCCTTGTGACGGTGTTTGAATGAAGTTCATAATTTCTTCTAGATCTCTATCATTATTCACAAAGTCGATATCATTTGTATTTATTATCAACAAAGGACTTTTATCATACCTAAAGAAGTATTCATTATACAGTTGATTTAAAGCATCAATATATTTCCAATCTATATTTAGCTCATAATCTCTACCTCGAGATTTAATATTCTGAAGTAATCGTTCTGTATCAGATTGCAAAAATATGACCAAATCGGGATAAGCTACATTTTTTTCTAATAAACGCGCAACTGAATCATATAATGACATTTCTTTATCATTTAAATTTAGTGCAGCAAATAACCTATCCTTTACAAACATATAATCTGAAACAATTGCATTTGTAAATAAATCAGTTTGTTGTAAATCTAGTTGTTGTTTGTAACGAGAAAGTAAGAAAAATAACTGAACTTGAAAAGCAAATCGTTCAGGTTCTTTGTAAAATTCAGTTAAAAATGGATTTTCTTCAAATTCTTCTAACACCAACCTGCCGTTCAGACGTTCAACCAAAATTTTAGCTAAACTTGTTTTACCTACACCAATAGTACCTTCAATTGCAATATGATACGCTGATTTCACTATATTTCTGCCATTTCCTTTTTGAATAGTATGACTGTTGAATTATCCGTTGATGATTTCAAAAGTTCATAAACTGAAACATTTCCCCCTGGCAATATATAATCTTTAGCTATGTCTGACCAAGGCTGTAGAACAAATTTTCTTTCTTTTACTTTTGAATGAGGAATAGTTAAATTTGGTTCATTAACAATTAAATCCCCATAGGTTAAGATATCAATATCAATAATTCTAGGGCCATATCTTTTTGATGTCAATTTTCGTCCGGACGTTTTTTCAATATTTTTTATTGTTTTTAATAACTGTCTATATGAAAGTTTTGTTTTTATTTGTATTACTATATTTAGGAACTTGTTTTGATTTAAAACATAAAGCGGTTCCGTTTCATAAATAGGAGATACTAATATAACTTTCACACCATTTGAAGTTGCTAGAGATTTGATTCCTTGTGACAAGTTTTCCTCCCTATTTGAAATATTTGAACCTAAAGATAAAAATACTTTCATAAATTTTCTTTATTTAAATGTATTTCCACTTCAACACTATGGCAAGGAAAATTTAAAGGGGCATTCGGTTTTCGTAATAAAATATGAACAGAATCAACATCATAGTGCTTGAGAATACTAGTTCCAATTTTATGTGCAACAGTTTCAATTAAATCCATTGAGATTTCAGTAAACTTTTCAACTACAAAATCTATAACCTCTGAGTAATTGACTGTACAACTTATATCATCATTTAACTCAAGATGAGGTATTGTCATTGTGATGTCAATTTCAAACATTTGCCCTGTTTCTTTTTCTTCAGGTAAAACACCATGATATGCTAATATTTGGAGATTATTTATTCTTATCTTAGTCATCTAGCTTCACCATTTCGACAAAAATTTCATTTCCTTTTCGGGGCAGTATTGATTCATCTGGAAAATGTTTTGAAACTAACTCAAATTTTGATTCAAAAAGTGGAAGGGTTTTTTCTAACTGAACAGCAAATGGTGGACCTCCTTCATCTTCCTTTTTGTTGATTGGAAATAGAAAACCAACAAATTTTCCACCTGGTTTTAAAATATTAAATACTACATCAATATATTCTGAACGTCTTGTTGGATTGATTGCACAAAAACATGTTTGTTCCACAACAATATCGTAAGAGCTTTTGTAAGATTTAGGTAGATTGAAAATATCTTCTTGAATAACATTTAAAGTTAGATCTTTCTCTTTTGCTACTTGTTTCATACACTGTACTGGTAATTTTGCAAAATCAACTGCAGAAACTATATGGCCTTTCGAGCAAAAGTGTAACGCATCATATCCATTACCAGCTCCCAAAATACAGATATGTTGACTTGGCTTTTGTGTTTCTATCCATGAAGAAAAAAAAGGTGTTGGTCCGCCTAAATCCCAACCAATATCATTTAATTTATACTTCTGATTCCAAAATTCAGAGTCAGAAACCAACTTATTTTCAGCCATAATTCGTTAAAACATCCAAATATATTGGTTGTAAAATAATAAATTCCCCTCAGGCAATAAAATCAATAATTGCTATGAGGGGAATTTTAAGGATTAAATTTAATCAATTAAAACCGGCGATTCAACCTTCCTTGCCTTCCCTTAAGATTTTTTAATTTATTTTTCATTTGCTTTTTAAATTTTCTTTCGAATGTCAAATATTTTACTTTTTGTTTGCTAGATAAAATATCATCACAATTTTTAAAATGATTTTGCTTTAGAGATATTATGTCTTCATCAAGTTCATAGAGTGAGTCAATAATATCATTTATTTCTGAAGATTTTATACTTTCGTCTTCTAACATGTTTTCAAGTTTTTCAAAATATTCTTTCTTTTGCGCCTGTATTGATTTTAGATCTTTTTCAAATGACCGCAATCTTGGAAAAAACTTTTCTGCTTGGTCTTCCTCCAATTCTAAGTACTCTATTAATTTCCACTTTCGTATCATTTCAATATCATCTTTTTCAGGTCTATGAAGGGGTTGTGAAAACAATAGTGAATAAGTAAATATTGCAAAAATTATGTATCTCATGTATTATCCTTTCATTTTATCTATTTTATTCAATTCAATTTCATTTAAAGTCTCTTTGAATTCTAAAAATACTTCATACAATTCCATATCTTCAATTACATAAGAAAATGCTTGATAGTCCTCAATATCAACTATTTCTTCCCATATATAATATTCTGATTCACTTCTGCTATATTCAACCCAAGCTTTTTCATAATGTGAATTTAGGATTAACAGGGCAGATTGAATGCTTATTAAACTTGTAAAACCAACTAAGAGTACTAAATTTCTAAGTCCATTTATTTTTTTCTTTTTAGAAATCTTTTTATGTACACTATTTAGAAAATTGTTATTCATTAATGTACCCTTTTAAATTTATTTTCGCCTTATGAAATGATACTTTAGCAGAGTTTTCAGAAATTGATAAAATTTGCGAAATTTGTTTAAATGACATGTCTTGATAAATTCTTAATAAAACAATATTTCGTTGCACTTTAGGTAATTTTTTTGATGCTATGAGTAAAGCAGATTTCAGTTCAACATCAAAAGAATATTTAGTTGAATCTTCTGTTTCAGTTTTCAACTCAAAACCAAACCAGGATAATAATTTTTGTTTTCTAAAATAGTTATTTGTCTGATTCATCACAATCCTATAAAGCCAGGTTTTAAACTCTGATTCAAATCTAAAAGTTGGTAACTTAAAATATAATTTTACAAAAATATCTTGCGAAATATCTTCTGAATCTTCAGCATGTTTTACCATACTTCTTACAAAATCAGTAACCCAGGCTTGATGACGCTTCACCAATTCGTTAAAAGCATTTTCATCACCTGCAATGAAATATTCTATTAATTCTACATCATTCATGCGTCATCATAGATTAGGACAATGGGAATTATAATAGGTTAACTGTTTATTTTTGTACTTTATCTAAAAGTATTGCAATTTTAATATGACAAAGTTTATGAAGAAATTTCATTAAATCAATGACACGTTTTCAGCTTCATCACCACGTTGACCTTGGAAGACATCAAATTTTACATGTGCACCAATTTTTAGTTTCTGACCCTTGCGAACATTACTGATATTTATAAAATAATCATAACCATCTTCATCTTCAATAAAACCCCAACCTTTACTAGCATCCCAATTTTTAACAATACCAGTAATCATCTAATCATCCTCTTTGTTTGAAAACTTAAAACCAATTTCTTTTTCAAATTCACTGGGGAAGTCATATCCTTCTCTTTCTGGATAATGCATAATAGTGTTAACATGATCCCAAGGAATTAAAAAGTTGGTGGGTATTTGTTCTGTGCTTTGCTTGTCTACTGGCAGAGGTTTTCCTTTTTCATCTTCAGCATGAGTAAGAAATAATCCCGGGTGTTCTACCCATAAACCTAAATGGTCATGGCCTTGAATTAAAAAATGTCCAGCTTTAACTTGAATACCAATATCTTTAAATCTACTTTCGTCAACAAAAGACAAATACACAATATCCCCAATAATTTGATCAACATTAAACATGTTTATTCTCCATTTTTAGGATATAAAGTTATTTTAGAATATCTATACTTTGGAAAATGTTTCTTAGCTAACTTTTGTATGTTGGCAGTTGTAAGCGATTCAATCCTCTTATTTCGATAAAGAATATCATTTGGATGTACTTCATGTATAAAACAACTTGAGATTGCATTTAGCCAATATGTATTAGTTTGGAGATTTATTTCTCTTTGATTTAAATCCTTTTCAATAATATTTTGAATTTCACTATTTGTTGGCCCTTCTTTTTTAAAACTCTTTATTGCATTAAAAATAGCATCAGTCATCAAATCTACATTATCAGGAGCACTGCTAAAAGAAATTGTTGTTGTTGCATAAGTGTCTCCAGGAGCTGAATTAAAATTCCTAACTCCAACATGATACGTTGCACTCATCTCTTCTCTTAAAAGTTTTCGTAAACGTATATTCAATATTTTTGTCATAGCGTAGAGTTGATATTGCGTATTAAAATCAAAATATCCTGGCTTAAAGAAGGTGATTTTTGTTTTACTTTTCTCTTCGGAACCCATATAGATATTTTCTTTTTTTGGAAAGAAAGGAAATTTAAAATTCAATTTTTTGATTTCAGTTATTTTATTGGTTTGCTGTGGAATACTACCCAGATACAATTTGGCATATTCTTGTAATATGTTCATATTTACATTTCCAACAATTACAACCTTAAAATTCGAAGGATTACTAAATCTTTGCTTGTAAATTTCTAAAGATTTATTTAAATCTACTTTATCTAACAAATCTGTGCTAAATGGTTGTTTTGCATAATGATTTGAAAAATTTACTTTGGTTACCAAATCACCCCATTGTGATTCAGGGTCATTACTTTTGTTCTCAATAAATGCTTTATATCTATTCACCATACTTTCAAATTGTTCAGGATCAGAGTTTGGTTGTGTAAAATATAAATAAATGAGTTGAAATGCTGTTTCCAAATCTTTTGGAGTTGATTTTGCGTTGATTCCATGAAAATATTGTTGAAAATATGGAGTTACAGTAACTTCTTTCCCTGATAATAATTTTTCAAGCTGAGTTGACGTAAAACCTCCTACTCCTGAATAATTAACAATATCACACGCTAACATAACTGATGGATAATCGTCCACAGGTGTTAGAGAGTTCCCTCCTTTTGCGAAAATATTTATTAATATTTCATCATTTTTAAAATTGGTTGGTTTTATATTTACTTCAAATCCATTGGATAAAACAAATGTATGCATATCAAGTTCTGTATTTACAAATTCAGATATAATATGACCATTTTGTGCAATATTTTCTACGAGTGGTTGGTCAGAATCATCATCCAGATATGGATCTAGCTGCAATTTAGCAACATGTTCTACAATCTCGAGTATTTCAGCCTCGGTTGGAGTTAAAACATTTTCTAATTCTGGTGCAGAAACTTGGATCACTTTGTTATTATCAGTAAAATATTCCTGAGACAAACTATTCACTTCATCTAGTTTGATTTCCTGTAGGAGTAATTGTGAAGTTTTGTATTCCCATTCAATTCCCGGCAATGGTTCAGCATCTAAATAATAATCAATAATACCATTCACTAATCGTTTGCTTTCTGTTTTTTCACGTTCATTATATTGCTTTTCAAGAGCGGAATGCGAACGGCTAATAGCCCTATTTAACTCTGATTGTAAAAAACCATGTTGTTTTAATCGTTCAACTTCCGACAATGCAGATTTTAAACCATTTTCCAATTTATCATTCATGGTATATACACCTACTGTTGTCAGTTCCTTTGTTTGTACGAATGACCCCATCCATGAATATGCCTGAACAAATGGTGCTTCACTGCTATGAGATAGTTCGGCAAATCTCTGATTTAACATATCAAAATATAAGTTTTGAATTAAAGATTCTCTATAATTTTGAACATTAGTAATATCAACAACTTCGTGTTTATATGTTATGTTTGCAGAAGTCATACGTGCCTCTGGATCCGTAGATATCACAACACGAGTTTCATCATGGCTTGGCACATCATAAGTTGAAGGATTTATATTAGAATTATTTTTTATTCTACCGAAATATCTTTTAATATATTTTTCAACAGTTTCAACATCAAAATCACCAACAGCAATGAAGGACATCAAGTCTGGTCTATACCAGGTATTGTAAAATTCCCGAACTCGATCTGTTGAAACATTTTCAATGACCTCAACCTTGCCTATAGGCAATCTATTTGCATACTTAGATCCTTCAAATAAAACTGGAAATTGCTCATTAAAGACACGCGTACTTGCTCCTTGCCTTAATCTCCATTCTTCAATAACAACACCACGTTCTTTCTCTATTTCTTCATCTTCAAATGTAACATAGCTTGCCCATTCACTTAATATTTCAATTCCTGAAATAAATTTAACCGAATCATCAGTTGGTATTTGTAACATATATACAGTTCTATCAAAAGTAGTATATGCATTTAAATCAGGACCAAATTGCATACCAATTGATTCTAAATAATCGACTAACTCATTTTTGGGATACTTTTCTGTACCATTAAAGCACATATGTTCCACTAAATGTGCAACACCCTGTTGGTCATCATCTTCATCTACAGATCCAATATTAACAGCAAGTCGTAACTCAGCTCTGTTTTCAGGTTTTGAATTTTGTTTTATGTAATAGGTAAAACCATTTTCCAGTCTACCTTCACGTACTGAACTATCAAATGGAATATTCTCTGTTAAGTTTATTTGACTAAATAGAAACCAAGGTATAAATAGAAAATATTTTACAAATTTAATAAACATTATTTGCTCCTTTTTGTTTAAACAGAAAAAGGGGAATATTCCCCTTTTTCAACAAAATTCTTTTGATATAAGTACTACTTTTTCTTTTCAGGATGTTCTGTTTCAACTTTAAGTTTTAAATTTTCAAAGTCATCACGCATAGTACTAATATCATTTTTGATGTTTCGTAAATCTCTATCTGTTTTGCGTTTATACGAGTCGAATGCATCGCTAACATTTCTAACATCATCCTTTACACGATCAATTTTTGAAATTAAAACTTCTTCAAGCTGGTCAATTGAAAATTTAATTTCTTCAAAAACAAGATTAATTGAGTCCATTTTTTCTGCATAAGCTTTATAATGTGCCTGTGTTTCTAGTTGCAATGTTTGTACATGTTTTGATGTTCCAATCCATTTCTTTTCTAACCTATTATACACTTCAATAGTTGAATTTACATCACCAGACAATTCTGTATCGTTTTCATGTAAGCTTGCCATAGTGTTTGTTCGTTCTTGATCAATAACTAACCAATAATACGAACCAGCTACAATTATTAAAAATGTTACAATTCCAATTACCCTTTGCATACTTATCCTTTACTACTTTGTTCAATATTTTCTAGTTTACGTTCCCACTCAGATACATTATTTTCAGTTCTTTTCTTTAATGAAGATGTCTTGTCGGAACGTATCATTTTAAGCATATTTTGACGTTCCTCTTCCCTAACTTTTAACTGACTAAACATGGCATTCATTTCGGTATTGAATTCATTGATTGTCACCTCAATTCTGCCCATAAGTTCATCCATTAAGACGCTACCATATGTATCATTAATTCCTTCAAGTAAATCACCTAAGGTGTCACTTAAGTACTTTTTTCTTCCATCTTTACTATTTAAATCGTTTCCCAATTATAACCTTGATTTAGTTAATATATATTCAAAATATTGGTCTAAATTTTTAACATTTTTTTATAAGCTGCAAAGGTAAATTTTAAAAAATTACAAACTAGTTTCATTTTCTGCGTCATTTTTTGCCTCAAAATGGTTTAACAATTCGCGGCTACTTGTCATCATAAAATAAACCAAAACACATAACACAATTGCATATAGTACAAATCCTGAACCAATTGTAATGCCAAGAATGCTAGAAAATATTAAAATCATCCTATCTTCTATACAATTCTTTTTTGTTAGTGAGTTGACTATTACTAAAACAGCGAATGTGGATAATCCATAACTAAACCCAATTGATTCACCTGGAAACTGACTCGTTAGAGAAACAATTGAAGCGGACAACACTCCGATGAGTGAAGTGAGCACTACAAATGCTTCAGTTCTTTCTTCTTTTGATTTAGCATAGCTGACTGCACCACTGATTATGGCGGTAAATATTATTTTAAATGCGAAAGATATAAATCCAAACATGTTCTTAATTTAATTACGAAACAACCTTAAATCTTAACTTAAATTTCATGATATTTATTAAAGAAACTAAAGGTGTTCCTAAAATTTGATTATCTGGAACAAATCCCCAGTAACGCGAATCATAACTGGCATCTCTATTATCGCCCATGAAAAAATAGTAATCATGAGATAACTTATAAGATTTCAAATCTTTAACAAATCTTCCATTTATCTTTAAATTCTCGAATATTACATCGTTATCAGACTCTTTAAATGTAAACTCCCATGGGTTATAAATATTATTTTTCCGATTTTCTTTAACTAAATCCATTACAAACTCTCTACGGTTTTGTTGCTCCTTAATTTTCATAGAGTTTCCCGAACTGAAATAATTTAATATTTTATACTTGAGAAATCCATGTGTCCGCCCCACTTCTTGAGGATCAATCACCGTAAACTCTTTATCTCCTAAAGTAACTGTATTACCATCTTGTACTAAAAGCGTAATAATTGATGTCCAATCTTGAATCTTCGTAAAGTCAATTTTCATCCCTTTGAAAGGAACCACAAATTCTGAAATATTATCACGATTTCCATTAAATTGTGGATATAGATTTTCAATTCGTTGGGGTTTAAAAATATTACCCTTAATATATTTACCTTCTGAAGGAAATTGCATTTTGGTATTATTTATAAATATATCTGCTTGATTAATACGTATAGTATCACCAGCGGTCCCAATACACCGTTTTACATATTTCTGAAATGGATCTCTAGGAAATTCAAAAATTGTCACATCACCAGATTCTACTTTTTTAAATTCAGGTAATCTAAACCAAGGAATATCAAATCCAATTCTTGAATACGGTAACCCGACCCATGTTGGTGTTCGCATTCCATAAATAAATTTATTTCCGATAAGCATATCACCCGTTAAAATAGTATCTTCCATTGAACCTGTTGGTACAACATATACCTCAATTAACGTAGCTTTAACAGTAAATGCTACCACTACCAAAATGAATAATATTTTTAATTCTTTTAGAAATTTTCTTTGTTTAGCAGAAATCAATATATTACCTCTTAAAATCCTCTTGCAATTGCACCACGACGACTATCTCCACTACCAAATAACAAACCAGATTTACTATCTATTTGAATACAATTAGCTTCACCAATTGAAGATCTCAGTTTTATTTGGTGTCCCATTTCTGACAATACATTTAATGTTTCTTTTGAGTATCCAATAGGTTCAATTTGAATAACATCTGGTAACCACTGATGATGAAACCTAGGCTGTTCTACAGCTTCTTCTATATTCATGTTGAAATCAATGACATTTGAAATTACTTGAGCTACAGTTGTTATTATTGTAGAGCCACCAGGTGAACCTACTACTAAAAACAGGTCACCATGTGAATCTTCAACAATAGTAGGTGTCATAGAACTTAACATCCGTTTATTGGGTTCGATTGCATTAGCAGAATTTCCAACCAAGCCATATTTATTCGGTGAACCAGGTTTCGAAGAAAAATCGTCCATTTCATTATTTAACAAAAAACCTGCTCCATCTACAACAATTCCATTTCCAAACCAACCATTCACTGTAGTGGTAACACTTACAGCATTTCCCCATTTATCAACAACGGAATAATGGGTTGTTTCTTCTGATTCATTATCCATGAACTGTATATTACCATGACTTATTTCTAAACTATTTGAAGCTAATGAAAAATCAATCGTTTCCCATCTATCATCTGCATATTTTTGAGAAACCATTTCCTCAATAGGCACAGGTACAAAATCGATATCACCTAAAAATTCAGCTCTATCTGCATACACTCTTCTTTCGATTTCAGAAAGTAAGTGAATATGTTCTGAGCTGTGAAATGATATTTGAGAAAAATCTACATTTTCTAATTGATTTAGAATTCCAGCTATAGCTACTCCGCCAGATGAAGCTGGTGGCATAGAATATACTGTAAATCCACGATAGTCAAATTCTATAGGATTTCGTTCAATAGCTGAATAGTTAGCTAAATCTTGCATTGAAATCAAACCATTTGTTCTTTCCATACATTCTATAATTAAACCTGCAGTTTTACCTTTATAAAATTCATCTGCACCTTGGTATGCAATTCGACGCAATGTACTAGCAAGATTTCGTTGTATAAAATTTTCACCTATTTTAAATGGTTCTTCTTTAGTGAATATTTTTTTGGTTTCAAAGTCGTTTGACAAAAATTGTTTATAATAGGGTGAGTTCAAATAACTAACATTTAACAATTCTAGTTTAAAACCATGTTGAGCTAATTTTGCAGAAGGCATTACTAATTGACTCCATGAAACTTTGCCGTATTTTTGGTGGGCCATTCCAAATCCAGCAACTGATCCGGGGACACCTGATGCCCATGACGTATTCCAACTTTTATTAGGTATTAAATTTAAACTATCATCTAAAAACATATCACGTGTTGCTAAAACAGGTGCAGTTTCACGAAAGTCAATAGTGGTTACAGAACCGTCCGTTAAACGAATAACCATAAACCCACCTCCACCTATATTACCAGCTCCTGGATGTACAACAGCAAGTGCAAAACCAACCGCTATAGCTGCATCTACAGCATTGCCACCTTTTTTAAGTACATCAATACCCACATCTGTTGCATATTGATTTGATGAAACTACCATGCCATCTTTTCCAATTGCATCAGGAATACGAGCAAATGGAATTTGGATGATTAGTACTATTAAAACAATATATTTATATACTTTTCCCACAATATTCCTTTAAATACATGGCTGTTATACTACAGTTTTTAAACTACGCAAACCAATTAAGAATAATATTTTAATATCCAGATAATCCGCCTTTTATAATTTCAATTTTAGGTTTTCCATCACCTATAACTACTTCAGCAATATCAAATCTAATTTCGCAATCTATATCGTTCTCTTCTAAATATACTTGAGCAGTTTGCATGATTTTGTCACGTTTTATTTCGTCAATTTTATCCTTGGGATTATTTGCCCATTTTGATGAAGCCAATTGAGTTTTTACTTCGGTAAATACAATACAATTTTCTTCAGAATGTATAATATCTATCTCACCCACTTTTGGAATTAAGTAATTCATTTCCAATACTTGATATCCATAATTGATAAGCTGTACAGCAACTAACTGTTCACCTAACTCCCCTAATCGATTAGAATCGTTATAATGTTTTACTCGTGGCAAAAAAGTAAATACTGGTTTAAAAGATTGGCGATGTATTGGTGTTGCATACAATTCTTGAATAGCTTGTAAATGTTGTTTTGTTCCATACCCCTTATGTTTTGCAAAACCATATTTTGGGAATACAATATCATACATCTTCATTAATCTATCTCTAGTAACTTTTGCAATGATGGATGCAGATGCTATTGACAGTGATAAAGAGTCACCTTTAATAATATTTTCTTGTGTAAATTGAGCTAGTTTTAAATGAGGACCATCAATAAGTAAGATTTCTGGTTTTATGTTTAAACTACCAACTGCTTTTTTCATTGCAAGCTCAGTAGCTTTTAAAATATTTAGTGAATCAATATCATTTGCATGCACAATACCTACACCTACGGTCAGGGCATTTTGAAATATTTTTACGTATAACTTCTCACGTTTTCTTTCACTGAGTTTTTTAGAATCCTGTACTTCAGGTAAGTTTATATTGTTTGGTAAAATTACAGCTGAAGCAACTACTGGTCCTGCTAGTGGACCACGACCAGCTTCATCGATTCCTGCAATATGTTCTATTCCATTATTCCAGTGCTTCTTTTCAAAAGCTAACATGGGTTTAATTAATCAATAATATCATTAAGACGATGACTTGTTCTTTTGTTAAAGGATAACTCATACATGGATTTTTCTTCATCTAAAATTTTTATACGTAATTGATCATCCGGCATTAATGGACCATTAACTGAAAACCATTGACGTAAACCTTGAGTAAAATAACCATTTGAATTTAAATGAGATTGAATATTGCCAACATTAGTTACAAGAATGAAACTGTTATCATTTATTGGGAAGAAAAACCTATATTTTTCAGGTACGTAAATTCTATTATACATATTCATCGTATGAATATCTTCAGAAATATTAAACACAACTTCTTTTAAATCTTCTGGATGTACTCCCCAGAATTCTTCTTGTTGATTTATTTGTCTATGAACTATAGTAATCTCAATATCATCACCATCTTTTAGTTGATGGTTTTTAACAATTAAATCAGGAATTTTAGCGTATATATGGTTTTTAATATTGGTTAAATGTACGCGAATTTTTTTCATCTTATTGACTAATTTTATATAGAATATAAATTTGAAGACATAATATTATAAATGCCATCAGTGTCCTTAGCATTTCCATTGTATGATTATGTCTATCCAAAAATTGTTCTAATTTATTTTGTCTATTACCAGTCAATTAATAATCCTTCATAGTTATAATTTATTAAAATAATGTTAGATTATCAGAATTATTATTTTTGGTTTCATCTTTTTCAACAGGAAGATTATGTTTCGTATTTTCTTCTTTATTAACATCCGATAATGAATTATCTATTTCAATATCTGCTCCCTGTTCGCATTTAAACCCACTCATTCGTAGGTAGTTTCCTAATTTGTTACCAATTGACTTCCAACCCTTTATATCAACAATATCCAAAAGAGCAATCATTTTGTTTTTTTTATCACCAGATTTTGTTCTGTAGTTAAAAGAAATAATTGGATTAGAAAATGACGTAGCTAAAATAATTTTAGATCCCCGCTCTTCTGTAATAAAATTGAATTTTTTTCCGATTGTAGTAGTTTCAATTTTAAATCGTTTAACATAATAGATTCGTTGTTTTCCATCATAATGTACTGCAGAAATATTTGAAATAGGATTAAATTTCTCAATTAGTAGTATTTCTGCAGACTTATACCTGTTTGAAAAATCAAATGTTGTCAATTCATACGATCCATCTGTATAAATTACTAAAATTTTATCATCAGTGTTAAAACTACCTAAAAATTCTCCTCTTTCCTCAGAATTTAATCGTCCAATCGTCGTATCAAGCCAAATATCACGTCCACCTAAAGTTGAATCACCAATTGATTTTTGAACTATTTTTCGAACCGTGTATTTCGATAAAATGTTTCCCTTTGCACCACGACCTTTAATTGCAAGATCCGCAAAATCGTAATCAAACACTTTTATTCGGGCTTTAGCTCTTGAATGTAAATGAATTGTAACGGTTTCAGATTCACTATTTGGATTTGCTGTAAAATAAAAAACTTTGGATTTTTCAGTACCAAGCGTGACATCATATTCTCTGTCTTTTACGATTGATGTCACAGAAAATCTTTTCACATATGTGACTCCAGTTTTACCATCTTTATATGCAAGATTATATACTAAATGTTCATCATTTTTCTTCCATACAGCTACATGAATTACATCTTTACCAACAAATTTTTTGCTATCGACAGAAGTTACCATATATTTTCCATCACGACGAAAAACAATCACATTATCAATATCAGAACAATTTCCAACCAATTCGTCTTTCTTTAAAGCAGTACCAATAAATCCATCTTTACGATTTACGAACAATTTTTGATTGGCAACTGCAACACGTCTTGCAGCAATTACATCAAAGGTGGAGATTTCAGTTTTTCGCTCTCTACCTTTACCATATTGCTTTAATAGAGATTCAAAGTATCGAATACTATATTCAGTCAAATGTGTAAGGTTATTTATAACTTCTTCTAAATCAGCTTCATATTTTTGGATTTGTTCATCTGCTTTCAGAGTATCATATTTTGAAATACGCTTTATCTTAATTTCTGTTAGTTTTACAATATCTTCTTCAGTTACTTCTCTTTTTAATGTGGGTTTGAATGCGTCTAACCCTATATCAATTGTTTTTATCACTGATTCCCATGTTTCACACTCTTCAATATCTCTATAAATTCTATTTTCAATAAAAATTTTCTCAAGCGAAGATAAATGCCATTTTTCCTCAAGTTTAGATTTTAGTAATTCTAGTTCTTTTCTTAAAATGTTTACAGTATTTTCTGTTGAATATTTTAATAGTTGATTTACTGAAATAAATTGTGGTTTTTCATCAATTATTACACAACAATTAGGCGATATTGAGATTTCGCATTGTGTAAAAGCATATAAAGCATCTAAAGTTACTTCAGGAGATACACCCTGAGTTAAATGAACTATAATTTCCACATTTTGAGACGTATTATCTTCGACTTTACGTATTTTTATTTTACCATTATCATTGGCTTTTATTATGGAATCAATCAAACTGGTTGTTGTAACACCATAAGGAACATTTTTAATTGCTAATGTTTTTTTATCTTCAATAGTAATGGTTGATCTAACACGAATCCTACTACCTTTTTTTCCTTGATTATAGTTTGTAAAATCAGCTACGCCCCCGTTTGGGAAATCAGGTAATATTTTAAATGGTTTATCTTGTAATATTTGGATTGATGCTTTTATGAGTTCAACAAAATTATGGGGCATTATTTTTGTCGATAGTCCAACTGCAATACCTTCTACCCCTTGAACCAATAACAGTGGAAATTTAATTGGTAAAAACACGGGTTCATTATTCCTACCATCATATGATAACTGCCAAGTTGTGATATCTTTATTAAACGAAACATCCAGTGCAAATTTGGATAAACGTGCTTCAATATATCGTGGAGCGGCTGATTTATCACCTGTCCTGTTATCGCCCCAATTTCCTTGTGTTTCTATAAGTAAGTTTTTTTGTCCAATATGTACAAGTGCATCACCAATTGCTGCATCACCATGAGGATGATATTGCATAGTTTGTCCAATAATATTTGCAACTTTGTGAAATCGACCATCATCCATTAATTTCATAGCATGCAAAATTCTACGTTGAACAGGTTTTAAACCATCAATTCCTCTAGGAATAGCACGTTCTAAAATAACATATGAAGCATAATCAAGAAACCAATCCTTTACCATGCCTGTTAATACATGTTTGCCTTGAGTTGATGCTAATTGTGTTTTTGTAGACTTAGTTATATCTTTTTTTTTCGACATTAACTTTCTGCAAGCTCCTCTTCAAGACGTAAATTTTCAATTATAAATTCTTGACGTTCCTGTGTGTTTTTGCCCATGTAATATGTAAGTACATTTTTGATTGATGTATCATCTCGTAAAATAATAGGATCTAATTGAATATCTTTACCAATAAACTCTCCAAACTCTTCTGGTGAGATTTCACCTAATCCTTTAAAACGAGTAATTTCACAAGTTTTACCTAAATGACTTATGGCGTTCATTTTTTCTACTTCATCATATGCATATACTGTTTCTTTTTTATTACGAACTCGAAAAAGTGGTGTTTCTAATACATAAACATGGCCATTTCTGACTAAGTCTGGAAAAAACTGCAAGAAGAATGTCAAAATAAGTAAACGAATGTGCATACCATCAACATCAGCATCTGTTGCAATTACAACTTGATTGTATCTCAAGCCATCTAAACCATCTTCGATATTAAGGGCATGTTGGAGCAAATTAAATTCTTCATTTTCATATACAATTTTCTTCTTAAGACCAAATGAATTCAGAGGTTTTCCACGAAGACTAAAAACAGCTTGTGTATCTACATTTCTTGATTTAGTAATAGAACCACTAGCAGAATCTCCTTCAGTAATAAACAAAGTAGTTTCAAGTCTTTTTTCTTCATTTTGTTTTGAATCATTTAAATGAATTTTGCAATCACGTAACTTTTTATTATGTAGATTTGCCTTTTTTGCACGTTTATTAGCAAGTTTTTTAATTCCTGCCATATCCTTACGTTCTTTTTCAGATTGTAATATTCTACTTAATAGTATTTCAGCAGTTTCATTATGTTTATGAAGAAAATCGTCAAGATGTTTTTTAATAAAATCGTTAATAAAAATCCGAACAGTTGGACCATCGGGTCCCATATCCAACGAACCTAGTTTAGTTTTAGTTTGGGATTCAAATATTGGATTTTGTATCCGAACTGCAATGGATGCAATTATGGATGCACGAATATCAACAGCATCAAAATCTTTTCCATAGAATTCTCTAATCGTCTTTACAATTGCTTCACGAAATGCAGTTAAATGAGTTCCACCTTGTGTTGTATATTGACCATTAACAAATGAATAATATTCTTCACCATATTGATTTCCATGTGTTAAAGCAAGTTCAATATCATTCCCTTTTAAGTGAATGATTGGATATCTAGCTTTTTCTGTATTGGTTTTACGTTCAAGTAAATCTTTTAATCCATTTTCTGAAAAATATTTTTCACCATTTAGCTGTATTGTGAGACCTGAATTCAAATACACATAATTCCATATTTGATTTACAAAATATTCAGGTATAAAATTATATCTTCGAAATATAGAATCATCTGGTTGAAATGTAACTTTGGTTCCATTTCTTAAACGTGTGCTTTCAATTTTGCTTTCATGAGTTAAAATACCCTGTTTGTACTCAGCAAGTTTTGTTTCACCATCTCGAATCGATTGTACTTTGAAATAATCAGATAAAGCATTCACTGCTTTAGTACCTACCCCATTTAAACCGACTGATTTTTGAAATGCTGAAGAATCGTATTTTCCACCAGTATTTATTTTTGAAACACAATCTAATACTTTACCAATTGGTATTCCTCTACCATAATCACGGACTGAAGCTTTATCATCTCCCACTTTCACTTCAATAGTTTTTCCAAATCCCATTACGAATTCATCAATACTATTGTCAATTATCTCTTTTAAAAGAACATAAATACCATCGTCTGGAGATGAACCGTCCCCCAATTTACCAATATACATGCCAGGGCGTAGTCGAATATGCTCTTTCCAATCGAGAGATTTAATACTGCTTTCATCATATTTAGGTGTAACCATTACACTCCGTTTTGAATATTTCTATTTGGTAAAAGTGATAAATAAAATAAAGAGCAAAGTTATGTAATATTCATAATTTTACTCAAGTGAGAAAATTTTTAAATGTATTAAAATTGATCCCAAAATTCTTTAAGCTTAAGAATTCCCTCATTAATATTTGATTCTGAAATACCAGAATAAGCAAATCTTATAAATTCTTTATTCTCATTTTCTAGAGGGGTTCCAAAATGCTCACGCGTACAAAAAGAAACACCACTTCCTTCGAGCGTTTTAGTTCTAAACTCTTCATAGGTTTCGCAGCCCATTTTGTGAAATATTTCTGTTATTTCAGGATACAGGTAAAATGTAGTATTAGGTTTCACTATATGTACACCATCTATCGAATTTAATAGGTTAAACAATGTATCTCTTCTGTTTTTTAAAATTTCTAATATATTCAACACATTTGTTTGATCACCTTGAATAGCCTCAATGCCTGCATATTGAATAAAATGATTTGTACAAGATTCATCATTTACACTTAGCTTTCCGATAATGTCTATAATTGGTTTAGGTCCAATTGCTGCACCTAATCTCCACCCAGTCATTGCATATGTTTTTGAAAATGTATGTAAAATGACAGTCCGTTCTTGCATACCAGGAATTGTAACAATACTTTCACTTTTTCCTGAGTAACGAATATTAAAATAGGCTTCATCTGAAAGCACCCATAGATCGTGTTTAATAGCTAAATCAGCAACCCAATGCATTTCTTCTTCATTTGATTCAGCTCCGATTGGATTTTGAAAATTATTATAAATAAATATTTTTGTAGTATCATCAATTTGACTTTCTACTAATTCTCTATCAATTGAAAAACCATCATCAGTTTGAATATAACCGTACGGTATAGGCTTACCACCATGATAGTTAATTTGTGACTCATAAATAGGATACCCAGGGTTTGGGTATAATACTCCATCACCAGGATTCATTACTGCCTGAATAAATTTACCAATAACTGGTTTACCACCCGGTTGAATACAAGCATTATCAGAGTTATAATGCACTGCTCGTCCAAGTCCTATTTCTTCAGCCAAAACAGCTCTTAAAGCAGGTATCCCAAAGGATGGATTATATCCAGTATATCCATCATGCATTGCCTTGTTGGCAGCCTCAATTATATTAGGTGGTGTGTTTATATCCATATCCCCTAAATGAAATGGATACACTTTTTTGCCACTACGGTTTGCAAAGGCAGTTGCGTCTGCCGAAACTGCAAAAGCGGTTTCAGTACCTAACTTTTCTAATTTACTTGCATATTTTCTCATTAATATTTCCATTTTTACTCCAAAATATTTTCAATTAACTCAACTGGAACAGTTTTTCGAATTGAATTAATTCGCATTTCTCTTTCATTAGCAAATTTATTGATAGCTTCCTGTTGCCATTTAGCAGATAAATGAGCTTCATCAATAACTTCGTCCAATGATCCACCACTTCTCCATCTATTATCCCAATCAGCAGATAATGAATAATCTCTTACTATCGAATGTTTTATCCAATGGTTCATCGTATTTAAAGATGTGTTTGTGATTACCATAGCATCTAACCATTCTGATTCTGATATTATACTATCCTGATAAAATTTTGATTGATTTTCAAACAGACCCCATGACAACCCAGCTACTATTTTAACATTTGGGCCATTCTCTTTTATTTCATGTAACACTTTAACTAAATGACTTATCACACTTGTTCCGCGCACTATTACAACACCTTCTTTCGGTTTTTCATTATCATAATCTTTTATCAAATAAGCACCCTTAGAAGCTTCAAAATGATGAGCAATTTTAAGTTTAGCTCTATCAGGGATTTCAACAGGAGGGCGAGTTAAATGAAGAGCAATAATTGGAAAATTTCCCTTCAACGCTTCAGCCACCATTACAGGTACTTCGTTGTATTCCCATGGATGTAAATTTACAATATGACCTTCAGGAAACAATTGCGTTACACCAGGGGCAAAAATTCCAAAATGAGTTCGGCTATCTTCTGCAGTTTCAGGGCCTGAATGTCCCGCTACCCAAATGGTTTTACCAAGACTAAACTGAGAATCCTGTGCCATTTGGCTATATAATCTCATAATTCCATATTTTAAATACGAAAATGAACCGTAGGTACTGGATGCAGTAATAAAGCCATTAAATGGTTGAAATGAGTCTATATTGAAATTCACAGATGAAATTCCACACATAATACCAGCATTTGCAAATTCTGTAATACCTTGGGGTAATAAAGTGCCCTTTGCATTTTTATCTCTATTGAACATGCCAAAGTCTTTAGATCCTTGCCATCCTTTTGAAAATCCAGCAATATTTGTAGAACCTGCTAAATCTGCTGAACTCACAATTGCAATAGGCCGTCCATACTTTTCTTGACAATATGAATTCAGCCATGACCCATAATCACCAAACCCAGCTCTGTTAGGCGCATTTTCACCTGGTTTTTTATACAATGTTTCTGGGAAATTTTCAAAATCTGTTAAAACAGGGTCGTCAAGTGGATTTTCGCTAAAAGTTTGTTGTATTTCTGCATGCTCTGGGACACTGTTTCCAAGCTCAACTAATCTATCAGCCAAGTAATCTGTTAGACCTGGATACGAATCAAACAATGACATAACTGTTTCCATAACAATTGTCATTTCTTTATAATCAGCCTTAAAATCATTAACACTCGCATTATCCATATTGGTGAAAGTTAAATTATACTTTTCTGCAAATTCACGTTTGGTTGCCCAAAATTCAGACGAATTTCTTTTATGTGGCGCACCATGACTTGCATTGTCATATTTTTTATAGCCACGTCCTTTGCGCATTTTCAGCCATAATGCTTTAGGTTGGTTGATATCTTCATTATTAAACAATTCAGAATAAGCATTTATTATTTGTTCCCAGTTTTCACCATCTTCAGCACCAGCTACTTTCCATCCATATGGCTCAAACCAATCTTTTGGGTTACCAGCCATTATATCACTAAATGGTCTATCATCTATTCCAAAATCATTCCAATCAACCACATACACTAGGTTTCCTAATCCTAAACCGTATGCAGAATTTTTTGTTTCATGGGTTACACCAGTAGTCAAACCACCTTCTCCCTCAAAAGCGAACACTTTTACATCAGAAGCTCCTGCATATTTTAATGCAAATGCCTGTCCGGCAGCAATTGGTGAGCCATGTCCAGATGGACCTGTATTGCATTTAAAGAATAAGGTTTTACCTTCCATTTCCGCATGCCCTGGCAAACCACCACGTTTACGTAATGTTAATAAATCCTCCCAGTAAAGCGTGTATTTATCACCAAGTTTGCTAACATATTTCTCATCGCCAGTTTGTTTGTATTTACGACGTAATGCTTCATTAAATACAGCTAAAGTAGCATATACTACCGGGTTAGCATGTCCAGCAACTAAAACAAATCTATCGCCAAATGTTTTTTCCGGAGCAAATATATCCCATTTCATTACTCCAGAGAGCAAAGTAGCGACCATTGCATGCACTTTTGAGCGAGAGCCTCCAGGATGCCCGCTTTGGCTAAGATTAAGCATAACATCAATAGATTGATCAATTTGATCCGCAATAACGTCCCAATATTTAAAATTACTTCTTAACTCATTAATAGAATTCATAGTTACCTCGATAATAGTTGTGTTTCAAGTTCGAAAATTGGAACTGGTCCTAATTTTAGTAGTTCATTCATAAATTTATTTGGAGAATAATTTTCTCTCTTAACAGCAAGAGCATTATACAATCTATCAAATTCTACACCGGAAACATATTTAAAAGAATTTGCAAAATTATTATGTTTTATTTTTCCCACTAATTTCTCTGCATCTACATCAGACATAAATCCAGTTGTTTTTACCCAGTTGACTCTTTCAGACAGTGAAATGTTTGAAACAAAATATTCGTATTCTAGAACAAACATCATTTGGTCAATTAATTTTTGTCGAAGTTGCACCACTTTTAGGTTTGACTCTGTATGTAACTCATTTACCAAAATACCTTCACAAAATGCTTGCCAACCTGATAAGGTAGTTGAACTTGGAAACAAGCTAACCAAGTCTGAGCTTGTTTTTTGTGACTCTAGATACCATTTGCCTGGAAAAAACTCACCAAAAATTTTCAAATCAAGTAAATATGGGTTAAAGTATAGCAATAGATTTGTTTTTTTTATTTCATCAACACTAACCAATAATTTTGGATTTTTATTTTTTGAATACAATCTAAGGTCTAGCAACGGATAACTACTATGGTAGCTTTCTTTAAGATCAACATCTATTTTAATTGATTGTGAAAAACTATAATTTGCATTTTTAAGATATGAATTTGTCCTATTGATAGATGCATATATCTCTGACAATATACTTCCGTGAGATGGATGGTTTTCAAAGATTGAGTCCAGAGTCCATTGTATAACCTTCAAGGAATCGTCTCTATCAATCCAAATTGGTTCATCATTGGTTTTTAAATAATGTGGCAATGCATTTTTAAACATAGAATTTTGGAGCACATAAATATTTTGTTTTGCAAATTCTATGGTTTCATCTAGCTCGTAAATTCCCATAAAATGCATTGTAAAATACTCTCTATAAAGTTGTGAATTTTGCAGTTGTTCTGATTGAGGGAAATTTACAACTGTCTTATTTAACCAATTTTTATGACTTAATAAAACATTTGAATTTTGTATAATTAATGAATCTACTTTATCTAGTAAATTATGTTCAGCATAAATCAGTAATGGAAGCTGTTCAAATAAATTTAAAATATTTTGTATATTTTCAATTGCTAGGTCAATATGAAACTGTGAACTATATTGTAAGTTGTTTTGTTGGATTTCAATCAAGGTAGGCAATTTTTCTAATCGAGAAATAATACTTTTAACTCGATGTGTCATTTCACATTGTTCCCTATCTGTTATAACAAGTAACCCATCATAAATATTTGATATTATAAGGTTGGGATTCCAAATTGTGGGTTGCACTTTATTCCATTTAAACGATAATAGATGTAAGCCATGTTCGAGTACTTTATATTCAAGAAAATCAACTGACTTTAATTTTGTTTCATCAATTTGTGAAAGTTCTATTTTAAAACGATTTAAATCTGCTATATATTCACTTATTTCACTATCTGAATAATTTCTGTACAATCCATCAAATTCCTGAATTCCATCCATACTTGCTTCCACAGGATGTGATTTAGAATACCAATTTAAAAATGCATCGGATAGGTCATTAAATGATTGTTTTTGTGAATTTCGGCATGAAAAACAAAGTAGTGTTAATATGATTAAGAAAATATATCGCATTTCCGAAGGGAAATTTACACATATTTTTAGTATCTAAACATGTTATTGATTATCTAAAATATTAATTTATTTATCTAATATTTTATAAAGATTACCATTTGTATGTTGCAGTAAATCATCAGCAACACTAAAATCACATTTTTTAGCATACATTACCAGAGCAATTTTCACACTACCATTGGCTGTTTTTAAAATTTTTTTGGATTGAGAGTAGCTTTTCTTGGTAAAATGTTGAATTATGCGTGTCCCTCTATCCCAAAGTTTTTGATTGACTGCTTTTAAATCTACCATTATATTTTGATAGGTCTTATTTAGTTTTACCATTGTTGTAGTAGAAATCATATTCAGTATCATCTTTGTAGCAGTTCCAGATTTTAGCCTTGTAGAACCTGAAAGAATTTCAGGTCCAACAATTGCGGAAATAATGAAATCAATAAATTTATTATCGCTAGGAACATTACACAGTATTAGCCCTGTAGTTGAATTGTGATACTTAGCAAATTCAAGTGTACCCAAAACATAAGGTGCGGTTCCACTTGCAGAAATACCAACAACTGAATCAAATTCTGTTAGATTATAATTTTTTATATCGGAAATTCCATTTTCTTTACTATCCTCAGCTCCTTCAATTGAAACTTTGAGTGCATCATCACCACCTGCAATTATACCTTGAACTAAATCTGGTTCTGTGCTAAATGTTGGTGGACATTCCGAAGCATCTAACACCCCTAATCTACCACTCGTACCTGCACCTACATAAAAAAGTCTCCCACCATTTTTCATATTTTCAGTTATTGTATCAACAAGTTTTGAAATTATAGGAATACATTTTTCTACAGCATGTGCTACTTTTTTATCTTCGGAATTCATAATTTGCAATATATCACGGGTTGATTTTGCACCTATTGACATACTCTTTTCATTTTGTTGTTCCGTTATTCGAGAATCTAACATCTGAATCCTTTGTTTTATGTATTAAAAAGATATAATTTTGAATACTTGTGAGCAAATTTAAATACAATGTTTGATTTAATCTTAGCAATAATAGGACTTGTACTGTCTATTTTCTATTCTAGTTCAGAAATAGCACTTATATCTGCCAATCCTCTGCAAATTCAAGTGTGGGCAAAACAACGAAAAAAGTTAGGTGAAATCACACAATCTATTATGGAGTCTCAGGAGCAATATTTAACTGTTATATTGATTGGTACCAATTTAGCAAATATTCTTACAACTTCATTTGCAACCGTATATATTTTAAAACTAAATATACTCCCACATTCTCTGATTGTAATACCCATTGCGATTATAATACTTTTATTTGGAGAAATTTTACCCAAAAGCGTTATTCGAGGATTTTCGAATTTTGGGCTCATGTCGCTATCTCCTTTTCTATATATATCTAACATAATATTTGCACCTGTTGTATGGTTAATCAAATCCGTTGGATGGCTTGATATTTCTGGTAGGTTAAGTACAGCAGAACAATTGGCTGAAAAACGTGATGATTTACAACATATGTATGAGCAAGTTGATGATTCAGATGCAATGGAAAAAGACCAACAAGAGATGATTTCCAAACTGTTTGATTACAGTCAAAGTACTGTATATGAAGCAATGACACCTCGTACTGAAATTTCGGCTGTTTCTATTGATGCAAAACTTGAAGATGTCTTACACACTTTCATTGATTCTGGACATTCTAAATTGCCCGTGTATCGTAAAAATTTAGATAATATTATAGGTGTAGTGTTTTTATATGATTTATTTACATCCCCTGAAAAACTACAAGATGTCATAAAGGATGTACTACACGTTCCTGCAACCAAATCTGTTATGGAAGTTATGGCAGAGTTTAAAACAGCCCACCACGCACTTGCTATCGTTTTAGACGAACATGGTGGAACATCTGGAATTATAACAGCAGAAGATATATTTGAAGAGTTATTTGGTGAATTTGAAGATGAATTTGATGATGAATATGCGGATTCTATCGAACAAGAAGATGGCTCCATTCTAGCAAGTGCTAAAATAGATTGGGAAGATTTCAACTCAAAACATGGACCTTTAATTCCAGATGGTGATTACGAAACTGTGGGTGGATTTATCATTTCAGAAATTGGTCGTATCCCCAACAAAAATGAACGCCTATTTTTAACTATTGGTCAGGTCGTTATTTTAAAATCAACTGCCAGACGCATTGAGCAAATTCAAATATATCCTAAATAAACTAAATAGTTTTTTAACAACCTAACGTAATTTTCAATTTTCTAATTGTGAGTGAAAATATTCTCGTAAATCACGTAAATATACAACTAACTCATCATGGTTTGGAATACTGCTATAAAATTCAAACGTGACTCTTTTGGTAATATCTTCATGTGATATTTCTATCCACTCAGAGCCCCCATCAGCACAATCTGGGCATCCATATACATCATCTAAAAGTTGAAAATAATCAAAGTTAAACGCATTTAATATTTCCTCTAACTCAAATTCAGATAATGTTTCTTCTAATAAAAGTTCTGGAAAATCTGGGTGATCATTCCATGAATATTCACGATAGGTAGCCTGAGTACTATTTATTTCTAATTCGCTAATACAATACCCCCAGCAAAAACCAAATGAAGTTCCAGTATTTATTATATATGAAGATTCGATGGGGTTCAGTATCCAATCAACAATAATAACAATATCAAGTATATTTATGATTTCATCTGCATTTACATCTAGTATGCACATTTCATCGAAAGATGGTTCTTCAAAGGATAAAATTATTGTAATGGTTTGCACTATATCTAATACATTGACAACTTCATCTTGATTAATATCACCAGTTCCTTGAAACTCTGGATCACAATCATCTATTGCAATACATTCACCATTTATAAATGTTAAACCACAATCCTCACCATCACAATCAAATTCTGGGCATGTAAAATCAGCCCCAAAGCCACCATCATCACATAGTCCATCATCTACCCAGTCTTCAATCAAATTGGTTTCCCAGCACTCCAAATCACATTCCAAATAACCAGGTTCTAAAATTCCATTAAAATCATCTGCAATACAAATATCACCGATGTCACCATCGTCTGCAATACATGTGCCTCCATTGCAATCATCTGTGCACATCCATTGACCTGTTTCTGTGTCACAGTCACAAAATCCTGATACACAAAATCCGGGAGCATCCGAGTTTCCAAAATCAACACAGGTATGTCCATCCTCACAATCATTTTGGAAGCACCCAGCAGGGTTTTCGCCCAGACAAGATGTTTCAGCACAAAATCCTAATCCAAATGGGTCAGTTCCGTCCCATTCACCTGAGGACGTACAATCTCCACAGTCATGCCCCCATTCAGAACAATATAATTGAGGCCCTTGCCATCCATTGTCATCACACAAACCATCTTCCAACAAATTTTCAAAAATAGGAATTGGGAAACATGTATATTCACAATCTAAATATCCAACATAACCAAAACTGTCGACACATTCATCCCCAATTTGTGGATCTAAATTATTAAAATCCTCACATTCAGGAATACCTTCCCAACTAGGTTGAGCAGTGCCATCAATTTCGTTCCCGTTTTCATCAACACACCAACACCAACCTGTTGAACCACTACACTGTACAGGCTCAAAATTGCAATCATGTGTACAAGATGGAATAAAACACCCAGGCATTCCTCCGCATTCCTCAATTGCATCTTCAGCAACATCACAACAGTTAAACGATTCGCATTCTCCAAAATAATTCACTCCTGAAAATGACATATAATTTGCCTCGCATGGGTTCGAATAATTATTTCCATCACATCCACACACAGGGATATTGTTTTCTTCACATAAATAATCTGCTTGTTCTATACAAAATCCCGGTGATTCTGTCATGTCACAATCCCCAATTTCTGCAACACAGAGTGAATTATTGGGGCAATCTTCATTTTCATAACATATTGCAGGTTCATTGCAATTTACTCTTAAGCCATCAACAAAATACTCTGCAAAACATCCACCACAATAATCAGCAGTACATTCTGCATCCGGATAGTTACTACATGTACTTACTTCACACGGGTCAACTACACATTCAACTGAATACAAACAATTGCAAGAATTGGTGCCTAAACATGGAATCGGATCGTAGTTGCAAGATTCAGGATCATCACAAGATGGTGGATAAACAGATATTTGTAATTCTATCACTTCAGAAAGCACTGTGGTATCTGCCCAAAAATTAAAATCAACAATACCAACGGTAACTTGATAATTACCACCCCAGTCAGGTACGCCTGATAAAATAACATCATTGGCCCAAAATTCATTCAACACAAAATCAACTGTAATCCATTCTGGTGAATCAATGAGTATAATACTTTGTTCATCTCCTCCTGCACCCGTGAAAACATTTTCTTCATAATAAACATGATGATACGCATTTGGACATTGAATAGTTGTTGTTGGTATTTGCGGTAAAGCAAATTGGATTAAGGTGAATAATAAAACTGTTTGGATAGATATTTTCATAAATTACTTCCCAATTTCTATTAATAATTTACATACTTTATTCAGATTATTATGTGTCAATATGTAAAAATAAAACGTAAAAAGTAAATTTTACTAAAGTCATATTTTTATTTCTGTTTAATTTAATGACTATTGATTATTAATTGAAATTATCTCTAAATGAGGGAATATGAAATTATTCATTAAAACACATAATGATACTGCAAACGAGTTTTATACTCACCACGGTCATTTTCATGACGGAGATGCGGGTTTAGATGTATATGTATTAGAAGATATTGAATTTAAAGCTGGTGAAACAAAGAAAATTAAACTAGGAATTTCCTGCGAACCTGAGGATGGTCAAGCATATTATCTATTTCCACGTTCCAGTATTTCTAAAACTCCACTTCGAATGGCAAACTCTATTGGACTTATTGATGGTGGATATCGTGGCGAAATAATGGCAGTTTGTGACAATATAAAAGATTTTACATATACTGCAGAAAAAGGTCAGAGATTGTTTCAGTTGGTTGCAACTGATAGCTCCCCTATTCATTATGAGTTGGTTGATAGCTTAAGTGATACGTCACGTGGCAAAGGTGGCTTTGGAAGTACGGGAAAATGATTTAAAGTTTGAAGTTGGAAGTTTGAAATGGGAATAAAGTTTGATTAATAGATTAGCGAACTTTTCCAGACCACCCCATTTTCGTATGTAATGTGTTAAAATATGTATTAAATGGTAATTTAACTAGTTTTGCAATTTTGTGTGATTTTTGAATACTGATTGAATCAGTATGATTTATAGGTACATATACCTGCCCATCTGTCGTAAAAGCAATACCAACATGTTCTTCGGGAAAGCGAAGCTTAATACTGGTATCACCATCTAAAACTATTGGACGAGCAGATAAACTATGTGGAGAAATTGGGGTTATAGTGACCGTGTTTAAACTTGGATGAATAATGGGTCCACCAGCTGATAAAGAATATGCAGTTGATCCAATGGGGGTTGCAAAAATAACCCCATCACTTTCATACGTATTTACATATTTATCCGACACTGATACTTCTGTCTTTAAAATTCGAGCTGAATTTCCATGATCTACAACAAAATCGTTCATAGCTGTATAAGATTGCGTATTTCCTTTCAAATCTGAAACGTTCGCATCCAATAACATATGCTCTGATATTTCATATTTTCCATCAACGATATATTGTAGACTATCACGCAGATTATCTATAGTACATTCTGCTAGAAAACCAAGTCCACCAATATGTATTCCTAAAATTGGTATAGAGTGACCATTCAATTTTCTCACTGTAGATAGAATTGTACCATCGCCACCAATTGATAACATTATATCACATGTAGTTGCGATAGTATCTAAATCGAATATTTTAATTTCAGGTGCAAGCAAGTTAGAATTTACCAACACATCCGATGCTAGCTGCATCTCATGGCCTAACTTTGTCAATTCATCCTGGACAATATTTACAATGTTTACAAATTCTGGTTTTGTATAGTTTCCTGTACAACCAAATTTCATTATTCTACACCCGGAGTAGTTTCTAATCCATCATGTGTTCGAATTAATGTCGATATTCGTTCCTCAGCATCTTGTAATTGCTCTTTGCAGAACTTACTCAATTTCATTCCTTCTTCAAATACGTTCATCATTTGATCAAGTGGAAGATTATCTTCTTCCAGCATTTTCATAATAGAATTTAATCGTTCTAATGCGCTTTCAAATGTTTGTTTTTTATTGCTTGTCATTGGATTCTCCAGCTGAAATTACTTCGGTTTGAATATTGCCATCAAGAATTTGTATATCTAATTTATCCTTTACTTTAACATTATGAATGGATGAAAGAATATTACCTTTGGAATCGGTAACCATGGCATACCCACGTTTAAACACTTCTTTGGGATTTAAATTCATTAAATTTCGTAAAAATGATTGAACTTTATCATTATTAAAATCAAGATACTTCTGTATGGTTGAAATATACATGCGTTCAAGGTAATCTATGGTTTCAATTTGGGATTGTAAAAATAAATTTGGTTGATGAAATCCATGACGATGCAACAGGTTTTCGATTATTTCAAACCGTTTAAAAATGTATGTATTTGAAAATGCTTGAAATTTATCTTCTATTTCATCTAAATATTGTATTAATTCATGCTTTTGTGGGACAGCAATTTCAGCACCCGCTGATGGGGTTGGAGCCCTATGGTCTGAAACAAAATCTGCTATCGTAAAATCTGTTTCATGTCCTACTGCAGAAATTACAGGGATATTTGATTCAAAAATTGTTCGTGCTAATAATTCATCATTAAAACACCATAAATCCTCCATTGAACCACCACCACGTCCAACAATAATTGTATCGACTTTATCATAATCGTTCAAAGCTTTAATTGCACTCACAATTTCTGCTGAGGCATCCACTCCCTGTACAGATGTTGGACTTAAAACAAGCTCAACATGAGGTGCTCTACGAGAGCATACATGAATAATATCTCTTAATACAGATCCACTTGATGAAGTGACTATCCCTATTTTTTTAGGAAATTTTGGAATTATTTTTTTATGTGATAAGTCAAATAATCCCTCAGCTTCTAATTTTTCTTTCAATTTATTGAATTTTAGCCAAAGTTCACCTTCACCAACAGGGTACATATTTTCAACATTAATTTGATAATTTCCTCGAGGAACATAGATGGATATACACCCATGGATAATAACTTTTTTACCTGTGGATGGAATGAAATTTAAATTCTTTGAATTAAAATTGAGCATTACTGCTGAAATTTGACTTGCATTATCTTTCAAAGTAAAATAAATATGACCTGATGGATATTTCTTAAATCCAGAAATTTCACCTTCAATCCAAACATGTGAAAACTGGCTATCAAGTTTATGTTTTACTTGGTTGTTAATTTGAGAAACAGAAAGTATGTTGGGTTTAATACTATTCATAGATAGAAAAGAATATAGCCGTACATTACTGGGAATATACGGCTAAATTTCGACTATATTTCATCGGATTTACCGACTAAAATTTATTTATTTTTTTTCTTATGACGATTTGCACGTAAACGTTTTTTTCGTTTATGTGTATTCATCTTTCTTTTTTTGCGTTTTTTCCCGCAGGGCATATAGCTCTCCTTAAAATCCTCTTAATAATGATTTGTTTACAACTTCTTTCAATAATTTTGATACCTTAAAACTAGGGACAAATCGTTCTTTCAATCTAACTACTTCACGAGTAGCAGGGTTTCGAGCGTCGCGTGCTGGTTTTTGCTTAACACTAAAACTTCCAAATCCTCTAATATCAACTCTTTCACCACGCTTTAGAGCATCTACAATACTTTGTAAAATACCTTCTAGCACAGCTTCAGTTTCTACTTTAGTCAAACCTGTTGCAGTTGACACTTGATTTATAATATCAGCTTTTGTCATATTATTTACCCGCGTAATATAATCTAAATTGGGGTATTGGATATAACAGGAAATTTGAAAAAGATGTTGATAGTTCTGAATCACCCAAAAAGTACTTGAGTAAGCCTGAATCAGGTTCTTCTGGGTATATTAGTTTTGGAACATCATAAATGTTTGCCATTTTCTTAATCATTTCAATGGCATCTTCAAAAGTACCAATACCATCTATCAATTTGTTTTGAACTGCCATTTCTCCAGTAAATATCTCACCGGTTGCTAAGCGTTTTACATAATCAATATCTAAATTTCGTTCGACTGCAACTGTCTGTATGAATTGGTCATACATGTTATCAACAACAGCTTGAAAGTATTCTGTATCTTCTTTAGTT
Organism: uncultured bacterium; assembly: GCA_964501035.1. Taxonomy (GTDB): domain Bacteria; phylum Fidelibacterota; class Marinisomatia; order SCGC-AAA003-L08; family D37C17; genus CAYNTS01. Next base: position 62,438 of record CAZCRK010000004.1, read on the forward strand.
GTTTCTCTAAATGTGGATCCTGCATCTTTTAATGCTCCACTCTTAATCGTTTCATATTGTAAACCAATTTTGTCTATCAAATCTTTTGCAACAGGATAACTCATAACTACACCAATAGAGCCAGTAATAGAACCTGAATTCGCAATAATTGAATCTGCACCAATAGCAATATAATAGCCACCTGAGGCAGCGACCCCTCCAATTGATGCAACTACAGGAATTTTAAACTGATTTCTTACTGATTTAACCTTTTCAAAAATCTCTTGACTGGCTGCCACACCCCCACCAGGAGTATTTAAACGAACAATTAAAGCATTAACTTCTTTCTCTTTCACTAAATAGTTGATATCTTCTATAATTGTTTTAGATTCCATAATTGGCATAGAAATTTCAATAACACCTATTGAAGATGATGTATTTAAGAATCCAAATGAAGAAATCTTGGTCGCTAGTATTATAACAACGAGGATTCCTAAAATAATATACGATTTATTTCGTTTATGCATTTGTCCAAATTTTTAATTTTTGCCCTACATATATCCTATTACCACGAAGTCCATTCCACTTTTTAACTTTTGAAACTGATGTTCTATATTTCATTGCAATTTCACTTAATGTATCTCCATATTTAACCGTGTGGTAAATTTTTTGAGCTTGAGAATTTGTCATAGATGATTTTCTATATTGCGCATACCCTTCAGTAGGTATTTTCAGTTTTTGACCTGGCCGAATATACCGTGCATTGTTTAATTTATTAATACTCACAATATCTTTAACGCGAACTCCATATTTTTGGGCAATTAACCAAAGACTTTCACCCCGTCTTACTCTATGGTCAACAAAAATAATTTCTTCAACTTTTTCTACTTCAATATTTTGATATAATGAATCAAATAGTGGACTTGCAGTTGTTGGTAGCCTAAAAGCATAGGTTTCATTTTCTTTTAAGGGTGGTAGTGTACCCTGTCTAAGTTCGGGATTGAATTGTTGTAATTCTTTAATCTTTACTCCTGAAATTTGCGAAATAGTTTCCAAACTTACAGCTTTATCTAAATTCTTAACTTCCCATTTCATTTGTGGTTCAGAGATAACACCAAATCCATATTTTGCAGGATTTGTTGCTATAAATATTGCAGCCATGATATTCGGAACATAGTTCCTTGTCTGTGCTGGCAATCTAGTCAACTTCCAGTAATCACGTGTCCCCTGCCGTTTAATGACACGCCTTACTCTACCTTCACCACAATTATAAGCGGCAAATGCTAAATACCAATCATCAAACTCTTTATACAAATCTTTTAAATATCGTGCTGCAGATCTTGTAGATTTTTCAAAGTCACATCGTTCGTCAACCCACCAATTTTTCTTCAAACCATAATTTTTTCCTGTAGATGAAATAAATTGCCAAAGCCCAGAAGCATGTGCATACGAATATGCATTTGGATTCAATCCACTCTCTATCATGGCTAGATAAAATAACTCAGGAGGAACACCTTCATCTTCAAGTATTGGTAATACAATGGCTTTATATTTATCCATCCTTCGAATCCAATTTTCGACACTTTTTCGACCTTGTTTTTGGAAGAATTTTATAATACTTGCAACCTTTTGATTATATGTGATTGGAATATGTCCAGGGATAATTTCGACAGTTTCTTCAATATATTCAAGGTCTTCTAAATTTTGACCATAAATATATTTATCTAATTTATCTCTAAATATTGCAACAGACAATCCTGTTTCAACTTTATTTATTGTAATTGCTTCATTTTCATAATAATCAACGGATGCTTTTAATATTCTATTAAACTCAAGATGTTGAAACTCATCATGACCACTTATAGCATCTATACCAGCCAATGCTTCAAAAAGAATATCAAATTGATACGTTGCTTCGAGAGTGTCTCCTGTTAAATCAGAAATAATTGCTTCTGCATAAATCATTTTGGCTTCTATCAATTGTGCATCAAAAATGTCCGTATCTGCATCAAACTCAAGTGTATCATCACCAGTGGACGAAATAGTAATTGTTTCTTTTTTATCCAATTTCAATTGTGATTGATTTGTTTTAGATGAATCAGTTTGAGCATTAACCCCAATGAAAAACAATATTATGTATAAATATTTTTGCAAAATTATTCCCTTCAAATTAATTAATATGGTAAAGTGGACAATGTTGGCATGAATTGGAAGCACATAATTCTTTCATAATCAACAATAATCCTTGTTGGAGACCAAATGATATTTTGGTTTTTAAATTCCATTTGGATAGTAGGCGTTTACATTTTCCATATGGTTGGCAGTTTAAATGATACCATTCATCAAACAAAGAGGAATTTGTGTTGTTTTGTTTTAATGGAATGAAGATATTTCCCAGCAATTCAATTAGAAAATGATTTCCTGGTACATTATAACCTTTTTGTTTAACTATTTTTTGCATTTTGAACACATCAATATGATTTATATCTAAATTTTTATCAAATAAAATATACCCTAAATATACAAGCAATGCTAAACGGTTTTGTGGGTTTGCCTTAGGGTATCTACTACCATACTCCCAACTTGAAGCATGCAACATGTTTTTCAAAGATAAAATCATTTGTTCAATATGAGTATCTTTATAATTTTCAATAAAATAATATACCAAAGTTTGTTTGGTAATTTTGTTTCCGTGAACATCTAAGAAGTGAAATAATTTTTCAATCACATATTTTTGTGAATTCGTTTTAAATTGTTCACACGTAGTTTCATATTTCACATTAGAATATATACGTACACATTCTATAATCTGACTTTCAGAAAGTGAATTAACTATGTTAGTACATGAATTTGAGTCTTGGGAAAATGAAGAAGTAAGTTGAATTGTAGGAATTCTTTTATGGTTGTTATTTAAAATAGGTACATAATCACCCGAAGAAAATACATGCAATACTACATTTGTATAAAACGGATCAAGATGATGTTGATGAGTGTACCATTCTTCACATGTATTGTGAATTTCCACATCACCTCGTATAACATCATTATCAAGTAAAATTACTGCGTTTTTATAATCTGGTCCCGACACTAGGTTGCGCATTCCAGTAGATAGTATTTTAATATTTTTAGATTCAAATACAAATTGATTGCCCTGTTGTTTCTCCCACGAATTATATACAAAAGTTTCATCTTTAATACGATTTTTTATGGATGATTCTTGCAATGAATATTTTTGAATCATTTTATTCAAACACAGTTTTATTTTTTTGAATGACTTCTCTACATTGATTTAGCAATACATTCCTATCATCTTCGCAATAGTTTTCAGTATAAATTGGTTTATCAATAATAAATTGTATATGTTGTTTTCTAATAAACAAACTTCCCTTCGGCAATGCATTTCCTGATTGAATTATTGTAATGGGTACAATGGGTAATTTAGAACGAATTGCAAGTATAAACCCTCCTTTTTTAAACGGTAATAGTTTGCCGTTAGTTGATCGTGTACCTTCTGGAAACAAAACTGCTGAAGCAGTGGTATCTTGGAGGTGCTGAAGCGCATGATTCACTGAACGCTTTGCTTTAGTTTTATTTTTTCTATCCACTCTAATCATACCTGCTGATTTCATTGCCCAACCAAATACGGGGATTGAAAAAAGTTCTTTTTTAGCAAAAAATGAAAGATTAAATGGAAGACTTGCTACAGCTAAAGGAATGTCTAAATGGCTTTCATGGTTACCGAGAAATATGTACTGGTGATTATACTTCAAGTTTTCAGCGCCGCTTACTGTATAGTTAACACCAGAAATAAACAAAAACCACTTACCCCATACTCTGGGTAAAATTCCAATAATCTTCTTTTGAGTATCAAAAAGACCAAAAAGAATTATAACCAAACCAATTATTAGAGTAGAAACTAATAAGTTTAATAAAATCCAAACTAAATGAAGATATTTCAAATTTAGCTAATCTTTTCTAACTTCATATAGGGTTGTAAAACTTCAGGAATTAAAATACTTCCATCAGACTGCTGATAGGTTTCAAGCAATGCAACAACTAATCTTGGAGTTGCTACTCCAGATCCATTTAATGTGTGAAGAAAATCTACTTTTTGATCAGAATCTCTTCGATAACGAATATTACCCCTACGAGCTTGAAATGATTCAAAATTACTACAACTAGATACTTCTAAATATTTATCTTCACCCGGTGACCAAATTTCAATATCATAACATTTAGCTGCAGAGAAGGATAAATCACCCGTACATAATTCAATAATTTTATAGTGTAATCCTAAGGCTTGTAAAATTTCTTCAGCATCAATGACTAATTTTTCTAATTCAGTATAGGAATTTTCAGGTTTAACAAATTTAACCATTTCAACTTTATTGAATTGATGCACTCGTAGTAATCCACGTGTGTCTTTACCATAACTGCCTGCTTCACGTCTAAAACATGCGCTATATGCTGTATAACATTTAGGCAACTCAGATTCTAATAAAATTTCATCTCGATGTATATTAGTTACTGGGACTTCAGCTGTTGAAATACAATACAAATCATCTCCAGGGATTTTATACATATCTTCTTCAAATTTTGGCAATTGACCCGTTGTGCGTGTAGCGTCTGAAGTTGTTAAAAATGGAGGAAACAATTCTGAGTATCCATGTTTTTCAACATGGTAATCTAACATAAAATTTATAAGAGCACGTTCCAGTTTCGCTCCCATTTTTGTATACAACGGAAATCCTGAACCTGACATTTTAATGGCACGTTTAAAATCAACTAATTCTAAATCTTCACAAAGAGAAATATGATCTTTAATTTTAAAATCAAATTCAGGTTTATTACCATAAGATTTAATAAAGACATTTGCTGATTCATCCAAACCTATTGGTACAGAGCTATGATGCAAGTTAGGGAAATACAAAAGCTTATTATGAATACTACTATCAATATTTTTTAGAGTATCATCAAGTTCTTTAATTTTTTCAGATACAGAACGCATTTCTAATATTACATCTTCTGCACTTTCGCCTTGTTTCTTTTTATCAGCAATGGCTTTGGAGGCTTTGTTTCTTTGTGATTTTAACTGCTCTACAAGTTGAATCACATCTCTTCGCTTTATATCTAAATCTATGATTTCATCTACCTTGATGGATGAATTTTTATTTTTCAAAGATGTTTGGACTAACTCAATGTTTTCACGAATAGATTTTAATGAAAGCATATATCTCCTATAAATTAATCAAAAATGAATAGAAAATTTAAACCTATTCTAAGGTTGCGACAAAGAATGGATTAATTAGGGAATAGTATATTAATTTGGTAAACTTGTAATGTTAAAGAAAATTATTTATTCTCTTTTTGAAGTATGTTTCTTATTTTATATTTAATATTATAAATACTGTGCTCATTTAACAAATCATCAAGAAAATCCAAAATTTGCATATAATCATCTTTCATTATTGTTAGCTTAGTATTTGGTAAAACTTCAATCACTCTTTTATTTGTATCAGTTTCTAGCATTTAACCTCCTATTTTAATAGCATCATTTTGTGAACAATAAATTTTTCATTTGATACAACTTGTACAAGATAAAACCCTGATGGATAACTTGAAGCATTCCATGTAACATTATACAGTCCAATCTTCAAATATCCACTATAAATTCTTTCAATCAATTTTCCTTGAATATCAAAGATATCTATGGAATAATCTCCTGCAACCCCATTTGTAATATATAAATTAGTTTCTGGATTAAACGGGTTAGGATAGTTTGAAATAGAAATTGTATTTGGAAATTCAAAATTGTTATTGCTTTGTTCAGGTTCAGTATACCCAAATCCAGGTGTACCATAGTTGTATTGTCCGTACATATTTGTAGTAGATTCCACCCAGTTTTCATTATTATTATTATCAAGATTTACATCTATCAATTCCATTGAATGACCTGCTGAAAATGGAAACTCACTATCCCACTTTACAATATCAACTGTATCAAGGGTTGTATTCAATAAAATTAACTCATCTTCGCTATTTGCTAATATTATTGAAGAATAATCATAATTAAATGGTAAATCATCATTCTGAACAGAATCTCTAGCAAAAACCAAATAAGAGTATGGTTCGATATCTAGAGCATGTTGAATAACATGATAATCATGTGTTGAATCTTTAATCGTCCATCCTTCTAAATTAACAACATCATTAGAATTATTATATAATTCAAACCATTCAGCATGAGTGTCAGTAAATTCTAAAGGATTATTCATTATTTCAGTAATAACAATTTGTGGAAACATAACTGAAGTATATAAAAGTAAAATTATAGTTTTGTTCATAATCCAGCACCTACAGAAATAATAGCTTTATCATTAATACTAGAATACATGAGTTTCACTAACCAATGTCCAATTGAATTTCTCATATCGAAAGTGTAAATGAACCCAATATTGAAAATTGTTGAAAATTTCACTTCATTACTATCATTCCAAAATTCATGATTTATTGAAGTTTCATCATTTTCTTCTACATACTTTTGAAATAAGGTTGATTTATTAATTCCTAAAGTCAAAAAAGTTGATAATTTTTCATATAACATAAATGTAGGACCTAAAGAAATTGAATTATTCATTACATTTGAATTTATAGTTTGAAAACCATTATCAGTATTCAAAGTATTATTATTTAATTCAAGTATTTCACTTTTTTCAACAGGTAAGCTTTCTAAGCTGACGATACTAAGCCAACCAGTTTTTTCTGTTAATCGTTGACCAATTGAGAAAGATACAGATTGATCTGTTAGAGAAAACCCCGCAGAAGCCCAAACAAAGTCAGATAACTGTGAAAAGGAAAAACTTAAAAATGAAACTATAATTAAAGTATTCAGCATTAGGACACCTCTTTATTCTTTTAGAAATTTAAGGCTAAATAGTATTAATATAAAATTAATATTTTATATTATACATAATTGAAACTGTAGCATCATAATATTTGGCATTTTTATAAATATTTTTTGTATACATGTAGCTTAATGAATAACCTAAATTAAAATTACTTGGTAACTTAATTTGACTACTGAGTGTAAAGACTTCTCTAAGTTTGTTTTTATTAGAAATTGCCTCTATATTATATTCTGGGGTTCCGAAACTTGTGTTTTCGTATGAAATGGTATATATGTTTTGACCCTTCAACCAATTGAGAGATGCTATAAAATCATGTGAATCTCCCCTACTCCAATATCCGAGAGGGTATCCATTATGTTCTGGAATGTTAATTTCAAATTTATGTGTATATATTTGCGGTGTTAGATTAGCATATTCCATTTTAAGTAAAACTGAATTTCTCAAAAGTGAAGAAAATCCAAACTGCCACGCAAACCAGTTATGATTATCATCAGTAAATGTTTTATAAGGTGACCACTCATCCATATAAAAAGCACCATAAATCCTATTAGTTTTCACAATCCATTCCCAATCTAGACCCATTTGAAGATTGTCAATATCTCCATTTGAATGTTGAGCTGACCAATATGGCATGAGTGGATTTAAATAATTCATAGATAACTTCGCACCCGTAATTATTTGTTCATAAAGTCCAAATCTGAAATTAGTTTTTGGAACAACATCTAATCTATGTTGAATAACATAACGAGGTAATTGTGGTAATCTATTTTGCCCAGAATCATCTTGGTATAACTCTAAAAGTGAACTATCAACCACAGTGGAGTTTAGGTTTCCAACTAAATATGTAAAATGAAATTTATCAGAAATGTTAGTATGAAATCTAAATTGTTGAAAGCTAGGTGCTTTTTGTGATATGCTTAAATTCCCTCGAGCAAATGGACCTAAACTACTATTAAACTTTCCAAAAACTAACTCAGAACTTTTTGAAATTAACGCAATTCCACCTTGACCTTCATCAAAATCAACTCCATTATCAGGTTTTTCAGTATTTACAATATACTCCGTGTTGTTATACGGTGTATAATTAAATGAGGTATAATAATTTTCAGAACTTAAATCAATTTCATTTCCATTAAATCCATAAGCAGAATGTTTGTGAAATCTACCCCATGCATAAAACCAAATCCCAGACATTGGGTTAATAAGTGGTATTGTTGTTGTTATTTTAACTCCTGGAGTAATCCATAATACAGAACTTGGTGTATTGGCAGAGTCTAGTTCAAAACCAGAACTACTAAACCTCATTGCAAAGATTGGTTCTAGCTTCACTGTTTTATTTATCTTTTGGAATAGGTTAATATATTCTTCAGGTGGAACCTTTTCTCGAACGGGAAACAAAAATAAATCTTCATTTATATATGCATTTTGAATTGAATAAATTTCATTTATTATATATTCACTCTTGGTTGCATCAAGATTCAAACCTTGACTTTGTAAATTGGATACAAAAATGAACAAAAATAAAAATAAATATTTCATATTATTGTGACTTGTTTGCTATTATCATAAAGCATAAAGTAAGAATATTAATGACATAAATAATATTGTATTTTCGTATAAATTTATTTTGCAGTAATATTTTATATACTAAAAATAAAATAAGTAAGTGAAAAGACGTATATGCAATTGGAGTATAATCA